>SXMN01000035.1 GCA_005777315.1 Verrucomicrobiales bacterium
CCATCTGCTGCGCGAGGAAGGAATGCTCGAAGTAGGCGGAATTGTAGATGCCGGGAGTCAGGAGAACGCAGCGCGGTCCTGTGACGCTGTCCGGCGAGAGGAACTCCAGCATGTCGCGAAGCTTGCTGGGGTAGTTCGCGACCGGGCGGATCTTCGACTGCGCGAAGACCTGCGGGAACATGCTCTTCATCACGGCGCGATTCTCGAGCACGTAGGAAACGCCGGAGGGACAGCGCAGGTTGTCTTCGAGCACATAGATGTTGCCGTCGCTGTGGCGGACGAGATCGGTGCCCGTCACATGACACCAGATGCCGCGCGGTGGGTTGAAGCCCATGCACTGCTTCCGAAACGCTTTCGACGAGAGAATGATGTCCGCCGGAACGATGCCGTCCTTGAGGATCTTCTGGTCGTGGTAGAGATCGTTGATGAACAGGTTCAGCGCGGTGATGCGTTGCTTGAGACCTTTCTCGATACGCCTCCATTCGGCGGCGGGCACAATGCGCGGGACGAGGTCGAACGGAAAAATTTTCTCTGTGCCGGCGCTTTCGCGATAGACGTTGAACGTGATGCCCATGTGAAGCAGGGCGCGCTCGGCAGCCTTCTGGCGGTTGAGCAATTCGCCGTCGGGCAGGCATTCGATGTTGCGAACGAGCGTCTTGGCCGAGGACCGCGGGCGCCCATCCTCGCCGAAGAGTTCGTCGAAGAACCCATCCACATGGTAATCGAGAAAGCGCATAGTCAGGCCACAGTTCTTAATCCTTCTGAAATGGGCGATGAGGCCAGCTCAGGAACGGCATACATTTAGCACTGATTTAGCACTGGCAGTGCCATCAGCAATTTTGCGCTCGGCAATGAATCAATCGCAACTCGTTTCTTGTCCGCAAAAAGTCTGATATTGCTGGCTTTCGGTGCGGTGGACCGGTTGCGGCTGGGTTGTGACTTCATTTGGAACCCGGTCAATGACCACGACTTCAGGTGGCTGAGCTTGTTGAGATTTTGGCAGGCTGGCCAAAACAACACAGCGCCGCAGCAGCCCGTGAGGGTGGTTGCGCTCGTGGGTGAGAGTCTCACCCGTCGAGTTGGACGGTTCACGACGTAACGGCCCGGTGTCTGTATGCCCGGAAGGCATGGACGAGAATGATAGGTCCGGGTTCAGAACCAATGGGCCTGAATGAAGATCAACCACAACCAATGAGCTTCGTTACAGGTCACCAAAGGGGGTCTCCGGCGGCGGGTCGAGTGGAATTGATTGGAAACGTCCCAAAGTTTGGGGGGCTCATAGGGCTTTGATGGAACGGAGGGGGTAATGGCTGCCATGCCGTGACAATGGCGCATCAACAATAAAACAGAAGCCATTACCCCACGCCATGCGGAGTAAAGACTTGGAGTAAAGACTTCTGTGAATCCGATTAGGCTTTTTAGCTTCAAGTTCCTGGATCAGATTTCCGATATGATCCATGGCTGTTGTCCGCAAGGATGGCAGCCCTCCTCACCAAGGCCGCTCCCGTGTGGGGGCGGCCAATTGGTGGAAAATGTACACACCCCTTGGATGAGTCGCGCTGTCCGGGCCGACCCGCCGGCTACCTCCCGTTTGCCTCCACGCCAGCGCGGCGTTTCTTTGCTTCCTCGATTGTCCGTTGTTCGAGTTCGCGCGGCATTTCCTCGTAGTGATTGAATCCTTCACTATGCACCCCACTGCCTCCGGTGAGCGATCGAAGTGTGCTGGAGTAGCGGTAGAGTTCGCGAGCTGGAACCTGCGCCTTGATGACCTGGAAGTGGCCATCAACTTCGATGCCCTGGATCTTGCCGCGCCGGCTGGAAAGATCCCCCATGACCTTGCCCATGTACTCGTCGGGAATCCGGATCTCGACGGATTGAATTGGTTCGAGCAGGCAAGCGTGGGCGGTGGAGAATGCTTCCTTGAAGGCGAAGTAGCCGGCGATCTGGAATGCGATGTCCTTCGAGTCCACCGGATGCATCTTGCCGTCGTAGAAATCGATCTTCAAATCCACCACACGGTAACCGGCCAGGATTCCTTCCGTGCAGGCTTGTTGAACGCCCTTCTCAACCGAAGGCACAAAGACACGATCCACATTCTGGCCCACCAGCGATTGTGTGAACTCGACCCCGGTGTCGCGCGGCTTGGGCTCGATGCGCATCCAGACTTCTGCGAATTGTCCTGAGCCGCCGGTCTGTTTCTTGTGGCGGTACTTTGATTCACCCCGGCCCTTGATGGTCTCGCGGTAGGCAATGCGCGGTTCACCGAGTTCGACATGGACATTGTGGCGCCGGCGCAGCCGGTCGGCGATCAATTCCAGGTGAAGTTCGCCTTGAGCGGAGATCACTGTCTGGTGCAGTTCCCCGTCCACATGCCAGAGGAAGGTCGGATCCTCCTCATGAAGCGCGTTCAGGCCGGAGGCGATCTTGTCCTCCTCGCCTTTGACCTTTGCGATGAGTGACGCGTTGATGTTCGGCTGGGGATAAACCACTTTCGAGAGCGTGACCGGGTGCTTCGGATTGCACAGTGTGTTGCCCGTGTGAGTGTCCTTCAGCTTCACCACCGCCCCGATGTCGCCGGGGCCAATATCATCCGTGATGGTGCGCTGCTGGCCGACGAGCTGGTAAATCTGGCCGATGCGCTCATTCACCTTGCGGTCGCTGTTGAAAAGATCCGTGCCGGTATGGATATGGCCGGAATAGACACGGAAGAAAGAAAGCTCCCCGAAATGCGCCTCCGACATGGTTTTGAAAATATAGCAAACGGGCTCCTGGCCGTTGAGCTTCACTTCCACTTCCGCGCCGCTTGCATCGATGGCCTTTACGGTGGCGCGATCCACAGGGGAGGAGCCGTACTTGGCGATAAAATCCATGAGCCGGGCGACTCCGATGTTGCGCTCGGCGGAAGTGCAAAAGATCGGGATGAATAGTTCCCTTTGCACCGCCGCATGAATGCCCTTGCGAAATTCCTCCTCCGACAGACCACCATCTTCGAAATACTTGTTCATCAGCGTGTCGTCGGACTCAGCGATGTGTTCGATGAGTTCGCGATGGAGTTCCTTGACCCTGGCTTCCCAGTCGCCCGCCGCGGGAACCTCCTGATACTTTCCGCTGTCGTCCGTGGCGTAAGTGACGACCTCGTTGCGCAGAACATCCAGCACCTGGTTGAATTTCGGCCCTGGATTGACGGGCAGATTCAGCGGGAAGACATGTCGGCCGAATCGTTCCTGAGCCTGCTTCAGAACTTTGTCGAAGTCCGCGTTCTCCCGGTCCATGCCGTTGACGACGATGATTTTCGGAATCTCGTATTGGGTGGCATAATTCCAGACGCGATCTGTTCCCACGCCCATGCCGTCCACTGCATCCATGACCACCAGGGCAAAATCTCCCACGCGCAGCGCACCCAGCCCTTCACTGATAAAATCCAGGTAACCCGGAGTATCGATGATGTTGAACTTCTTCCCCTGCCATTCGAGATGCATCAACGAGGCGGAAACCGAGATCTGCCGCTGTTTCTCGCTCACGTGGTAGTCTGAAACCGTCGAGCCGTTGGCGATGCGCCCCATGCGGGAGGTTGCTTTGGCGCAATGAAGCATCGCTTCGCTCAACATGGTCTTGCCGCACGAAGCGTGGCCGACGATTGCGAAGTTGCGAATATCCGCTGGGAGATAGGCTTTCATATCATCAAGTGTGTTGTCATCCGGAAGCGCGTCAGGATAACCATGTTGATTTTCGCCCCGGACAGTTTTTGAGGCAGGCTGGACCGTTAGCCAAAACACCAACAACCACTCTTTGGGAATCTGCGGTCGTCATTTGTTCAAAATGCACCCCTGCCAGTTGTTCCGCCGTGTGATGGGCCTAATCTGTTCCTCCAGGCCGAAAGCAGGCAAGCGCAAAGGTTTCGCGATACGGCGAAATAAGGAGAGTCCTGTTGCGTCATCGCGTTCTCTTTGCTTCATTCTCCAGAACTATGCCGACGTACGAGTACAGCTGTCAGAAGTGTGGGAAGCAGTTTGAGCTTTTCCAATCAATGAAGGAGAAGGCGATCACCACCTGTCCGAAGGATCTTTGCACGAGAAAGCCCTGGGCCAAGGGCAAGGTTCAGCGGATCATCGGGCGCGGTGCCGGGTTGATCTTCAAAGGCTCCGGATTTTACATCACAGATTACCGGAGCGAAAAGTACAAGGAGGCGGCCAAGAAGGATTCGGGCGGCGGCGACGCGAAGCCCGCGGCAGCCAAGACAGAATCAAAGTCTGAATCCAAGTCGGAGTCGAAACCCGCTAAAACAGGCAGTGCTTCGACTTCCAAGTAACTAACCGTGCATATTCTGCGATCATCCATCCTGGCAGCTTCCTGCGGCCCACAGGCCGGAGGTTCCCCGGGTGGTGTTCGGCTCTGGCACAGCATCGTGATCGCAATCGTGAAGTGGCTGGGATTGGGAGCAGGAGAAGGATCAAGACTTGGACACCGCCGCCTTTTGTTGTTGCTGCCAATCCTGGCGACCCTGTGGATCGGGGTTTCCCCTGCCGAAGGCGCGACGTCGCTCTTGAACGGCGAGAAGACCCGGCGTTCGGAACAATTCGTCGTCCAGGACACGAGGCCCTACGGACGGTCGTTGAGTGCGATGTCGGATGAACAGAATCCGGAGATGGTTCAATTGGAGCCCGGATCCCTTCTCCTTTGCGCTGAACGGGTCAAGGAGGGTGTGGCCCGGCAGCTTGGAATATCTTCCCGCGGCGGCTCCGAGATCGAACTCCAGCTTTATGCGCCCAGGCGCAATGACGAAAACATTCTCATCCACTCGACACTCTACGCGAACGGCTGGCACTACAAGCTGCGCGTGCCGGATGATCTGCAACGGTCACGACTGGTGCGAGGTCTTGTGCAGGTGCTGTTGCTCGAACACGCCAATCGTGGAACGGCTGGCAAGTGCGCGGAAATCCCGAGCTGGCTTCTCGAAGGGTTGACCCGGCAGGTCGTGGTCGATGTGGGCCCCACGCTGATTGTGGACAGGGTGCCGAACAATTCCGTCAAACGCTCCGTGCGGATCATTCATGGGGCCGATGCCCTTGCCGGGGTGCGTGAATTTGTTCGAAGGCAGGAGCCGCTCACGTTCACAGAACTTTCCGAGCAGCTCCTGACCGAGCCGCCTCAGGATCAACTCATCCGTTACCAGATGTCGGCCCAGTTATTCCTGGCACGGTTGATCGAAGCGCCTGATGGACAGGCACGGCTGGCGCGGATGATGCGCGCACTGCCTGATTGCTGGAACTGGCAGACCGCCCTGCTGCGCACATTCGATTTCCCGCGTCTGGTGGATGTGGAAAAGTGGTGGTCGGTCCAGATTGCAGCCTTTCGCGGCAATGATCCTGACGTGATCCTCTCGCTTGACCGGGGATTGGCACGGCTGGCGGATGTGCTTTCGGTGATCTCTCAAGTTCGACTGGACACCAACGCCTTGCCCATTCGCGCCGAGGTCACGGTAAGCCAGATCCTATCTGAATGGGAATTCGCCCAGCAACGGCCGGTCCTGCTTCGGAAACTCACCTTGCTCATGGCGATGCGCGGATCAGCGCCACGCCAGTTGGCGCCACTCATTGACGGCTATGCCGCCTGCATTCAAAACTATCTTCAACGCCGCGATGGTTCAGGGCATGAGCCGGTCAGCAAGTTGCGGACGAATAGACCGGGTCCGATGCTCGCCAGGGAAGCCGTCCGGCAACTCGCTGAACTGGACAGGCAACGCGCGTCTTTTCAGCGCCTGGCGATGGGGAATGACGCCGGTGCGAATCCATTGGCCCAGCCTTGAGAGCGCATTTTGGTGGGGTGCGTTCCGCCATTGAACCGATTTCTGGTCAATCAAGCTGTTTGGTGGTGTCCCAATTTTGCTCTTGATCCTAATCGAAATTGCGAAATTGCACGGATTAAGAGTAAGAGGAGGATTAAGAGTAAGACGTTGCCAGCCGTTTGCGGGCATTGACAGAACTCCGGCCAAAACTTTTACTTCATTTGTTATGAAGATGAACCAGCGGTTGGCGATGCTCTTGATGCTTGCGGGTCTGAACACATTCGCCGTGGCGGCGGAGCAGACTGTCACAATCAAAGAGCCGACGGTGAACGTGCGTGGAAAACCGTCCTTTCTGGGCGAGGTCATCACCCAGCTCAAGAAAGGTGAGAAGGTGGTCGTGCTGGAAGAAATTGCGGTGGCCAAACCGAAGAAGGATGAGCCAGCGGAATGGCTGAAGATTCAGATGCCAACCAACACCCCGGTCTGGGTGAACCAGGGATTCATTGATCCGTCATCCAAAACGGTCAGGGTTCCAAAACTCAATCTGCGAGCGGGCCCGGGCGAAAATTTCAGCGTGATTGGCCGTCTGGTTCAGGGGGATGTGGTGAAGGAGATTCGGATCGTGGACGGCTGGATGGAGATCGACACGCCGCCGGGGACCTATGCTTTCATCGCCGCGGAATTGGTCGCGAAGGATTCAGCCTCCGCTGCACCACCGCCGGAAACAATTCCTGCCACTCCAATTGTTGCCTCGTCAGTGATTCCCAAGCCGGCCGACATCGCCGTTCCCGCCACACCACCAGCAGCACCCGTCACTGAGAAATCGGTGGTCGTTGAGCCGCCTCCGGCGGTCATCATCGAGACGCCACCAGTGGTGTCGGCCACGCCGAAGCCTGAGGTTCCTCAACCCGCGCCCGGCATTCCCGCCGTAACCCCGCCCCCCGTTCTGGCAACGCCTGTGGTCAAGCCCGCTGCGGAGACTCCAGCGGAATCCAAGCCCGCGCCAAAGCGTGTTGTGCAGCGTCAAGGAAGAGTGAAAATCACCTTGAGCATTCAAGCTCCAACCTATTTCGAGCTGGTAGGCGAGGAAAGCGGCCGGCTCATCAATTACATTCATTTGAACGACGAAGCGCTCTCCAAGTTGGAAACGACGATCAAGGGCTTCCGGGATTACATCGGTCGCGTCGTGATTGTGACGGGCGAGGAAGCTGTGGATCCGCGATGGCCCAACACCCCGGTCGTCGAAGTGGAAAGTTTGAAACTAGCCCTCTGATGTCGTCCGGCAACCTTATCGACGGACGCGCGATCGCCGAGCAAATCCACCAGGAAACCAGCGCACGAATCGACGCTCTGAAAACTAGGGGCGTGCAACCTGGCCTGGCGTTTGTGCGCGTGGGTGAAGATCCCGCCTCCCAGGTGTATGTTGGGATGAAGGAGCGCACGAGCCAGCGCATGGGGATCTATTCGTTCACACGGGTGCTCCCGGAAACCGCGACGCAGGCGGAACTCCTCCAGCTCATCCGGGAACTCAACGGGGATTCCCGCATTCACGGCATCCTGGTTCAAGCTCCCATCCCCCGGCAGATCGATTCCACGGTCATCTATTCATCCGTGCGGCCTGAGAAGGACGTTGACGGATTCCATCCCATGAACGTCGGCAAACTGCTTCTGGGGGACGCCACCGGCTTTGTTCCCTGCACGCCGGCGGGGGTTCATGAGCTTCTCATCCGGAGCGGAGTGAAGATCGAGGGCGCTGAAGTGGTCGTCCTGGGACGCGGCAACATCGTTGGCAAGCCGATGGCTGCATTGCTGGTGCAGAAGACCCGGAACGCCAGTGCGACCGTGACCATATGCCATTCCCAGAGCCGTCACATTGCGGAACATTGCCGACGAGCGGACATCATCATTGCCGCGATGGGCGTCGCGCATTTTGTGAAAGCGGAGATGGTTCGCCCCGGTGCCGTGGTCATGGATGTGGGGGTCAACCGGATCTCCGACCATGCATCAAAGAGCGGCACTCGCCTGGTCGGTGATGTGGACTTTGCGGCAGTCCAGCCGATCGCCGGGAGAATTACGCCGAATCCCGGCGGTGTCGGACCAATGACCATCGCCATGCTCATGGCAAACACGGTCCGCGCGGCGGAGATGGCCGCCGCCTGAAGAAGCAAACTCTATAAACCTCGAAAAATCGAACTGAACCAAACCAACATGCAAGCGACTCGTATTCTGCCCGATCTCCAATGTTCCCTGCTCTGTGAAGAAGTGCGCCAGGAGATCACCGGCAACTTCATTCTTGTGGGCATCATCGGCTACATTCAGGTGCCGCAGCTTCCCGTCACCGCGCTCAAACTCTGCGTCTTCAACCGCTGGACCGCGGGCTTGGGGCAGTTCACGGAAAGCGTGCGCCTCATGGCTCCCGACGGAACGACGGTGCTTCGGCACAGCCAGGTGAAATTTGCGCTCCAGGATGCGGCTCATAACGCCACCAACTGCACTGTGTTTACCCAGCTCAAATTCGAGACTGCAGGAGTCTATACCGTCGAAGTGCTGGTGGATGACGTGATGAAGCTTCGGTATCCGGTGCCGGTGGCGGTTGTGCAGCGGCCCGATCAGCAGCAGAAGCCACCGGCTTGAAGTCAGACGCCGAGTTCCCCGGCAGTCCCTCCAGACGCCGGAATGCCAGTGCGGCGGCACTTGGTTGAAATGCACGCTGAAGAACAGACCGCTCCAGACGCCTGGCAGCCGTTCACCTTTGCGGGTGTGGCTGCGTTCGCAACCGCGCGAACCAGCAGGTTGCTGCTCGTGCAGGGCATCGTCTCGCTGGCCTGCGCCGCCTGCATGGCCGTGTTCTTCCATGCGGCCTGGAGCAATTCCATCAGCGCTGCGATCGAGCAATTGCCCGATGAGGGTGGGATTCGCAATGGTGAATTGACCTGGGGCGGTCGCGCACCTCAACGGCTGGGCGCTGGCACATTTCTCTCGCTCGTCGTTGATCCGGATGGTTCAGGCGAATTGGGGGAAGCGGCGGATGTCGAGTTCATCCTCACGCGCGTTGAACTTAGAATTCGATCCTTGTTTGGTTACGCCGCCTTGAAGTATCCCGGCGGCGTTGTAATCCCGCTGACTCGCGCGGAGCTTCAGCCCTGGTGGGGGGCGCGACGGCCGGTCATCCTCGGATGGGTCGCGCTGGGAAGCATTCTCTGGCTTCTGGCGATGTGGAGCCTCCTGGCTCTGATCTACACGATTCCGCTGCGCGTCATCGCATTCTATCGTGACCGCAAGTTGTTGCTCGCCGAGGCCTGGCGGCTTGGCGGGGCCGCCGTTCTGCCGGCAGCGCTCTTCATGAGCGTGGCGTTGATGGGTTATTTGATTCACCGGCTCAATCTACTTCAGCTCCTCGCCGCGGGCGTGGCGCATGTTCTCATCGGGTGGATGTTCGCTTTTTCAGCCGTCGGCCACTTGAAAGCGCTGAGTGTCACGCCTGGTTCTCCTGGCCGCGCGAGCAATCCATTTACAGTCGCGTCCAATGCTCAGGCTCCCGAAGCTTCGGATGAGTCCGGGAAGAGCAAGGACGATTGAATCAAGGGACCGGTTGAGTCCGGTAAAACTGGTTCGATGGATCGTTGGGATGAAAGTCCAGGTGTATCAATGTGCCGGTGTCGTCATTGAGATCCAGCGTCGGCCCCTCTGTCCAACGGAGAAGATCAACACTGCGATCCAGTCGAAATCGCTGGTCGGGCTCGCCTGCAAAAAGAAATCCCGAATCGGAACTCGAGAATGGAAATTTCACGAATCTCGGTGAATTCATCGCAGGACTGATGCGTGTGCGCAAGATCACCCCTTCCACCCCGGCAACAACAAGCTGTCCCCCGGAGGAAGCAGCTCCGAAGAGAGACTTGCCGGTGATGCTGCCCATGTTTTCCCAGGAATCGAGATTTGTGCTCGTCAGGACTGTTCCTTGCGTGCCGATGATGAAGAACCTCCCATCGATCTTCTCCACGTCCGTCAGCCATGCGGAGACGCCGCTGTTTCGAAGCTCCCACTGAAGCGCATCGGTACTCGTGAGGATGGTTCCATTTTGTCCCACAGCCACGAGTGCGCCGTCGAAATGACGAACACGGTAAATCCAGTTCGTGGTTGCGGCGGAGCGACGGGGCCAGAGTGATCCGTCCGGGCTGGTGAGGACGGTTCCGCCTTTGCCGACGGCCACAATGCCCGCGTCAAACGCCACCACGGATGAAAGCAGGGAGGTGGTGGGCGTCTTCCGGTGAATCCAGTTCCTGCCATCCTTGCTCGTCAGGATGGTACCCGCCGATCCACTGATGACGAATGAATTGTTGAAGAGCGTCACACCTTGAAGATCGTTGGTGACAGGCTTCGGCTCGATTGCAGTCCAGATCAGGCCGAAACTGCTGACTGAGTTCGTCATGGTAATGCCCGAGGTGTTTGTCGAGACGACGAGCTCGTAGGAATTGGTGCTGATGGCGATCGTTCCGCCCCTGCCCACAGCCACAGCAAGATTGGTGGAACCGCCGATTCCAAGGTACACGGATGAGAAATGATTGGTTGGCGGCAGCTCCTGGCTCCATCGCCTCCCATCCTCACTGGTGAGAATGCTGCCGAGGTCACCCACGGCGAAGTAGAATTCTCCCAACCTTTTCACGTCCCAAAGCCACTCCCGAGGTGGTTCAGAAATTGGAAGCCAGACCGTGGAACTCTGCATGTTGGTCTTGAAACCTTCGACCACGACTCCAGTCCGACCTGCCAGCAGGACGCTGGTGCCATCCCAGATGGCGGCCGTGTAAGTCGCCAGTGGCGGTGGAAACGCAACAGCTCCACCGAGCTGGTCGGTCCAAACAGATTTTTCCTTCAAGCGCACTTCGCCATCTCCCGCCATCAGCAACGAACTCGCGTCTAGTGCCGTGGCAGCGTAGAGCGGTTTGGTGGCACCCGTCGCCAGCGGGGTCCAGACGCGACCGTTGGCACTGGAGTAAGCGGCACCCTCATCTCCCGCGGCAAGGAACTGTCCATCAAGCCAGGTTACTCGATTCAAATGCGCTTTCGTCAGGCGTACCGCCGGTTGCCATGTTGAGCCGTCCGGACTCGTCACGAGAATTCCGTTCTCGCCCACCGCGACGAACAGTCCTGTTCCACCCGGAGTGCCGTAGGCGACGGAGCGGAGCCACTCGCTGGTCCCGCTGTTCCGCCGCTGCCATGACTCCCCATTGACGCTTGTATAGACGGCGCCGTTGTCGCCGACGGCAACCAATGTTGCCGCTGAAGCGGCCACCCCCTCCAGCCAATCGTCTGTCTGAAGCGAGATTGTCGTAAGCTGGTCCGCCGAGTCTCCAAAAACGACGGCTCCCCGCTCGCCGACAATGATGATGCGCCTGCCCTGAAAAACGACGGCGCGCAGGGCATTCGTGGTGTGACTGGCCCGCGGTATCCAGCTTAGAACATTTTCCGAGGTGTAAATCTGTCCGTGGTCGGCAACTTGAATATGGAAGCCGTTAGTGACGGCAAGATCGGCGATGTTGTTGCCGTGGGGCGTGGGGTTGGACCAGCGCCACAAAAGGGGTAGCTGGCTTCCTTGCGCGGACGGCAACAAGAACACCGCGCAGGCCAGGATCCCAATACGAATACTGGCAACGACGGAAATGAAGATTCTGCGTTCTTCCCAGAGCATGTCTTTGCTACGCCGTGGCGAAGGTTCCAGAAACAAACTCATCTGCCTTGGTGTCCACTTTCACATTCTGGAGAACTCCGCGCTTCCAGCGCATCGAAAGAATGAATGCAGACTTCTCCTCGGGACTACGGCGAACTTCGATACGTGCTCCCATCTCCACTGCCAGATCTTCTGATATGGCCATGCGGCAATCAGCTCGCGAGGGAACGATCAAGCCGTCCGTGTCAGATGAGCCGGCTGATATAAACTGGTTTCGGCCGTCCCACCCGTGAACTTCAATTTTCACACCGCTTCCATCTACATGAAGTGCCAGTTCCAAGGGACCTTTCCCGGCTTCGCAAGTCTCCGAAGCCATCTGTATGAAATTCCCGACAATCAACCCGGCCAGTTCGGCATGGGTTGCGATGAGCAGGGCATCCCCGTCGATCCGAGTGTTGAGCCCGATGCCTTTTTCACGAAGGGAGGGCTCATTCTTGATGGCCGTCAACTCCACGAAATCCGCTAGCGCCACTTTGTAACTGGACTTGTCATGGAAGCGCTCAAAGGATCGGCGTGCGTCCACAAGTGTCGTCCGCATTTTGCGGAGGCACTTTACCGCGCGGCTGCTGAGGACCGTCTGTTCGACGGGAGCATACGTGTTCGTCAAGCAAGCCTCCAGTTCCGCAACCGATTTTTGCATCGAGAATATCATGTTGTCGGTCACCGCGCCTGCGGCGGTCAATTTCGCCGCGCGGCAGTTGTGGCGTTCGGACTCCATCAGCAGATCGGTGCGCTCCGTCAGTTCGGCATGCGCCTTCCTGAGCCAATGAAAACTGATGCCCACCAATCCCGACATCAATGCTCCGCAGACCAACAAGACAAATGCCGATTGACTCCAGAGTTGTCGGTCCAAGGCTGCGTATTCCGTGGCAAGATTTCCGCCATCGAGGACAAGCTGGGCAACCCCTCCAAAACCCGACTTCCCGCCTGAACTCAATGGGACCGACACTTCGAGGATCGGGGCAAGCGACCTTTCATTCTTCCCGGAAGAGCCAAGAAACAAATTCTCCAATCTGGCCTGCCGGGTATAGTGACTGACTGGCTCCAACGTCTTGAGCGAGCTCCAGTCCTGCCCTGAGATCCTGGCGTCCGCCAGGTTCGCTGGAACGGTTGCGGACAGCCCGCCTGAAGCGTCGAAGAGCCGCACTCCAAGGAATCCTTCGGCTGCGATCTTTTGACTCGCCTCAAGCACCGCAGCGAGCTGATCAGCGGGACGATCACTCTGCCAGTCGGAAGGCTCGGACTCTTTCGCCGTCCAGTGCCCTTGCAGGAGGGCGGCGAGCGCGTGGCCGTCGCGGAGTGCGAGCTGGTGCCGGAGATGCCCGCGCAGCCACCACTGGCTGCTCAAGACCGCTGCACCGAGGATCGTCATCGCCAGCGCGATCACAAGAACCGCCAGATGCCGCGTTGCCAGTTGCTTCAGCTTAGTTCTACTTTGTTACTTGAGCGAGGCGTTTTTCTCGCTGTCGCTTAGCGTGTGACTTCGATGCTTTGAGGCGTTGCTGGTGTCGCTGAACCAAATCGGACATCACCTCCGCATGCGTGTGCCCGCGTCTTGGTATATA
>SXMN01000036.1 GCA_005777315.1 Verrucomicrobiales bacterium
GTCGGCAATGCGATCAAGTTCACCGAGGCAGGCCAGATCGTCATCGGCATCGCGCCGACGACCGCGCCTGCCGGGGCCGGCCTGCGCTTTTCCGTGAGCGATACCGGCATCGGCCTCGATGCGACGCAGCTCGGACGACTGTTCACCGCCTTTACCCAGGCCGATGCCTCGTCGACGCGCAAGTACGGCGGCACGGGCCTCGGCCTGGTCATCAGCCAGCGCCTGGTGGCGCTGATGGGCGGCCGCATCGAGGTCAGCAGCACGCCCGGCCGCGGCAGCTGCTTTTCCTTCGTCCTCACGCCGGAGGTGGTAGCCGTGCCGGCACCGACGCCGCTCGCCGGATGCACTGTCCGCGTGGTGGACGAGAACCCGGTGCACGCCCGCATCGTCGGCGGCCTGCTGGCGGCGCTGGGCGCGCGCGTTGATCTCGATCGTGCGCCGGGAGCGGCATGCGACCTGGTGGTGGTCGATACGCACCGCAACGCGGCGGCGGAAATCTCGGCCTCGGGCGGGCGCTTACCGGTGCTGCATCTCGCTGCCCTGCACGCGCCGACCTTGAAGGATGCGGCCAACGTGCAGGTGCTGCATCGTCCGGTGACCAGGCGCATGCTGGAGTACGCGGTGGCACGGGCCCTGGGCATCGGCGGCGCCGCGCATGCCGCGCCCGACCTGTCCCTGACAGCCGGCGAGTTCAGCGGCATGCACATCCTCCTGGCCGAGGACAACCCGCTCAACCAGGTGGTTGCCGCCGACCTGATCGCCATGACCGGGGCGACCCTGAAGATCGTCAGCAATGGCCTCGAGGCCGTGCAGGCAAATCCCCGAGCTTGAGTTTGACCAGACGGCAAACCGGACAGCGGAAGCCGGGGATTATCAGTGGACGTCCCCTGTGGGTGCGGATGCGGAGCCGATCCCGGAACTGGAGTTCGATCAGACATTGGGTTGGTAATTCTGCGCTGCAGTAATGGCACACGCGGCGGAGCATAGGCAGGCGTGGTGTGGCTGCTGGCGGAGTGCACTGAATATTCAGGGCGGCCGATGCTGGTCTGTCCAAATCGGGCCATTTCCGCCTGTTGCGCTGACCGTACCTCTCGGAATATCCAACAAAAGTGATCGTTGACCACTAGCAATCGCGGGGTGGAGGTTAGCGCACAGTGGTGCTTGACGGGTGCGGGCTCAGCGTTTACCCTTTGCTTGTGCTTGTGCTTGTTGGCTTGAATTTCCTATCCGTTTCGGCAAGGACGGCATCACCATCTGCGACCCGAACCGCGCGGGCGAAGGTGCGGCGGCGGTGTTTCAGCGGATTTACGAGAAAGCGATTTGAACCAGTCACCGCAATCGGATAAACGGTTTGGGAGCGAATGAAGAAACGCCTTAAGCCAGCCGCGAAGAATCGGCGAACGAAACCACGAATGACAAACTACACGCCAACGCCAGACGAGTTGAAGAAACACGCCAGTTTGTTTTGGCCAAAGGAGCTTTTGGACCGAGAAGGTTTGGCGAGCATCATTCCCGGGCTTGTCGGGACGCAAGACAAGTTCATTTCGATTCTCGACATTGCAGACAAAAGCCCGGACGCGTGGAAGCACGTCTTGACCGCGAGCAGTGGACTCAAAGCCAACGTGTTCTTGAAGCACCTGATGGTTTTGGCAGACGTTGGAGGTGAGATGTTGATGAGGTTGCGGCCGGAGTTCGCCAAGATTTTCCCCGACAAAAGCATGGCCTTCGAGTGGCAAGGGAAGACGCACAGATATCAGTTCAAAGAAATCATCGGCAAACGGAGCTTGGGTAACAAAGCGCTGTTCGTTGACGGCCCGGCAATCGCACAAGGCCACGAGTTAACCAGCAGCATGGAGGATGTGACCATGCTTTTGTTGTTCGGTGCGGCCGTGGTGAACGCCCCGCTGCCTCAAATGATTGGTGAGAAATGCATGATCGGAAGTCTCATCGGCAAAAAGGCGGAACTGCAAAGATTCGTGAAGCAGCGCTACATCTTCGTCAGCCGAATCACTGGCGGAGCCACCTCAAATGCGCTTGGCCAAATCGCTCAGGACCATGTGCGCGATTTGCTCTGCGAGTTCCTGCCGAAGTGGAAGATTACTCGCAACGGAACCATTGCGGGCATCAGCCAAAACGCCGGAACGACGGACATGAATTTCGACGTCGTCGCCCAATCGCCTTCAAACAAGTTCTTCGCGATTGAAGTCAGCTACCAGGTGACGACGAACAGCGTCATCGAGCGTAAATCAGGTCAGGCTCAACCCCGTGCAGAACTGCTCCACAAGGCGGGCCACAAAATCGCTTACGTGCTTGATGGCGCAGGCAATTTCGAGCGGGATGCTGCCTTGCGGACGATATGCCAGTTCAGCGACTGCACGGTTGCTTTCACGCGGGAACAGATTAAGCGGCTGTCGGAATTTCTCGCCGGTGCTTCATAAGTCGTTGCCAGTTGCGAATCTAACTATCTATGCCTCACCAGAGCGATGACTGCCAACGACTGAAAGAGTCAACCAAGCCAGTCGCAACCATCCATGATTTGGAGAGCGTTGCGGGGCGTGGGCCGGAGGTCTATTTGCTCCATTTTCCTCTGGGCAGGACTGACCTCGATGCGTCAAACTCGGGCATAGCCTTTCAGAGACTCTCCTCTTGGTGTTCCGGGCTACATGACGAATCAACAGTCTGCATTTTTACCACGCCGGCTGATGCGGCGAGACTAATGCCATTTCTTGAAACAGCACTGAAATTCCAGTTGTGGGTAGCGGTCAAGCTCCCGGCAGAGGGTTATGAAACCGACGAAGCTAGCTTGCCGCAGCGTCACGCCGCCTTGCTCGTGTTCACTCGCTATCGCGGCTCATTGCGCCACACGACGACGCGAATCCAGTATTCCTACTGCCCTGCGTGTGGCAAAACTACAAAGGATTACGGAGGAAAGAAGCACATTTACCACCCCTACGGGACTTTGATGTCGGATGTTTGGCGTGACTTGTCGTGTGATCCTCATTCTGGTCTGCCGGAAGTGGTGGAGAGGCTACGTGATGTTTTTGGTTTGGAGCCTTACGAAAAGCTTAGGACTCTCGACATGCGCCGCTGCAAAGAACTTTTCCCCGCCACTTCTGCATCGGTATTGAACGAGGATGGTCTTCAATTGGCGTGGGGGAAAGAGAGCCTCCCGCTGGACTCAAAGCTCTTGAACGATGATTGCTTAACGGCACTTCGGAGTCTGCCCGACTCTTCCGTGGATTTTTGCTTTGCCGACCCACCTTACAACATCAAGAAGAAATACGACCACTGGAACGATGCCCTAGAGGCCAAGCATTATTTTGAATGGTGCGATAGCTGGCTTTCAGAGCTCGCTCGCGTGCTGAAACCCGGAAGGACGCTGACCGTGGTGAACATCCCGCTTTGGGCAGTTCGCCACTACCAGCACCTCTGCAAGACCATGCGGTTTCAGAATTGGCTCGCCTGGGATGGCCTCAGTTTACCGGTGAGGATGATCATGCCTTCCCACTACACAATTCTCTGCTTCTCGAAGGGCGAGCCGCGACCGCTTCCGGGTCTTTCAAAGTCGTTTTTGAAAAGCGTCGAAGGTCGGCAAGCCTTGCCAATGACTGAATTCTTCTGCATACGGTCGTCCTGCCTAGACAAGCGGCGGCAAAGTGGTTTCAACGACCGGGCCGAGTTCTCCGACTTGTGGTCTGACATCCACCGCTTGAAGCACAACAGCAGGCGGGTTGACCATCCGTGCCAACTGCCGCCCGTCTTGATGCGGAGGTTGTTCAGTCTTTTCACGCTACCGGGTGAGACTGTTGTGGATTGTTTTGACGGCGCGGGAACATCCACGCTCGTCGCGCATCAGATGAAACGGCGGTTCATCGGCATTGAACTCTCGCCGAAATACCATGCGCTCGCAGCAGAGCGGCACGAACAGATTACCCACGGCGTGGACCCGTTTGGAAAACAGGATGAAGTTCCCAAAGCCAAAAACAGCCGAGTGGAGCGATTACCAAAGCAGAAATACGAAGTCAGCAAGAAGGTGCTACAACTCGAAGTTCGCCAAATTGCCACGCGATTGAAGCACCTTCCTTCAAGGGAGGAAGTCGCGCGGTTGAGCAAGTATCCCATCGAGTATTTTGACAAATACTTCTTAAGTTGGGGCGAAGTTTGTGCTGCTGCGCGCCACGCCGGCATGTCGGAGACGAACCCGGATGCAGACGCAGCGCAACCGTTGCTTCTGTAACTTGACGATTAGTTTTCGCGCCTCGTGCGCGACGGCATCAACGCCTACGACGCCGTGCAGGTGCGCGTGGACTTCGACAACGGCATGAGCATTAACTTCCACAACAACTGGATCACGCCGCTCGACTTCGAGGGCCGGTGAACTAGGGCTACGAGATCGTCGGTGCCGACGGTAAGGTCGAGGGGGACCAGCAATACCGCGGCTTCCGCTTGTGGCACAAAGGCGGCTGCTCGCGCACGAGCAACAACCACTTCACCCGCGACGTCATCCGCGCCGACGGCACACTGCTGGCTGTGCAGGGGATTGTGACTGTGCCGCCGGGTGTGTTTGGCGAGCGCGTGATTTTCGTTCAAGATGTGGACGGCGCGGGCTTGGCGGTCTATTTGCAGCGCGGAGCATTTCCGGCGCTTGCACCCGGGCAGCGCGTGGTCATGTTTGGCTACCTGCGCAC
>SXMN01000037.1 GCA_005777315.1 Verrucomicrobiales bacterium
ACAGCCACCTCCCGCACACGATGCTCCACCTCGCCCAGACTTGCCCATCCTGGATTCCATTCTAAAAGATTCTCTGTCTTCCTTCCTCACTCCTTTCAAACTAGCCAGTGAAAAACAACCAGGTAATTCCCGAAGAACCCATTTTCTGAAGTGATCGACCTGCTCACCTTTGGCCCGCAGGATGTGGTCGTCACCGGCCCTCAGACTCCATCCGTGACGAGCGTCACGCTCCTCGGTGGCAGCACCTATCGCATTAACTTCGGCTCACCTCTGAGCAGTGGGGGCACCTACCAGATTCGCATCGGATCGAACATCGCCGCACCGTCCGGATTCCTGATGGATCAGGATCGTGACGGCACGGGAGGCGAGGCCACGGCGGACGCATTCGTTGCCACTGTTCAGATCGACACCACCGGACCGCGTGTCACCGGCCAGGAACCCGCTGGCACCGTGGATCGCCCTCTGGATTCCATCACGATCACTTTCAACGAACCCATCGCGGTGGATACCTTCAAGTCTACCGACTTGGTCATTTCTCCCGTGAATACGCCAACCGGTCCAATTTCTGGTTTCCTGCTCCGTGTTTACGTCGCCCGGTATGGATTAGGTGATCTGGAAACCGCCTTGAGCGTGCTGGCAGGCAACTGGAACAGCATCGCCACGACGAATGTGGAGTCTATCCACCTGGGCTACGCCGCCAAGTTCCCGAACCCGCTGGCATTCCCCGGCCCGGTTGTGAACAACACCGTGGCCGTCGTGACCGGACGCGTCACGATTCCGACCGCAGGGGAATGGACCTTCGGGGTGAGCAGTGACGATGGATTCCGTCTCCGCGTCAACGGTCAGGAAAAATCATTTCGGACCGGACGTGGCGCGGGTGAACCTGATTTGCTCGTTGTGAACTTTGCGGCAGCGGGTGAATACGATATTGAACTTATCCAATTCGACGGCGGCCTTCCACAAGCGCTCGAGTTCTCCGCCGCACCTGGAGCGCAAACCGCCTTCAACAACACTTTTCGTCTCGTAGGCGACACCGCGAACGGCGGCCTGGCCGTGACCTCTCAGCGGGCGCCTGTTTCCGCCATTCCCGTTCTCTCTGTCACGCCTGTCAATCCGCAGCTCTCTCCAGTGCTGCCGCCATCGACCGGTGTGTTCGACGGGAACGGTTTTGCCGCGAAGACGGTGTATGCCACCGTCGGTCTGAGTGATCTCGCCACGGCGCAGGCTGTTCTCGGTGATCCCACCCGCCAGTTGCGCACTCTTTTCGAGAATACTCCGGTCATTAACTATTTCGGCAATTCAGAAGGAGCGTTCTCCACCAGCAACCGCGCGTTCCCCGGCCAGGTGATCGGGCAGGACGCAAACAACTTCATCGTCGAGGCCACCGCGCGCGTGACTATTCCAGCGGCGGGCGAGTGGACGTTCGGAGTGAACAGCGACGATGGATTCCTGCTGAAGGTGGGCGCGAATGAAGCGTCATTCCCAGGGTTGCGGGGGGCGACAACATCGCTGGCAACCTGGAACTTTGCCGCCGCTGGTGATTACGATCTCACTTTGTTCTATTTTGAAAACGGTGGTGGCGCGGAAGTGGAACTCTTCGCCTCCCAAGGCAAACATGAAACCCTGAACAGCAGCTTCCGTCTCGTCGGTGACACGGCCCTCGGCGGCCTGGCCATCCGGTCTGACGCCGTTGTACAGACCGAACTGCCTGTCACTCGCGTCGCGGAGGTCGCCACGCAGTTCGTCATCCGTTTCCAACCCGTCTCGGTCAACGGCGGTTATCAAATCCAGGCCGGCCCGAACATCGCGGACGCGGCCGGCAACTTGATGGATCAGAATTCCAATGGCCAGAACGGCCAGATCACGGCGGATGTTTACGCGGGCCAGTTCACCATTGATCGGAAACCGTTCCGTGTTCTCAGCACTGATCCCGCGAGCATCGCGGTCGGCGCGTTGAGCCAGTTGGATGTCGTCTTCTCCGCGCCGGTGCAGACAGGAAGCTTCGGTGTGGGAGATGTGGAAATTTTCGGCGCGCTTGTCACGGCGAAGGTTTTGAGTGTGGATCGAATCAATGATACGACCTACCGCGTGCGGATGGAACCGGTCACGCTCGAAGGTGATTACACCGTTCGCATCGGGCCGGCCATCGCAGACATCGGCGGCAATCTGCTCAATCAGGATTTGGACATCACGGGCGGTGAACTCGAAGACCGTTTTATCGCCACGATTGGTGTGGAGAATGTCAGCCCTGTGGTCCGTGAACATGCTCCATCAGGCGCGCAGCCCGCGCCGGTATCGTTCATCGACATCAGCTTCAGCGAGCCGGTCTCGCTCGACAGCTTCACGGCGGATGATGTCCGGTTGAACGGCTCGACGGCGGTCATTCCCGTCACGGGCATCGCTCTGGTAAGTGGTTCGACATATCGCATCTCCTTCGCGCCGCAAACGCTCACCGGTAACTATGCCTTCACCGTCGGCCCGAACATCTCAGACCGTGGCGGCCAAAGGCTGGATCAGGATGGCGACGGAATCTCGGGTGAACCGGTCGAGGATCAATACAGCGGGGGCTTCACCATCGACAATGTCGGTCCGCGTGTGACGGTGCAAACTCCTTCCGGTAATCTAACGGGAGCGTTCAACTCGATTACCATCGACTTCAGCGAGCCGATCCTCGCCAGCAGCTTAGCCCCAACTGATGTGGTCTTTCTGGCTCCTGGTGGTGAGGCGGTCGCAACCACGCTGACGCGTGTGAACGCCACGCAATACCGCATCAGTTTTGCCCGGCAAGTCACCGTGGGTGACTACAAGCTTGCGGTCGGTCCGCAGGTCACGGATCTCGTCGGGAATGTGATGGACCAGGACAACGATGGCACTTTCGGCGAGACCAGCGACGCTTATTCCAGCACGATCAACGTCACGTTGCCGAACCTGGTTTTCGATTCCACCACCGCGCCAGCCAACGCTCAAAACGGCCAGTCCATCACGATCACCTGGGTGACGCGCAACGCGGGCGGAGTCCCGACCAGCGGGAACTGGCTGGATCGTGTGATTCTATCCGTGGACGACGTTTACGGAAACGGTGACGGAGTGGAACTGGGCAGGGTCAACGTGACGGAAGCGTTGGGTGCGAATGAAGCCGTTACACGCTCGATCACGGCGGAGATTCCGTTTGGCTACTCCGGTCAGCACCACATTTTCGTTCGTCTGGATCACAATGACGACATCCTCGAAGCAACCAATGCCGACAACACGGCGGACATTCCCATCACCATCGGAGCCGTTCGTCCGCCGAATGATCTGGTTGCCGGCGATGTGACCGCGCCTGCCACGGCGCAGAGCGGAACGAGCGTCAATGTCTCCTGGCGCGTGACGAATCAAGGGACTGCTGTCACTCCGGCCAACTGGTCGGATCGCATTTACCTTTCGGTGGACGATAAGGTCGGCAACGACACGTTGCTCGTAACGGTGGCGAACACTGCGACTCTTGCCACTGATGCCTTCTATGAACGCATGGCCAGTGTGTCGTTGCCGGAGAACCTTGCGGCAGGCCAGTATTGGATCTTTGTTCAAGCGGATGCGCTGGGGCAGGTAACCGAGTCTGCGGCGGAAAACAACAACACCGCCCGAAGTCCAGCTGCCGTTACTGTGACGCTTGCACCCGTTGCGGACCTTGTGGTTGCTCAAGTCATGGCCCCATCCAACGGTGTCATTTCGCAATCGCTCTCAGTAAGCTGGGTCGTGCGCAACAGCGGCGGTGGACTGGCTTCAGCCTCGTGGGTGGATCGGGTTTACCTGTCTTCAACGGGCAATGTGGGCGGCGGGACGTTGCTTGGCACCTTCCTGCGCAGTGAAGCGTTGGCCGCATCCGGGGAATACAGCCGCACCGAAACGATCACTTTGCCCATCGTCGCCGACGGGAATTACTCCATCGCTGTGGTCACGGATCATGCAAACCAGGTCTTCGAACGCGAGGGCGAGAGCAACAACACACTCGCCTCGGCGAATCCCATCGTAGTCACGCACCCTGACCTTGTCATCGAGACGGCGACCGCCCCGGCAGTTTCCCAGTCGGATGCCGAAATCACCGTTGCCTGGACGGGCCGCAACGCGGGCACAGGCAGTCTGACGGATGCCTGGGTTGATCGCGTCTATCTTTCGACAAACGACACGTTCTCCAACGACGACGTGGCAATTGGCGAATTGCCGCGCAACACCTCGCTAAGTCCCACGCAGACTTACAACGCGAGCCTGCTCGTGCGCCTGCCAAAGGGCATCGAGGGCGGCTACCGCATCCTGGTGGTGTCGGATGTCGGCAACCAGGTTCAGGAAGGCGTAGGGGAGAACAACAACACGACCGCGACCCCGGACGTTGCGATTGCCCTACAGCCTTACGCCGATCTCGAAGTGACAACCGTCATTGCTCAACCGTTGCTGGTCGGCGATCCGGTGGACCTGACCATTTCCTGGGAGGTGAGCAATCGCGGCACGGGCACCGGGCCGGTCGATGCCTGGGTGGATCGCGTGTATCTCTCCACGGACGCACAGTTGAGTGGCAACGACCGCATGCTCGGTGAATTTGCCCATAGCGGATTGGTGCCGGTCGGTGAGTCGTACACCGTGACTAGGATCATTTCGCTCCCGCCCGCCCTGGAAGGCAGGTTTACTTTATTCGTCCAGACGGACGCCACGGATGTTGTCTTTGAGCACACGAATGCGCGGGGCAATGTCGGCCAGAAATCGCCCGTCGATGTGGTGCGGATTCCCTACGCTGATCTCACAGTGGAAACCGTCACGGTCGAAGCGCTGGATGCGAGCGTCGGATTCCGCAACGGCGCGCCGATCCGCGTCAACTGGATCGTGTCGAACGTCTCGCCCAACGGCATCGGGGCGACAAATGATTCCAGTTGGTCGGACGCGATCTACATCAGCGCGAGCGCGGACGGGCAAAAGCTGCGAGCGATAGGCAGCCTGACACACTTCGGCGCGCTGGGTTTGGGGCAAAGTTACAATGCGTCGGTCGAACTTTCATTGCCGCTCGATACCCCGGCGGGCACGCATTACCTCTACGTTGGAACGAGCGGGCCGTTCGAGTTCGTTTACACGGGTAACAACAGCAAACGCTCCGACGGAGTCACGGTCACCTATGTCGCACCACCCACAGGCGATCTGACTGTCGAAGGGGTGACGGCAGTGGATCAGATTTTTGACGGATCACAGATGGAGGTCAGTTGGACGGTGCGCAATGTTGATGCCCTGGGTGATCCCGTCACCGGCTCATGGGTCGATACCATTTACCTCGCGCCGGACGGCAATTTCAACCAGGCCGTTGCCATCGGCTCTTTCCGTCAGGCGCAAATCCTCGACGCGGGCAAGTCGTACGGCCGCTCGGAAATCGTGACCGTGCCGCAGCACATCCAGGGAGTCTATCAGGTTTTCGTCCGCACCGACACCAACGGTGAAGTCGGCGAGGACAACGAGAACAACAACCTGAATTTTTCGGCCAAGCCGACCACGGTGCAGTTGCTCGCGCGTCCGAACCTTCAGGTCACGCAGATTTTAGGGCCGGAAAAAGTAACGAGCGGCGGAGTCATCGACGTTGAGTTCACCGTCACGAACACTGGACCCGCCCCGACACCGACCGGTGGTTCGCGCTGGCGCGATTACGTGTACCTCTCAAACAACACCCAGCCCGGAGGCATCCTGCTCGGCTCGCTCCCCAACGGCAGTGCCCTAGAACCCGGCCTTGCCTATACCACGCGCGCCAGTTTCCAGATTCAGCGCGAGGCAGCTGGGGAGTACTTCATCGTCGTGGTGGCGGACGCTGAACGCCGCGTGGATGAATTTCAGGGTCGCAACGGACAGAATCAGGTCATTGGTGAGATCGACAATTCACGGGCTTCCCTCTTGTTCGTCGATGTCACGCCGGTACCTCCGCCTGATCTGGTGGTACAGGAGGTGAACGCCCCTCTCGACGCCTTCGACGGCAACGCCATCACGGTGCGTTACCGTGTGGCAAATCTCGGCGCGGGTGTCACGCGTCCGGCGGGCTGGGGTGACAGTATCTGGCTTGTTCCGGAGGCAAATCGTCGGCCTGGCAAGGAAGGGGATCTTTACCTCGGGGGCCTCGGCCACAGCGGTGCGTTGCAAGTTGGCGAGTTTTACGAGGCTGCTGCCACCGTGAACATTCCGTTGCTCGCACGCGGCGGGCTTTACTACATCGTGGTATGGGCGGACAGCGGCAACGGCGTCTTCGAGTTGGCGTTCGACGAGAATCTGAACCCGGCCATCCCGAACGATCTCGAAAGCAGCAATCTCAGGGCGACGCCCATCACGATCATTCCGACGCCGCCTGCTGATCTCGAAGTCACCATCGTCACGGCTCCGGCCACGGCGGTTGGTGGTGAACTGGTCACGATCAGTTACACAGTGGCGAACAAAGGTTCCGCCAAGACCGACGTGGATCGCTGGGCCGAGTTGATCTACATCTCCACGGACGGCACGGTGAACAAGGGCACCCTCGTTTTCGGCCTGCCGCACTTTGGCACGCTGGAGATCGGCCAGTCATACACGGAAACAGTTTCATTCGTCCTCCCACCGTCCGCGAAAGGCAGCCACTTCGTCGTCCAGACCAATGCGGACCCGAACCGTTTGCTTACGGCGGAAGATTCGTTGCTTGATCAAATTGCGGGCATCGTCAAGCGCGCGGAGGAACGCCTGGGCAAACCGCTTGCTGAAGTGCGCGGAGTTGATCTGCAAAAGCTCTCTCGTTCGGATCTCAACAAGATTTTGACCGGCGACGGGCAGGCCGGACCCAGGCTTGTGTTCGAGCGCGGCCTGACCACGAACAACACCCGCAGTGCCGTCAGCACCATCACGGACATTCCCGCCGACCTGGTGGTCACGTCCATCGATGTTCCCGCCACGTCCTTCTCCGGGGAGCCGATCACGGTGAGCTGGACCGTGAAGAACCAGGGCGTGAACGCGGTGTGGTCCGGCACGCAGCGGTGGACGGATCACATTTTCATCTCCCCCGATCCCACCTTCATTTTCGAACGATCGTCGCATGTGGGTTCGCAGGTGCATGTGCAGGCCGGTGCGATGAATCCCGGTGATACCTACACCGCGACCGCGAAGGTGACCGTAACGGCGGGAGTGGAAGGCAAGTATTACGTCCACGTCATCACTCACACGACGGTGGGTCGATACGGTCCCGCCTTCGGAGCGCCGGGTTCTGGCAGTTATCCCGACTGGCCCGAGCATTTCCGCGACACGGTTTGGGAGCAGCCGGACCGACTGAACAACCTGCGGAGTTCTACCGCCATCGACGTGACGTATCGTGAGGCGGATTTGCGCGTAAGTAATTTCTCTGTTGTCCCCACCACGTCGAACTCCGGCGGCTTCCTCACCGTGACTTTCACCGTACGCAATGCCGGCACGCGTGCGACACGCACGGACGTCTGGTCTGATCGTGTCTATGTTTCGATTGACCAGTCCCTTGATCTTTACGACGCGTTGACCGGGAATTTTGTCCACAAGGGAGTCCTCGCACCAGGTGAGCAATACACGGTCACCGGAGAAGTGAGGCTGCCGGACAACTTCTCTGGAAGCTTCAACTTGATCGCTTTCGCGGATTCGCCTTTTGGACCGAATGCTTATGGTGGAATTCCGTTGCCGTATCCGGAGACGAGCGGTCCTCCACGCCTTGATGGCCGAGGCAGTGGCATGGTTCTCGAATACCGCGACGAGTTTAACAACACCGCCACCACGCCCATCGTGGTGACGCCGGTGGTGCCGCCCGATTTGCGCGTGACGGCCGTGACCAGTGCCGAGCGTGTCTTCACGGGCCGCCAGTTCCAGGTCACTTATACCGTGCCCAATGCCGGAGCTGGAGCGGTTCCGGAACGGCAGAACAAGTGGCTCGACAGTGTTTATCTGTCGCGCGACCAGTACCTTGATGCGCGCGGCGACCATTACCTCACCCAGGTGGAACATCTCGGCGCGCTCGCTCCCGACGGCAGCTACACCGTGACGCTCACGCTCAGTGTGCCGCGGGGGATTGTTGGCCCGTACTACGTGATGGCGTTGACCGACGTGCCCAACGGACAACAACCGCGTGGCGTCGTGTTCGAGGGAAGCGCGGAACTCAACAACAGCACAGCCACGGCGGTCCCGATGTTGATCGAGATTCCGCCGCCATCCGACCTTCAGGTCGAGCTGGTGACGGTGCCGTCACAGGCTTTGCCGGGTCAGCAGGTGTCCTTCTCCTGGCGAGTGACGAACAAGGGCGTGGAGCCGGCAAGCGGGATCTGGGCGGACGCAGCCTTCCTCTCCCGCGATGCGATATGGGATCTGGGAGACCGGGTCATCATCAATCAAGACTTTGCACCGCGCACGCTCGCCCCGAGCGAGAGCTACACGTTCACCACGAACGTCCAATTGCCCGTGGCCTTGCCAGCGGACTACCGCGTCATCGTCCGCACAGACATTTTTGACGACATCTTCGAGGGCGTGAACAACCGCAACAACACGACCGCCTCCGCCGACACCATCGCCGTCACCGTACCCACGCTGCAACCTGGCGTGCCTTTGAGCGAACTGCTCTCCGACGGCGAAGACCTGCTGTTCCGCGTGCAGGTGCCCGCAGGCGAAACGATGCGTGTCACACTCGATAGCGACAACGACAGTCTGGCGAATGAGCTCTATGTGCTTTATGAAGGACTGCCAAGCTCCCGCGCGTTCGACGCGGCATTCGAAGGTGGTTTGCAGGGCGATCAGGTGGCACTCGTCGGACGGACGGAGGGAGGCTTCTATTACATCCGTGTCCGCAACTTCCGTGATGCTTCGCTCGATTCGGGCGACCCGGCGCGGTTCACCGATGCACCCATCCAGTTGACCGCGCGTCTGGTGCCGTTCGGCATCAGCGGCATTTCGCCCGATACCGGGGGAGACAGCCGCTACGTCACAACGACGATTCGCGGTGCGAAATTCGATCCCAGCGCCACGGTGAAGCTGATCCGTCCGCAGTTCGCCGAATTCGCGCCGGTCAGTTACCAGGTGATCGACGCCACGAAGATCATCGCGACATTCGATCTGCGGAACGCGCCACACGGACTCTATGACGTGCAGGTGACGAACCCGAACGGAGCTGCCGCCATCGCGCCGTATCGCTTCCTCGTGGAAGCTGCGAAACCTTTGGACGTCACGGTCGGCCTGGGCGGCCCCAGCGATATTCCAGTTTCCTTTAGCGGCACCACGCCTGCGCTCTATCAGGCTGGCTTGCTCAGTCTGACAAACATCGACACGCCGTACGCGCACCTTTCTTTCGGAGTGCCCCGCCTGCCGGAAAACCCAATCCTCGCTGGTCAGCCCATCGGCAAGGACGACAATGGCAATACCATGCTCTCCACCGGTGAACGCCTTCGCTTCACCACGAACCTCGCCGGGGCGCCGTTGCTCGCTGGCGTGGTCTCGCCGGAACTGGACCCGGTGATCAATCACGATGGCATCCTGATCGCGGAAGGTTTTGCCTTCGACCTCCACAATCAGGGCTTCAGCGCCGTGTCGTTCTTCGCGGAAGTTTATCCCGAGTTGAACGCCATCATCCGGGAGAATCCGAAGTTCTTGAAGGAACTGGCTGAATTTGAAGCCGAGGATCTGGCATTCGATTTCTACATCTTTGCGACCGTTACCCCCATGACCTCCGGCGAGTATGTTGCCTACCAGACCAGCCAGGCCGCTTCACTCCGCGCCGCGATCCTTGCGGATGATGCCGCTCCTCAAGCACTGCACGTGGCTGCGGCGGATGCGCAAAACTTTGCGAGCCTTTACCTTGCCGCGCTTGCGAACGCCGGCCAGCTCCGGGCTGAAGATTTGCCTCCGGGCATCCGGGAGGCGCCGCAGTTCACCGGCCTGGTCGCCGTCATGACGGCAGGATTGCTCGGCTCGGAGAGCGGTGCCCCGGTTCTCAGCGCCGGAAATTTCACGGCGTTCTTCGACTCAGTCCGCAAGTGGGCGGGACATCAGCCGAACGCCTACGGTTCTTCCGCGATTCCCGATGCCGCGCAATTTGACCTGAACCAAAGTGTTGAGACGCGCTTCGAGGCTTTCATCATTCATGTCGGAGTCAGTGACCTCGTTGAAGTCGCCCAGGACGGCCCGGTCATTCAAGATTCCTCGCCGGGTGACTTGTTCGGCCTCACCGGCGAACGCAGCCGACTGGTGCGTTTGACCGGACCGAGCGGATTTGGGCCTTCAAACTTCGTCCCGATCGGGTTTGATCTGCCATTCACCGTGCGCTTCGAGCAGATCGCGGATGCCACTGATGCGGTGAATGAGATTCGAATTCTCCAGCGGCTCGACACAGATATCGATCCGCGCACGTTCCGGCTGGGCGACATCCAGCTCGGCAGCCTGACCCTGGCGCTGCCGGATCGTGCGTCCTTCACGGGGGAATTTGATTTCTCGAACACGCTTGGCTACGTCGTGCAAGTCACGGCGGGTGTTGATGTCGAAAAACGCCTCGCGACGTGGCTGCTCCGTGCGATTGATCCGGACACCGGCCTGACCCTGCGTGGGCGTAATCTCCAAACCAACCAACCCCAGGGCTTGCTGCTGCCCGGTGGTTCTGGCGTGGTCGGCTACACGGTCGAATCCATGGACGCCGCATCGACCGGAGCGGTCATCACCTCCACTGCCCGCGTGATCTACAATGCCGACGCCCCACTCGACTCGAACACGCACGAAGCGATGGTTGATGCTGTGGCACCCGTGACCGTGGTGAACATTGCGCAGACCGGCAACACCTACACGCTGGATTGGAGCGCCACGGACGCCACGGCGGGATCAGGGGTGAAGGAATACACGGTTTACGTCTCCTTGAATGGCGGACCGTTCTTCGTTTCTCTGACCCGCACGACCAACACTTCGATGGTGTATGAGAGCCGTGACGGACTGGCTGCCACTGTCCTCGTCCTTGCACAGGATGCCGCGGGCAATGTGGAATCAGCGCCTGCGGGAGTGTCCGTTGCGCCAGTTATTCCGTCGGTGAACCTCGGGTCTCTGCCAAAGGCACCCAGGACGGAGACGGATCCGCTGCCGACGGTTGCTCCATCCACGGCCTCCGCCACCAATCCGCTCTTCCTTCGAGCGCTGCTTCAGGTTCCGTTGACCCAGACTGGCGGGAGGCCCACTTCCTTCCTCAGTGTGTTCGAGCCATTCACCGCCAGTGCATTTGCCGCGCAGATTCCTCAATCCGGCGCTGGCATCGGTCCGCTTGGCATTGCATTCACACCGGATGGCAAGAACGTGCTCATCAGTGGCGGTGCGGGCCGAAACGTACTGTGGAAGTTGAGTCTTTCCGGCGGCAGTGTCGCGACGCCTCTGGCCACGCTCGACGTGCCGATCTACGACATGGCTTTCGACAACAAAGGACGCCTCTGGGCCACCACGGGCGGCGGACCGCTGGTCCTGCTTGATCCGGCGACCGGCCAGATCGTGAGACGCTTCGGTGATGGCCTCAACCTGGGGCTCGCCGTTGATCCCAATTCATCCCGCATCTTCGTCTCCTCGAAGCGCGGCGTGGAAATTTTCGATACCGCCACAAGTCAGTTTACTCCCTTCTCACAGACGCGCGTGGATGGCCTGGCCTTCGCGCCCAATGGCACTCTCTGGGGTGTGAGCTGGCCGAACAACGGAGACGTGATCCGTTTCAACACCCGGGGCCGCGCCGAGGTGGTCTTGCAGGCAGGCGTGGCATACGAGACGGGCGCGGATGGCCTTGCCTTCGGAGTGGCCGGGACGCCGACAGAGAATCTGCTCTTCATCACGCATGACAGCGGCGCGGTGACTTTGGTGGACACGCTCTCACTGCAAGTGGTGGAGATCGCGGATCGCGGCAGCCGGGCGGACTTTGTTCATGTGAATGCCGAGGGCCGCGTATTCGTGACGCAGTCGGATCAGGTGACGGTGTTCTTCCCGGCGGTCGCTCCCAGAGTGATCGCCAGCACGCCGATCAATGCCTCGCAAATCGTCCCGATCATCACTCGCGGCAGCGTGACCTTCGACCTGGATATGCTCGATGTGGCCATTGAAGGAGGCTCGGTGACGAATCCGACAAATTTCCGGTTAACCAACACGAGCACCGGCGCGACGGTTCCGATCACTGGCGCGGTTTACGAAAGTGCCAGCAGGACGGTGCAACTGTTGTTTACCGCGCTGGCAGCGGGGAGTTATCGCTTCGAGGTTCTGGCAGGAATCCAGAGCGTTGCGGGCATCGCGCTTGAGGAGAGTTACTCCGCGTCCTTCGAAGTTCTCCAGGATCTGACCGCGCGACTGAAGCCGGAGTTCTCCACCACACGCACAAATCAAATCGACGGGACGCTCTCGTTCGATTTGCGAGTCGTGAACACGCTCACACTCCCCGTCCTCGCGCCTATCCGGGTGGTGTTCGGCGGACTGGAAACCGGTGGCGAACCTCCAACCTTGCTCACTTTCGACGGAGTGACGGAGAGTGGGCAGCCTTACATGGAATTTAATTCTGCAGGCGATGCGGCTCTCGCTCCGGGACAGTCCATCACTCGTACCGTCATCGTGCGCAATCCGCTCGGACTCGTCTTTGACCCATTGATCCAGATCGTGGCGAGCGTGCCTCCAAATAAGTTGCCAGGTTTCACTTCCACGCCTCCGGCGGCAGCGACATCAGGCCAGGCTTACCAATACGCGCCGCAGGCCACCGATCCCGACGGGCCGTCTCTCACCTTCGTCCTGATCAAAGGACCCGCGAGCGTGGTCTTGAACGCAGGCACCGGTGCATTGAGCTGGACGCCTGGCACCGAAGACAGCGCGGCAGTGAACTTTGAATTGAGGGCGTACCACGAGCGCGGTGGTTACGCCACCCAGTCCTGGCAGGTGAGCGTTGCAGGTGTGAACAGCGCGCCGGTGTTGTTCCCCTTGCCCAACCACGAAACAAGGGAAGGCGAGCTGCTTGAGATTCCCGTCGGGGCAACGGATGCCGATGGAGATGAACTCATCTTCGCCGTCAATCATCTTCCGGCGGGCGCGGCTTTCGACGCGAAGGCGAATGTGATCCGGTGGCAGCCCGGTGCCCAGTCCGCCGGTCGTTACCAGGATGTGGAAGTGCTGGTGACCGATGGCGCGCGCACCACGGTGGGCCGCTTTGAAATTGTGGTGGCGAACGTGAACCAACGACCCACGCTCGACCCGGTGGTTGATCGTGTGGTCCGAGAGGGTGATGTCCTGACGTTGCGACTCTCCGCGCGTGATGCCGATGGTGACACGCTCGTGTTTGGTTCTCAAAATCTGCCTGTCGGTGCGACACTTTCACCGGAGACAGGCCGGTTCGAATGGACGCCGCGCTTCGATCAGCACGGGGATTATCAGATTCAGTTCACAGTGAGCGACGGCGCTGCAACGGCCACTCAAACTCTCCGCTTGCAGGTGTTGAATGTGAATGGTGCGGTGAAAATAGTTCCGCCCGGGACGATCTCGATCTTCGAGGGACAGACGGTGTTGCTGCGGTTGACTGCGAATGACCCTGATCATCCGGCGACCGAGACGAACTTGTTGCCCGACGGCACCCTTCAGCAGGACGTGGCCGGGCCGGTGATCCGCTGGAGTTCCACGACGCTGCCAGTCGGCGCAACGTTCGATGCATCGACGAGCCTGCTTCGCTGGGTGCCGGGAGCAAGCCAGTCAGGCGCCTATCGTATTACATTCACAGCCACGGATGACGGAGACGCCACGGGCCAGGCGAAGTCGGATTCCACGACGGTGGAAATCCAGGTGATCGACGCCAACCTGGCACCCACCGTTGCTCCGACTGCGAATCAAACGGTCGATGCCGGATCGACCCTCGAATTTAAGGTCACCGCAACCGATGGTGATGGCACGATCCCGAAGCTGACCGCCGCCGGCCTGCCGGCTTTTGCCACCTTCACGGACAACGGTGATGGTTCAGGCACGATCCGCGCAACCCCCGGTTTGGTGAATCGTGGAAGTTTCGCAATTACCATCCGCGCGACTGACAACGGCAACGGGAACCCGGCCAGGGCTTTGATTGGCGAAGCCAGTTTCGTCCTCACGGTCAAGTTGTTGAATGCTCAACCAGTACTCTCACCAGTGGGTGACAAAGTCGCGTTGATCGATCAAGAGCTGGTATTTCAGGTGCGCGTTTCCGACCTCGACGAGAATCCGCTGACCTACTCGGCGCAGGTGCTGCCAGCGGGGGCTGCGTTTACCGCGATGGCGGTGTATGGCGTGGCGGAATTCAAGTGGAAGCCAACCGCAACTCAAGCGGGCGCTGCCACGCTTACACTCACTGTCACGGATGACGGTAACGGCGTGGCAACGAATCGACTGACCGCTGCGCAGACTTTCAAGATCGTGGTGCGCGCTGCCAATCAGTCGCCTGTCCTCGCGCCGATCAGTCTGCGCCAGGGTGTCGAAGGGCAGCCTTTGGAGTTTGTGCTTCAGGGTAACGATCCGGATGGCGATGCGCTGACCTATTTCGCCACGAACCTTCCTGACGGCGCTGCGCTGGATGCCAGAAGTGGCACGGTTCGGTGGACTCCGGCTTCAAATCAGGGTGGAAGTCACGCGGTTGTTTTTGGAGTCACAGACGGCCATAGGAGCAGCACACAGACCGCTGCTTTCTCCGTGGCTGAAACGAACCGGCCTCCGACGCTTGTTCCATTGCCGCCACTGATCGCGCTGGAAGGAGTAACGCTATCATTCAATCTGGCCGGGTCAGACTTGGATGGAGACCGCCTCGCGTTCTTCCTTGAAACCGCGGCCCCGGCCGGAGCGAGCTTCGATCCCGCCACGCAAGTCTTCGAATGGACGCCCGGCTTCGAACAGGCGGGACGTTACGCACTTCGTTTCGCCGTCCAGGACACGGCGGGAGCGCGAACGTTCCAGGAGGTCGTGGTGGATGTGTCGAACGTCAATCGCACGCCTGCCATCCCGGCGCTGGAAGGTCGTGTTGCCCTCGTCGGTCAACCCTTCCGGTACCTTGTCCTGGCGAGTGATCCGGATTCCGCCACTTCCCTTCGATACTCCATCAGCGATCTTCCTGCGGGCGCAACATTCGATACGACGACAGGTGAACTGCTCTGGAATCCTTCCAGCGTCGCCGCTGGTGAATACAATCTGCGCTTTAGCGCCAGTGATGGTGAACTTGCCGCCAGCCGCACGCTGCGCCTCGTCGTGGCGTCCCAACCCATTCCGCCGGACGTGCGAATCGAGCTGACGCCGAGTTTCCCCGCCGTGTTCGGCCAGAGCGTCTTGATTCAGGCCACGGCGAGTTCGCTGTCGGAGATCCGTTCGTTACGGCTCACCATTGATGGCCGTGCCTACGCCTTGGACTCATTCGGGCGTCTTGGTTTCACGCCTGGGAGCGCGGGACATTTTAAGATCGTCGCCACCGCGACGGATGTGGACGGAGTGGTCGGCACGGCCACGGCAGACCTGAAGGTGCGCGATCCGCAGGATGCGGCGACTCCCCTGGTCCGCTTTACCGCTTCGGATTCGGGCGTTGTTATTCGCGAGTTGCAGATCATCGCGGGGGTGGTTTCGGATTCCAACCTCGATCAATACCGGCTGGAACTCGTGCCGCTGGACGGCCGTAGCCCCACCTTGCTCGCGCAAGGTCGCAACCCGATCAATGGCGCACTGACACAGATTGATCCAGGCGGGTTCGTGAACGGAGCCTACCTCCTGCGGCTGACGGCGACGGATATTTCAGGCCGCACTTCAACCATTTCGAAATTGATCGAGATAAACTCCACGAACAAGCCGGCAGGGTACGCTCACTCCGTGACAGATCTTACCGCGATCATCGGAGGGGTGAACATTCCTTTCACTCGCAACTACAGCAGCACAGACACGGCATTCGCGGGTGCGGCTGGATATGGATGGCATTTTGCGGGAATGGAAGCACAGATCACCACGAGCATCGCGGCCACGGCGGATGACCCGTTCAATCTGGCGACGCCGTATCGTGATGGAGCGCGGTTGTATCTGACACTCCCGGATGGCCGCCGCGTTGGGTTTACGTTCTCGCCAACGCCGGCAATACAAGGCGCGGTGGCACTCTACCGTCCTTCATGGACGGCTGATACGGGAGTGGACTACCGATTGAGCAGCACGGACGCGCTGCTGGAACTTGCGGGTGGAAGTTACTACCACGTTGGAACCGGACTTCCTTACAATCCGACGGCGGGATCGTCCGAAGCAACAGCATTTGTACTCGCCGTGCCTGACGGCAGCCGCTTCGGCTATTCCGCGAGCGGAACGTTGAACCAGACGGTAAGCAGCCAGGGGCAACGGCTCATTTGGACGAGCGAAGGCGTGGCGGCCTCAAATGGTGAGCGGATAACCTTCACTCGGGACAACAATGGACGTGTGACAGGCATCCAGACCACGAGTGGCAGCGGAGTTCGGTATGAATACGATTCCAACGCCAACATGGTGAGTGTGACCGATTCATCAACGGGACGCCGGACCATCTATGGTTATCATGCTGGAACCCATCTCCTCACGGTGGTCGCGCCGCCTGCTATGGCGGGAACGAGCATTCGTTACGACGAGAGCGGACGCATGTTGCAAACGGCTCCGATCCCCATATCGACGGGTGGCACCAGCCAGTTCCTCAGCCAGACGTTTAATGGCACACTGACCGCCGGGGTGAAGGATCTTTATTCGCTGGTCCTGACGCCGTCGGAATTTGCCAGCGCGACGCAAGGTCGGTTGATTCTTGGTGCACAGGGGACTTCAGCTCAAGGCGGCAACTCACTCACGTTGCGGCTCTTGGGGATTAACGGTGAATCCCGTCCTGTGAATGCGACGACAAGCATCGGTTTCGCCACTCTAAGCGAGGCCGGTGCTTATGTGCTTGAGGTCAGTGGTGCTTCGAGCGGCGCTTATCAGTTGCGCCTGTTCGTCGCGGGAGATGTCAATGCGGATGGTCGGGTGGATGGCGTGGATGCGGGCGCGATGGAGTCCGCATTGGGTAGCAAACCGGGTGATGCGAATTTCAGCGCTGCCGCCGACGTGGACGGTGACCGCGTGGTAACGGCGGTGGACCGTGAGTACGTGCTCGTGAATTCCGGGTTCGTGGCGAACCGCCTTCCCACGGCGCAAAACGGCACGTTGAACACTCACGCGAACATTCCAGTTTCAGTCTCCCTCCGCTCGCTGAGCGCCGACGCGAATGGAGACGCCCTGAGCTATCGCATCGGAACCGTCAACAACGCCACGGCGCGGATCCTGGAGGATGGCTTCACAGTTCGATTTGAACCGACAACGAACTTTTCGGGTGCAGCCAGCTTCACGTTCGTCGCGGACGATGGATCCGGAACTTCCCAGCCAGCCACCGTCACGGTGAATGTCAGCAACGCTCCGCTGCTCCGGCTGAATATCGATCAGCGTTCACCACACCTGACATCGGGGCAGTCTGCACGGGTCGTGGTGACGGGAGATTTCGCGGATGAAGCGGGCGTCGAACTTCCGGGTGCCTATTTGACCTTCATTTCGACCAACCCGGCTGCAGTGGTGATTTCTCCGACGGGATGGCTCACGGCACTGGCGGATGGAACGAGCGCGGTCGTGGCTTCTCGAGGAACACTCCGCGTTGCGACGGCGGTGCGAGTGGGTGAACCTGCGACGGTTCCCGACCGGCGGCTCGTTAGCGATGGATTGCAGTCTCAGAACCTCCGGCTCGCGGTGGCTCCCGACGGTGGCACCATCACAATTCGCATCCGGCATCCGGATGGCACAGACGTTACCTCCGCTGACAGCGGCATTCTTTACTTCGTTGGCGATGACACTCTCGCCACGGTTTCCAGCGGTGGTTTGATCACAGGCAAGGTGGAAGGCGAGACGAGACTGACCGCGATCTACCGTGGTGCAGAGCTTGTGATCCCGGTCAGGGTCACGAAATCACTGCCCGCCCCGTCACAGATTGGTCCGGCTGGGGGCATCGTGCAGGGCGCGGATGGTTCGATGGTCACAATTGCTCCCGGTGCTCTCAAGCAGCAAACCTCGATCAACTTCACATCTCTGGCGCAAAGCGGGCTTCCGTATGCGCTGTTGACGGAACAGACATTTGCAGCCGGGTTCCAACTCGCCATGGGCGCTGATCCACTGCTTCAACCGGCTCAACTGGCGGTTCGCACCACTGGATTGGCTGCCGGAACTGAAGTCGTCTTCTATCGTGCGACGACGTTGACCGGGCCGAACGGAACACCGGTGCGCGTCTGGCTTCAGACGGAGTTTGGCGTCGTGGGCGCGGATGGATTCGCCCGGACTGGCACACAGCAATTGACGCCGGGCGTGCGCGATTCGGGAGTGTATCTGGTCAGCGCCGTCCAGCCCGGAACGACCGGCCTGCTTCGGGGGCGGTTCACGCTTCGGAATCCTATTTCAGCGGCGACTTCCGGCTTCCACCTTTTCGTCGATCCTCCGGCATCGAGCCAGGTTGCACCTCAGTCCCTGCCTGGCCCATCCGGGCTTCCAGGTGCCACCCTCGCGCTGGCGCTGATGGTGACTGAAAGGATCGTGGACGCCGTAACAGCGGAAATCTTCAGCATCATCGAATATGCGGCTCGTATGGCCGCTGCGAAACACATCGTCGTTGTCACGGAGGAGAAGGACATCAAATCAGAGCTTCCGGACAAGTATCCGTACGAGGTGGAGGTCAATCGCGACGCAATCACTGAATTGTCCTTCACGATGGATAATTTTGAGTTTGCACAAGGTTATCCCAACGAGAAGCCCCTCATCAAAGCCGGGAAACTTGAAAAGCCTGAACCCTCGGATCCGCCCGAGACACTTGGATTCGCGTTGGGCGAAATCGTCCGCTTCGAATCCTTCACGCTGAAGCTAAAGCACGCGGCTGATCCGGTGTCGCAATTCCTGCGCGGAGAGCTGGATTCTAAGGTCAGGGGCTGGGTGGACGACTATACGGGCGGGTTCGACAAGTTCCTGCAGAAGAAACTGACGGAGGAAATGAACCGCATCGTCACCGAGGTGACGATCTACGATCCAGTGCGGTTCGCTGGTGTGACACTTTCCCAGCGCACACGTGATCTGATCGCGGTGAATCCAGAGGGGGCTGGACTCATTAATCTCAACCGGGCGTTGCTGGAGAACGCGTATCCCGATGAGATTCCGCAAAAAGCAGTGCTCGTGCAGGATGGGATCGCGTCCGTCGTGGCACTGGAGATCACGAATTTGCTTTGGGCGGATGCCATTCTCGGTGTAGGGGCAACGTTGGAAGACATCATCATTTCCTACCGTCCGGTGGGCAGTGCGGTAGGGACATTGGTATCTGGACGGAGCGCGAAATCAACGAACGGCACTCTTCGAACGGCCCTTCCGGAAAATGTAGCGATTGGCGACGTGGAAATCACGGTCCAGCGCGTGCAGAAGGAATGGACCCACGAACCGCTCAATCCGAACCCGGTGGCAAAACGCGTGATCAAGGAGAGCAATGCGGTTCGCTTCCCCATTGAAAATCGTTACATCTTCGCGGCACTCACAGGCAACCCTGCCATTGCCGTGATCGATTCGGAAACAAATCAGATTGTCGCCCGGATGCCGGTCAGTGGCGGTGTGCCTCGTGCGACGGCCCTTGCCTCGAATCTATCGAAGCTCTACGCGGCATTGCAGGGAACGAACCAGATTGCGGTGTTCGACACGGTGGACTTGAAACCGCTCGACGCAAACCTGACGACTCCTGAAATCGACAACTTTGAACTACCTTTAGGAGCCTCGGTCTTCTGGCTCGCGACCGATCCAGCCAATCAATATCTGTTCGTAACCGACGAGTTCACGAACGCGGTTTATGTGGTCGATATCGTTGACGGTTCCGCGACTTACGGGGATACGGTGCAAACTTATTCTCCGAATCCGGCACCGCACGGATTGATTGGCATCGCGGTGGACGCGGACGGGAGCAAGGTATATGTGGCCGCGCCGAATTCCCGGATGTTCGACGGCACCCACAATCACGTCGCGGGCAAGATCATCGTGGCCAATGTGGATCGGCAGAAACCTGAAGAGCTGCTGACCACACTGGCGGTGATTGATGCGGCCAACGAACCATACGGGGTGACGGCAGGCTTCAAGCCGGGACAGTTTGTCTTCGTGAACCGGCAGACGGATGGCAGCGGCTTCGGTGCATTCAACGGTGTCAAATCCATCTTCGCCAATCTCAACCTGGGCAAGCCGACGGATGCGTTCGATGTGAACAACGGCATCGGTGTTGCCGTGTTGCCTGATGCCACCTACGCCTTTGTCAGCGCCTTCAATCGCTTCATCCAGGATTTGCCCTCGCACGATCCAAACATTCCGCCGTTCACTGCCGGCGGAAATATCGGCGTGATCAAGGATCCGTTCGGCACACCCGTGCTGGTGGCCGCGACCTTGATGGTGCCGATCAGCTTCCCGGACAATATCGTCCTCTCGCCCGACGGTAAGACGCTTTATGCGGCCTACCGCGGCGGACCGGATCGCGGCATCTACGTGTATGACGTGGATGCGATCATCAAGACCGTTCAGGAACGCTCGTTGGATGATTTGAGCCGGTTCCCGTTGGACAAGCTAAATCCTGACGTGTTCATCGGGAGGATCAATACGGGCACGGATCGTCCGCAGGGACTTTCGTCGCGAGTCACGGTCGGGCCTGATTTGAGCGTGTCGATTCCGGCGGGACAGAAGTTCGAGCCGGGCGAGAAGGCGAAGTTTAATTACAACGTCTTCCTGAATCAGAACGCGACCACCAACGAGCGCTGGGTGGAGCAGGTTTCACTCATCAACGACAAAGGTCTGCGAATACTTGTGACCGAGGGTACCTTCGATAAGGCAGGACCTCGCTCGATCGACATCACGTTCCCGAAGTTGGAAGTGTTTCGTTCGCCTGGCGCCATCTCCGCCGAGGATCTGGATGCGAATCTTCGCTGGGAGGTAAAGGTCGATGCCACGAACGCTCTGACAGAGCCGAACAAGGAGAACAACAAGACCGAGCAGAAGGCGGAAGTGAACCGGCCGGACCTTAGTTACGTCAGCATGGAGCGCCCTTGGTTGTTCTTCAACGCCGTTACCCGGCGGTTTGACTTGATCAGTGACAAGCCGGAGCTGAAATACACCGTGAAGAGCGGTGGTGAGGCAAACATTTCCGCGGACACGTCATGGGTGGAGGAAGTCTGGATTGGGACGGACGAAGATGTGGAGAAGAACGACATCGCGGCGGGCATCTGGCACATCAAGATAGCGACAATCCAGGGAGAGGAGGCTTCCGGCCCGTTCGAGAGTGGTCAGCAACGCGTTCGCACGGTGGCGTTGGATCTGTCCAAAGTGGTCGTTCCGCAAGGCATCAACCCGGAAGATCTTCTCTGGATCATTCTGCTGGATGTGCCACAGCCGGATACGCAGCCGCCGGCCTTGAACAGAGCATCAGGCCCGACACCGCATCTGACTGGGAAACGGCCCGGAATCGCCGGGGACGACACGTCGAACAATCTCGGGAAGAACGAAGCTCCCACAATTGACACGCACCCACTGCGCTTTGCAGCCGTCAATAGCTGGACCTACTCGGATCAGAACGGGAAACAGACCGCCACCGTTGAGGATGGCGTGGTGAACATCGGATTCGAGCCGGAAGGGAACGGCACGTTCGTTCCACTGTTGTCCATCAACGGCAGGACGGTGCTGGATACCAACAGAGGTACGGCGACGATGACGGGCATCGTGACGGCGCTGGTAGGAAATTTGGCAGGACCACTCTTTACGGGCACGATGACCGTCGAAATCCGGCAGCAAGGGGAGGGGGCCGAGACCCTGGCGCGTGTGGACACTTCAAAAGCGTTCACTTCCCAAATGAAGATTGGTGGCGTGCAGTTCGATGTGACAGCCATAGGGTTCTCCCTGGCGAACGCCTACGACAATTCCAAAGCCACGCCGTATCCGGGCGAGCTGCAGCTCTACACGAACGTGACTCTGCCGGAGGCGTTCGGAGCGGATGCCTCCAAAACTCCCATCGAGGTGTTGAAGGTTCCCGGCTCTGATTTCACGAGCAATTCCACTCAACGTTCCGCTCCAGGCGCGCTGGTCTTGAGCGGAACGAAGGCCTTCCTAAATTCCGGAATTCTGAAACCCGGAACGAAGTTGAATCTGGACGGCTTCGAGATGACCGCCCAGGAAATCATCCTGTCCATTGATGGTGCTGGCAATCTGGTTCCTGTAGAGTTGATGGGCAAGTTCTCCTTGCCGCAGTTTGGCGATGCGGTGATGGAAGTGACCAAACCCAACGGAGCATTCAGCATGCAACTGACGGGCTCACGAGTGGCGATCACTCCTCCCAAGTTTGCCACCATCGATTCCATCAAGATCAACGATGACTGGTTCATCCGGGACGTGAAGGTGACATTCTTCGCCAACCGAGGCGGAACGTGGGACATCAAGGGCGAAGGCGCAGTCAAGGACAAGGAGGATGCGAAGACGGCATACTTTGAAGTGGCATTTGAGAAAAAGACCGCCGGGGGGAAGACGACCTTCGAGTGGACCGTCAAGGAGCAGCCCAAGACGATCAAAGTGCTCTCACTAGAGTTCACTGAGAGCGTGAAGGTTTATTTCAAGGGCGATGTCGATCCGGCCAAGGATGATGTCTGGGATCCGCAGATCGAAGTCGCGGGTACTGCCGACATGCCCGAGGATCTGCTGGGCAGCAAGAAGGATCGTGACAAGGACCTGAAAGTCGAGGTGCCGGACAAGGACAACGAGCACATCATCATCAACAAGCGCACGATCCAGCGGGGCACTTCCGAGAACCCGTAGCCGACGAAACTCAAGGAGGGCGCGGAGGCCAAGGCATTCAAGACGTTCAAAGCGACTCTGGAAAACCCGTCGATCGAGTTTGCGAAGGAGAAGAACGACAAGACCAAGAAAGATGAGTTTGTCATCAGATTCTACGCGAAGATCACGCTGAAGGAGATCAAAAAGACCGACGAAGGCACGAAGCAGGAGCGTGAGGCCGTGATCGATTTGTCGAAAGAGAAGGGTAATTACGTCAAACTCACCACGAGCGGCATCGAACTCAAAGCGGACATCGAGCTAAAGGGGCCGTTCTATATCACCAAGGATGGTGCCTGGCAGATCGATGACATCAAGATCAAGGTCGAGACCAAGGGTGGGTTGAAGCTGGACGGCACAGCGAAGGTCAAGGCACCCCGCGCTGTCAATGGGGAGCAGCAGTTGATTCAGGGGAACAAGAGCGATGAATACGACCTCATTCTCAAGATCACTCCGGCAACGGAGACGACATCCGAGCTGTTGGAGTTCAGCCTGAAGGTGAAGCCTGCCAGCCCGGATGATGAGTCGGGCGGCATCCGTTTTTCGATGCTTGGCATGGACTTCCGCATCACGGAGTTGTCCCTGGTCACCGACAGCCCCAACGTTGACCGCGACGGCGACGGAAACGAGAAGAACGACGGCTGGGATCCTGAACTGAAGCTGAAGGGCGGAGCGACTCTGCCCAAGTTCGTGGCCGTGACCACCGATGGGAAACCCATTGCTCTTCGTTTCGGGTTGAATGCCGACAGCCCGGGCGGGTTGACTATTAACACAGCGGGCGTTTCGGTGAGTGATGGCGAAATCCTGCTTCCGAAAGAAGCGACCTTCAATCTGTTCGGCAAGCTCGTGGTGAAGACTTCGAATGTCAGCGTGAAATTCCTTTACACGGAGGCCAAAAAGGAGGCTTCACTGACTGGCAAGATCATCCTGCCAGGTTTGGGCGATCTCGAATTGGACATAAGTGGTAAGGACGAGAACAAGCAGCCACGCCAGGTCACGATCCGGGAAGGGGCCGGCGGCAAGATCGAGTACGCCGCCAATCTCCTGCTCAAAAAAGAGATGCTGCCAATTTACCCGCTAAAAGATCCATCCATCTTCCTGAAGAATATCGAGGTGAAACTGGAGAAGGCCTTCGACAAGACCACGGTGGATGTGAATGCCAAGGCCGAGTTGCATGCGGACGATGACAAAGTGGGTGTCACCATCGTCTTCAAGGACGGACTCACGGAGTCCATCAAACTCGAGAAGGAAGATGGGGTGACGCTTGGGCTGTTTGGCGTCCGGCTCACCATCACCACGGTCACCTTCCTGCCGGATCGCGACAAATCGAAAGGGAATGAGGATTTCTGGGAGCCAGAGCTGCAATTGCAAGGAACGCTGCGATTGCCTGAAAAATTTGGGAAATTGGTCGGTGGTGGAGAAATCACCGCCACGGTGTCTGGTGACAATTATTTCATCATCAACGAGAAGTCCTCACGGCTTACCGGCGGAAGCATCGAGTTCGGCCATCTGCATTTCAAGATGCTCAAGGTGCTGGAAGTGGAGGCGGTGAGCGCGAAGCTGGAATTTATCACACGGGAGACTTTGCCCGACCAGTTTGACAGCATATTCCGCGTCACCGGCAAGTACAACTTCAAGATCTGGAAAGTGGAGGCCGAATTTGATCTCACCGAGAACAAGGACAAACCGGATGAGAGCAACTACATCACAATCTCCCGCCAGGGCGGTGTGACGCTGGTGGACATGAAGGGGAAAATCACCGTCAAGGAACTGAACCTGATCCCGGGCGCCTGGGGGTTGAAGCAGTTCACCCTGATCATTGACACGAAGAAAGAGATCCTCGGGGGCTCGCTCACAATCACCATTCCTTCCGGCAAGGAACTTGAAGGAACCCTGGTCTTCAAAGACGGGCTGCTGAATGAGATCGGGGTCAAAGCCAGCAAACTGAATTATCCGATCGGCACCACGGGAGCTTTTCTCGAAGAGATTGGCATGGGGCTCAAGAATTTGTCGGATGGAACCAAGCCTTTGGAACTCGAAGGTGAAGCGACGTTGACGCTCGGCCCTGCCGTCACGGTCCCGCTCCCGGACTTCCTTGGCGGAGAATACCGCGGGACGGCGCTGGCCGTGAAACTCAAAGGCAAGATCAGCCTGGAGGAGATTTCCGGAAGTGTCACGGCGGTGGTGGTGGGCAGTGCCGAAACTTTTGTCGGATTGGGGCAGGGCGAACTTTTCTTCAAGATGAATTGGAAGACGGGTGAGATCACACTCAATGGGAGACTGGCCCTGCTCGGCGGCATCATCACGGAGACTGGTTTGTTAACTCTTAAGGGACGGTCAGACTACCTGGCCATTTTCGGACGTGTCGAAGCTTCCATCCGGCTGCCGGAAGTCTCCGGACTCGGTCCCCTTTCAGGCAAAGCCTTGGGGTCCGGCACCGCTTTGATGAAGTTCATCAGCCGGGGCGGGAGCGTTTCAGGATTTGTCGCCGGATGGGCTACGATCAATTTGCCGGAATACGACATACCTTTCTATGGGCCCGTCGGTGGACCAACCACGGTGGGCTTGAAAATCTACTTTGACGGTACGGAGACTGAATATCTCAACGCCGAGGCGATCGCCGCACTGCCAGGGTCTGCCGCGTCGCTCGCGAGCCTCGTCAGCAGACCCGCAGCGGTTAACGGAACTCAGGGGGCGTTTTTCGCTCCTGGCAACTCGCGTTATCTGCTGCTCTCCGCGCATTGGACGAATGCCGCAAACAACGTCCCGTTGATCGTTGAAGCCCCGGATGGCCGACGTATTGCGGAAGCGGATTTCGCGGCAAACAAGATTGGTGTGGTAGCGGATCTGAGCGATCCCAATCGCAAGACAGTCATGGTCGCCGGTCCAACCGAAGGCGTCTGGCGATTGATCGTTCCGAACGCCGCTGCGTTGGGCGCAGTGGACTTTTCGGCCGTCCGGGACAATCCATTGCCTCGACCCACCACTACTGTGACCGGACCGGCGGGAGTTGTCGGTGGTGCATCCATTCCGATCACCTTCAATGCGCAGGCTCCAGGAACGAATGCGAAAGTGTCCCTTTATTACGACACCAATGGCGATGGGTACGATGGCGTGCTGATGGTGGATGATTTGGCCGAGCAGGATGGCCCCGGGACCTACCTTTGGGATACCTCGGAGCTTTCCGCAGGAGATTATTTTGTCTATTCGGTGATTGAAGCTGATGGTCAGGTTCCGGTGTTTTCAAACTACTCGACCGGACGCGTTCAGATCGGTGGCCGTCAGAATGTGGCTTTGAATGGTGCGGTTTACAACGATGCCAACGGCTCTGGTGTCCGTGATCCCGGCGAGGTTGGCTTGGCGGCAGTGACTGTCTTCCTTGATGCCGATGGTAATGGTCTGCGCGGCGCGAATGAAACCTTCACGCAGACGGATGCGCAGGGAGTTTATCAGTTCCTGGTGGATGCCGGACGACTTTACACATTGCGCACGGAGCTTCCCACGGGTTCGTTGCTTATTGCACCGGATCCAGCCGGGCTTGGAGGTTACTCGATCAGTGCGGAGGTGCCTGGAACGCTTGCGAATCTGGACTTCGGCATCTTCCGCCCAATCACTATCAGTGGCGTGGTGTTTGACGACCTGAACAACAACCGTGCGCGTGACATTGGCGAGCCGTCACGGGCCGGAGCCGGTGTCTTTGTGGACTTGGATGGAGACCTGATCCTTGACACCAATGAACCGTCCATCACCACTGGGGCAGGCGGCGATTTCAGCTTCGATGGAATTGGACCTGGAACGATCAGCGTGGTGCTGGCTGGAACCACCAACCCGTCACAGAATCGGGTCATCATTTCAACTGTGAGCGGGCAAAACATCTCGGGCGTCACTCTTGGCGTGGCTCCGGTTGGTTCAGTCAGCGGCACGGTTTATCGTGACGAGAATGGAAACGGCGTTTTCGAAGCTAAAGAGCAGGGATTGGCAGGCATTCGGGTCTTCATCGATTTGAACGCGAATGGTCTGTTGGAACTTGGCGACCCCACCGCAGTGACCGATGGGCAGGGCCGCTACAAGATCGCGGGAGTGAACCTGGGGACGTATCAGGTGCGTCAGTCGGTCTCGGGCGGATTGAGTGATTTGGCATCAGGCGCCACCAACAGCCTGACAGCGCAAATCACCACGGCGAATTTGAATGTGACGGGCATGAACTTTGGGAACCGCCCGCCAGGTCTCCACAACGGAGGATTTGATCAGGCGGATGGAAACGCTCCCGGCTTCGTCTGGTCCACCGCAGGCAACGCTAAAGTCTTGAACGGCCAGGCGGCCCTTGGTGCGTCAGGCGAATTCTTTGGCAAGTTCGAGCAGACCTTCATCGTCCCGGAGAATGCCAAGGCCCTGCGCTTCACCATTACTGGGTTAAACCTAGCTTCCAGCCGATCGAGCCTGGCGGATGCTTTGGAGGTACGACTTTTGGATGCTGTCTCCGGAACTGCCTTGCACACACCTGCCGGACTATTGTCCGAAGGGGACGCGGCGTTGAACATTCAGGGCGATAAAATCACCTACTTCAGCAGCATGGTGAGTCTCGCAGGCGTTCCTGGATCAGGTCAGGTGGCGAACTTGAACCTCCCAACCGTGGTCCAGATGGATCTCAGCGCGGTCGAGCCAGGATCGATTGTCACAATTTCCTTCCAACTCTTGAGCGTGACGATCGGCAGCTCGGCCACGATCGACAATGTGCAACTCATCACAGGCCCGGCGCTGGATTTTGTCCTCACCGAAGTTAGCGACTCCGGCGTGAAAGGCGACGGCCTCACGAATATCTCTCAAGTCACACTGATCGGCACGACCAGTCCGCAACAGCAGGTCTTGCTTGATCGTGATGGGGATGGCTTCGATGACGGTTCCGCATTGACGGATTCCGAAGGCAAATTCTCCTTCGCTAATGTTCCGCTGATAGCGGGTGAAAATCGAATTCGCGCGCAGGTGACGAATGCCGAGGGCACGAGCATCGTCGAGCGCGTCATCGCTCTGGATCCCATCCAGCCAACGATAGTCGGCACCGTGATCAATGGTGGAGACGTTCAACGGTCGATGGTGAACTCGGTGACAATCACGTTCAGTGAGGATGTTTCCGCATCGTTGAAAGCCGATCATTTGGTGATTCAGAACCTGACGTCGGGTATCGATGTTCTGGCGGAGGAGATGGTCTTGAGTTACGACAAGTCCGCCAATCGTGCTACATGGACCTTCCCGGCTTTGAGAGGAGGCTCGTTGGGGGATGGAAATTATCGCGCGACACTCAGGACGGACGAAATTACCGACGCCGCGTCCAATTTCATGAAGGTTGTTCCCAATGATCCACAACAGGGCAGCATCGTCGATTTCTTCCGCTACTATGGCGATCTGGATGGGGACCGCGATGTCGATGCGCTCGACCTGTTCTCATACAGTCGGGCCTACGGAAAGCGCAACGGGGAGGCTGGATTCTTAGAATCACTCGACATCGATGGTGATGGTGAAGTGGGAAGCACCGAACTCATAAACTACCGGACTCACTACCTGACACGGCTGCCTTGAAGAAACGGTCCCGGTGGGACGGTGGCAGTCTCGGATTTACCGATCAAGTCATTGGAGCCACTTTCAAAACTCCGTGGCAGCCGACGTGAGTCGGCTCAAACATTCCGAAAGTCTGAGCGAACTGACATTCGCTGATACAGTTTCGAAAGAAACTCATTGGTATCGCTGTAATTCTTGATCTTCCGGAGGACTTCGGAAGTTTCCACGTTGCACCAGATGGAGTGGTAACATATTTTTTCACCATGTATTTGAACCCGTGTCTTCAGGGTTGATTGTCCCTTCGATTTCCCGTGAAGCGATGTCCTTTATGTGCTGAAGAGATTCAAGATGCCGCCATCAAGTGTCGGTTCTGCAATTCCATGTTGACCGGAAATGCTCTCAACATTCATCTCCCACCGCCGCTTCCCGCTTCGGAAGCAACCCGTTTGGCGGGCTCCACCCCCGCCTCTCTTGCTTGGAAATTCCGGCCAGGTGGCTTGATCATGGCGTTTCTGGCGATCGGTCCACTCATGCTTCCACTGGTATGGTGGCATCCAACGATGCCTGCCCGGTGGAAGATCTTTTGGTCGGTAGGAATTTTTGGAGTCTCCCTGCTCATCGTGCTGGCATGTATATGGACCTACCCTCGCCTGGTTGAGCTTTATCAAGAATTGCGAAGCCTTCTGAGTGAAGCTGGTTGAGCCGTGCCAAGGTTCAACGCATTTCAATCGAATCGATGGTCAAACTCTCCCGATCAGGAGACTTGAATCCGAAAACCCAAATTGATCGTACGAGAAAGATGGTATGAACAGCGCGCTGGGCTGTCCGAGACCGCGTTCAGCGGTCGCAACGAATCGTGCAGGATTTTCAACCTGTGCCAGACCTGTTCCGCGCCTGGACGGAGCAGGGACGGAGCAGGGACGGCGCATCGCACCATCCCTACCAATTTCGGTTTTCAGGTTGAATTGCGTGGAATCCTCAAAAGCCTGTCAGGGCAGGAACTCAGATCAACACGGCTTCATTCCGCCAAAGAACCCGCAAGGAGATCCAACACACTATTCATTCGAAAAGACGCCTGTGGAGGTTACGATTTCGGATTCAGGAGAATGACTGACCCATTCGTACCATTCCGTGAGATAGCTCGTAGTGCCAGGCAGTGTCAGCTCACGACCTTCGGCCGTCTTGCTGGTGCCAAAGACATTCCACGTCAATGAATCCGAACCTCGGAAGAGGATTGGTGCTTTTGATAAGAGTGTAAACTTGGTGCGGTATGCGGTTGGTTCGAGGTCAAACGCCGTTATTCCCAGCTCATTTTGTCGAACAATCAGCACAGGCTTTTGACCCAACATCACCTGGAAAAGATTCGGGAATGGAGTGAGCCGACTCACGGGAACGGCGTACGTCTTTCCTTCTTTGGGTAGCTTGATTCCCAGCACCAGATCATGCAGGCCCATGCGATTATCTGAGAGGTTGGCAGTTCGTTGAAATAGGGGTGGAATCTCCGGGTCGCCAATGCGCCCAGATTCGGAACCGTGCAATCGCTGGCGAAGCTGGGGGCTGCCGTTGGCAACCAGGCTATCCCCATACAATTCCTTCCATTCCTTCCATGTCATCATAAGCAAAGGCAGCCTTTCGAGTGATCTGCCTTTCAAAGGACCATCAAAGGCGAGGCCAAGAAAAGGCCTCCATTTGGACCGCGTTTGATGGTCCACGATTTCAATTGTTCCGAGGCCGACGCCGGAGATCTCAAAAGAAAAGGTGATGCCAGGAAGATCCGTGAACATCGGTCTAAAGGCTGATGCTCCGCCACAGACTTCGCAAAGAGTGATCAAGATGGGTTCTTCATCAACCGTGTCGTTAACCACGTGATAATTGCTGGTCAGCCACCATGGATACGCGCGAGCCTGGCCACGAATGAGAATGCCGAGCACCACGTCCTCATCTCTCATGTTGAGCGCCTGGCTGACTGGAATCATATCAGGGTTGTTGAGGGGAAGAGTGTATCCCCGGCGGTTTGGCAGGCTGTTCGCCTCAGCCTGTTCCCGCCAATCGGGCTGGTGGTGAAATGCCTTTCCAAAAGCGAGGAGTATGCCTGTTGCCGCCAATGCTCCGATTGCCAAGCCTAGGCAGAGCCAAGCCAAAGTTTTCAACTTGCCATCAAGCTTCATAGCTTCGAGATCATGGCTTTTCTGCCGGCGTCAACGGCGGGGTGGTCTTTTTGGAGCCATCCACAGAAAGCGCTTTGGCCAGCAGCGGTTCGAGGATCTTCCAAACATTGTCAGCCACGATCCGTTGTCCCTCCACGTTCGGGTGAATTCGATCCGCCTGGTTCAGTCCGGCAACACCGCCGACGCCTTCCAGAAGAAATGGGATCAAGGAAACGTTGTTGGTCTTGGCCATCGCTGGGAACACGTTTTCGAACTCTTTGGTGTAATTCGATCCCATGTTGTCCGGCATACGCATGCCTGCGATCACAAAGATTGTTCTCGAGTTTTTCTCGCGGGCGCGATCGATGATGATCTGGAGGTTTGTCCGGGTCATATCCGGGGAGAGGCCCCGCAAGCCATCATTGCCGCCCAGCTCGAGCACGAGAATGTCGATCGGACGCTTCAGCAACCAGTTGATTCGCCGGACGCCTCCGGCTGAGGTGTCCCCACTCACGCCTCCATTGATAACATCCAAATACCACCCAGCCGCGTCTGCCTTCTCCTGAAGCAATGCGGGAAAGGCTTGCTGTGGTTCGAGTCCGTAGCCGGCGGCGATGCTGTCACCGAGCACGAGCAGGGTCTTTCGATCGGCTGCGTCAACGCTGAAGCTGCCCAGCCATCCGATCGCGCCCGCGAGCACACAGAGCGCCCAAGCGCGACACGTGTCACGGATCGTAGGGTTTTGCAGCCGGAGCGGTGGTGTCATTCCGAGTCGAGAGCAACAGAACATGAGCGTGCCTGTCAATCGATGTTCAGCATTGGTGGCAACTCAGTCTTAATCTCGTTCATGCCCTTAATCATTTCTTTGAGAGATTAAGAAGAAGATGAAGAGCAAGATCAGGACATTACCCCGGCATTCCGCTGTTTGACATGGTGGATGTCCTCATTACAGTTTCGCCCCATGATTTCACTTCGTAATTTGTTTCGAGTCATATCAATTGTGACATCCGCGTGGATTGTGGATGCGATCAGTGCTACGGCTGCTGACGCCAGCGACCCGGTGCAAGCTCAGATTGCGCGTGGAAAACTGCTCTACCTCGGTAGCTGTGCGGTATGTCACCAAGCGGCCGGGCAGGGGACGCCGGGAACTTTCCCGCCTCTGGCCAAGTCCGATTTCCTGGCAGCCAACCGGGAGAAGGTTATCAAGGGCCTGTGCGAAGGGATGAGCGGAACGATCTCCGTCAATGGCAAGACTTACAATGGCTTCATGCCCCCATCGGTACTCAATGACCAGCAGGTGTCGGACGTTCTGACGTTTGTGCTCAATAGCTGGGAAAATCCTGGTGGCTCGGTGACAGCGGATGAGGTGAAGAAGGTTCGGGCAACGACGCAGTTCAAGACCTTTGAAGATTTGCGCAAGGCCAACGAATTCCAACCGCTACCCAAACCGCCGGAAGCCTGGCAATTGCGTGAAGTCACGCGTCTAACAAACCATGCCACGCGTCTTGCGAGTGACGGGACTGGCAGGAGATTATACACCCTTTCCGCCAATGGTGATGTCTGGCGCGTGGATGTGCCCACAGGCGCGTTGAAGCAGATCATCTGGGGTTCACGTTATATGCATCTCGGAATGGGTGAGCCCATGGTTGTCGGATTCACCATGGACAAGGAAGGCCGACTCTGGATCGTCACAAACCAGCGGAATGAAACCGAGTCACCGCACAGCGCCGATGTGATCATCTGGAGGACCAGCGGGACTGAAAATGGTGATCCGGTCACGCCTCGGCCTTGGTTTCAGACTTCGTATCCCTGGGGCACGGGCAATCATCATGGAGTTGGATGCATCGGCTTCGGCCCGGACGGTTACCTCTATGTCACCAGCGGTTCGCGAACTGATGGCAATGATCTCGCGTTGGATGATCCGAAAATCGCTCACGTTGGCGAGACGCCCCTCACTGCGTGCATGTGGCGCTTCGATCCCAAATCGTTGAAACCGCAGTTGGAAATCTTTGCGAGAGGTCTGCGCAACGCCTACGGCTTTTGCTGGAACGACAAGGGAGAGATGTTTGCCACGGAGAATGGCCCCAATGCGGATGCTCCCGAGGAGTTGAATCTGATCGAGAAGGGGAAGCATTATGGTTTTCCCTACAAGTTCTCGGATTGGAAGAACAAGCCATACTCCTACACTCCAGACCCACCGGCGGGTGTTGAGTTCACACTGCCTATCTCCAATTTGGGTCCGGCCGGCGCTTCGCTTGGGAAACCCTATTACACGTTCGAACAGCATTCGTCCCCGTCCGGCATAGTTTTCTTGGGCGCAGATTTTCCAGAGAAACATCGGGGAAGTTTCCTGATCGGGCGGTTTGGGATTCTCATTCAACAGCCGGGTGATTACGGCTTTGATCTGCTTCAAGCGCGGCTGCGCAAGAACGCAGCGGGTGTTTACGAGGCCACGATGGAGACGCTTCTGGCACCTTTGGCACGTCCGGTGGACGTTCACTTGAGCGGCAAGGGCAAGATTTATATCGCCGAATACACGCGCTCGATCAGTTTCAAGCACTCCATGGCTTTGCCTGGCCGAATCCTTGAACTGACCGCGTTGCCGTAGGCTCGGGAAGGCACGCGGCCTGAGACACTCCGATTCGTCCCTTGCGCGTTGGTTGGGGAAGCAGTTATATCCTGCGCTCCAATGCTGACAATTGCGGGAGTCTCTAAAAATTTTGGTGGCCGGACGCTCTTTTCGGAAGCCTCATTGCAGGTGAACCGCGAGGAGCGCATCGGGCTGGTAGGCCCAAACGGCGCGGGCAAAACAACGCTCTTTTCACTCATTCTCCAGCACCAGGTTCCGGACAGTGGAGAAATCACGCTGCAACGTGGGATTTCACTCGGTTACCTGCCGCAGGAAAGCGCGCCGGTTCACGATGAAACCGTCCTCGATCTTGCCACCGCCATTTCCACGGAGGTGGCTACGCTCCAGAAACAGCTGAAGCACGGACACGACCTTCACGCGGAGCATTCCGCGGACTTTTACCATGCCCAAGCACGGTTCGACGAGTTGGGCGGCTATCAGCTCCAGGCGAAAGCCAAGAGCATTCTGGCCGGCCTCAGTTTTCGCGAGCGCGATTTCGAACGTCCGTGTCGCGAGTTAAGTGGCGGCTGGGTGATGCGGGTTCACCTGGCCCGTCTGCTGGTGCAGGAGCCGGACCTGCTCATGCTGGACGAGCCGACCAACCATCTCGATCTGGAATCCTTGCTTTGGTTTCAGGATTATCTGAAAGCCTATCCCGGCGCGGTCCTGATGATCTCCCATGATCGCGAGTTCCTGAACCAGCTCGTCGGCAGCATCGTGGAAATCAGGCAGGGCGAACTTCTTCGCTATCGGGGCAACTACGACGAGTATCTAGTGCAGCGTGCGGCCTTTGAAGAGCAGCGACTTGCCGCGTACAAGAACCAGCAGCGTGAGATCGCCCATTTGATGGAGTTCGTCGATCGGTTTCGGGCGAAGAACACCAAGGCCGCGCAGGCGCAGAGCAAGCTCAAACAGATCGAGCGGATGGAGAAGATCGAAGCGCCGGTCAGCGATGAAAAGAAGATCAAGTTCCAGTTCCCCCAGCCGCAACGCAGCGGGTTGAAAGTGATCGAACTGGAAACAATTTGCCATGCTTACGGCGAAAACGTTGTTTATTCCGGCATCGATTTTGAGGCGGAACGCGGTCAGCGCATCGTCCTCGTCGGGCCCAACGGCGCTGGCAAATCAACGCTGCTAAAACTTCTGGCCGGCGTGTTGCCGATCCAATCAGGCGTGCGAACCTTGGGCCACAATGTGAGATTGGGCTATTTCGCCCAGTACCGTGCGGACACGCTTGATCCGGAAAGGACTGTGCTGGAAGAAGGGCTCGACACTCCGCAACGCATCACGGAGCAATTCGTCCGAACCGTTCTGGGATCTTTCCTTTTCCGGGGCGACGACGTCTTCAAAAGGGTCAAGGTCTTGAGCGGTGGCGAGAAAAGCCGGCTTGCGCTCGTGAAACTGTTGCTCGATCCGCCAAATCTCCTGCTGATGGACGAGCCCACGACGCACCTGGACATCCCGAGCATCGACGCGCTGGTGGGGGCGCTCGGACAGTTCGAGGGCACATTCATTTTCATCAGCCATGACGTGTATTTCATCCGTGCGATGGCGAACCACGTTCTGCACGTCAACGCGGGGAAACTCACCCACTACAAGGGTGACTACCAGTATTACCTCGACAAAACATCGGCCGGATCGGCCCGGGAGGGATTGACCGCGTCAGGTGGTGGCCAGCGCGCGCAGAACTTTGCTCCCGTTGAAAAACCTGCCGTGCGCAACAAGGAGCAAAAACGGCTTGAGGCTGAGCAAAGACAGGCCCGTTCCCGCGAAAGGCGGGAGCAGCAGCAGCGGGTCAAGAAGCTCGAATGGGAGATTCAGGAACTCGAGACTGAGCAGGCCAGGCTGACAGCCGAACTCGAAAAGCCGGCGACCTATGAGCAGCCCGGACGCGCCCTACAAATCAACCGGGAGCTGACCGCTACCATGGATCGCCTCGCCGTCGCCACGGCAGACTGGGAAGCCGCCGCATCGAAAATCGTCGAGTCTGAGGCAAGTTAGCGGGGAACCCGGTTGGATTGATTCTCGAAATAGTTCGAGACCGTTTCGTCGTGAAAGCCACCACGCGAAAGTTAATCGACCCGCAGGCTTGACACGAGCAAAGCAGTTTGAAAGAACACCCGTGCGTCATTCTGGTTTCACGGTTGCGGTAAGCGTTGTTGACGTAAAGTGTTTGAAAAGGCGTTCTACCGATTTCGCGTTGGAGTCTCTTGAGCAACGGCTGTTGCTCTCGGCTGATTTGCTTGCCGCCGGATCTTCTCCCTCGGGTCACGATGATGCCTACAGTTCCCAGTTCGAAATTGCCGGGGAGATCGCACAATTTCCAGCTTCGGAACAATCGAGTTTCGGACCTGATTCCGGGGTGAAAATCGAGGGGATTTTTTCCGGTATCACCACTGAAGAGTTACTCTTGCCGCAGGGTGAAGACCCCGCCGCAGATGACCTGACGGAGCAAGTTTCTCCGATGGAAAACTCCGTCACGAACGGAGTCGAACAGCACTCTTCAGTGGCCGATGACGACGCGCAACGTGGATTCCCAGCCACCGAGGAGAACGACCTTCATCGGCAGGATTCAGGGCTGGGAACTCCCGCGGAAAGTCAGAGCATTTTGACAGAGCAGTTCACCAATACGCTTCGCGCAGCGAACGGGCCGCCTTCGCTCAACTCTGACGGTCAATCGGTTACAGAAAATGGCTCAACTCAAAGTGGTGGTTCGCAACACCGCTCCGTAGGTGCTCACTCTATTCCTCCCAGCGAAAATCAGCCCTTCTCGGTTGCTAAAGCCACCTCCGACATCGCCACACAATCCGTCGGTTCACACAGCGAGGGATCACCTCGTGTGCTGCGCCCCGGTAACAGTCCTGGATTGATGACATTCAACAATCCGGAGATTTGGAGTCCCGGTGAATCCTACGAATGGGAGATCAATGACCTCACTGGCCAGGAAGGGCCTGTTCCACCAGCTCCGGGCTGGGACTTGATTGAGGTCAAGGGAACGCTCGACATTCAAGCGACGGTCGCCAACCCGTTCGTCCTCAAGCTGGCGACGCACGATATCCAGAGCCCTCAGCCGTTGCCATCGCTTCCGAACACGCCTTCATTCGACACTACAAAGCCATACGCCTGGCGAATCCTGAAGTCCCAGGATGGCATCGTGGGGTTCGACCGGTCCAAGATTCAGATCGACACCACGTCGTTCAAGAATGCCCTCGGTTCGGGGGCTTTTGTTCTGGATCTTGTGAATGGCGAGCATGACTTGGTCTTGCGGTTCTTGCCGAACTCACCCTCGACGCAACTGGATCTCTCTCCTTCGTGGACCGAGCAAGGCCCATCGCAGATTAAGAGCTCCGAAAAAAAGGAAGGCATCATCAGCGGCGCCATCAGCGCCATCGCCGTGCATCCTTTCAAGCCGGACATCATCTTCGTGGGAGCCGCCTCCGGAGGCGTCTGGCGCACGGAAAACGGTACCTCGCCGAACCCTACTTGGACGCCGCTAGGACAGTCCTTGCCTTCGTTGGCTACCGGTGCGCTCGTGCTCAGCCCGTATGATCGGCTTGGTGCTGCCGTCGGGCCAAACACCCAGATGAACGACTTGGTTCTCTATTTCGGCACGGGATCGTTCAGCAGCACGTCAATCGGTGTGGCCAGGCTGGGTGCTGTGGGGATTTTCAAGTCCACCGATGGCGGGCAGACTTGGTCCGCGACGGGAACCTCGCCGACGTCCGCGCTACTGGCCGGATACCGGGTTTCGAGCATTCTCACATCTCCCACCAACAAAGATGTCGTGTTCGTTGGAACGGCCGATGCCAGCACGCTCGGAGGAGGGTTGTACAAGTCCAGTGATGCCGGAGCCACTTGGGTCCATCTCTCGGGCCAGGGTGGTCTTGGTTTTGGATCCGTGACCGATCTGGAGTTGGATCCAGGTTACAGCGGTCCGGCGAACTCCTGGAGGTTTTACGTGTCACTGGCCGGTAAGTTCGACACCAATCTGGACGGTGATTTCGGTGATGAAGATGCCGCCAATCCCGGCAACGGAATTTATCGCAGCGAGGACGTGGGTGTTTCTTGGGTGCGGGCCGATACAGGCATCCGCACCGACGATGACTTCGACAACGCCGATACGGACAAGGACGGGAACGCGGAGCAGGCGGATGGCAGGGAAGGCTTGAAGCGATCTCCCAACATCGAATTAGCCGTCAGTCCGTTGAAGCTCGCGGGTTCCGACAATCCCATTTTTGCAGTCATCATCGGCACCGACAATCGCCCGGCGGGAGTTTTCCGATCGACAAACGCCGGTGGTAACTGGACGCCGTTGGGCAGCCGCCCGGGCAGCCATGGCGGTAATCAGGGCATGATCCATCTGTCCCTCGCGGCCGACCCGGTGGATCCAAATGTCGTTTATCTGGGCGGCGACGTCGCGCCCAACGTCTGGCGAGGTGACGCGAGGACAGCGGGACTGGTCACGTTCAGTCTGGACAGCACCGACTCCGCGTTCGGTCCCAGCCTGAGCCTGCCTTTCGTGCCTGTGAGTGTCATGGATGGGACAGCGACTCCGCCGCCACCTGGCCTACCTCCAGGCAATCCGAGGGGCTTCGAGGATCCGTACGCGAAAATCGGCATTGTCGAATCCCATGGAAAGACCGTGGTGATCAAAGGTGGACAGCCGGATTCGTACACGGTCGTCCTGCCCAGCGCACCGGCCATCGATGTGCGCGTCAATCTGAAAACTGGGTCCGGCCTGGTGGCCGAAGACAGCGCCAACGCCGGTCGCAATTACTTGGTTTTCACAACCACGAACTGGAACGTTCCGCAGACGGTGAATGTGCGGGCGTTGGACGACGGCCAGGACGACACCCCCAAGAGGAATCTTGTTGTCGAGCACACGGTCCTTCCGGCTGATCCGGACCGGCCAGATCACCTGAACTTCGATCTGCCTGAAGTAAGCGCAACCGTCATCGATCCCGACGCTCCCGGAATCACCGTTGTTCAGGACCCGTCGTTGAGTGTCAGCGAAACAACGCCGGCGGACGTGTTCGTGATGGTTACTTTGAATCACGCTCCGACGGCCAATGTGCGTGTCCACCTGCACACGAACGGACAAGTAACAGCAGCGGACACGGCCAACCCGGGCCAAACCTTCCTGGACTTCACTCCGAGTAAGGGCGGGCGAAATAATAACTTGAGCAAATGTTAGTTAACGGGGTTCGATGACATAGTTCCATTCCCCGTGGAACTTCGCTGGCGTGATATGGACGCGAGCCAGTTCATCGTCCGAGACGCTCACTCCAGTTTCAT
>SXMN01000038.1 GCA_005777315.1 Verrucomicrobiales bacterium
GAGGGCCGGGGTGAGGGGAACAGGTGCTTGAGACGTTGCCTTGTCAAAGCCGAGAGTTTCCCTCCCGACCTCAACCAGTCTCCGCGCTTCAGCGAACGCATCATTGAGTGTTGGATACTGCAAGCCGAGCCGGGTGACTTCCGCTGCATACCCTCCGCGTTCTGGCTCTGCGCGTTCAACAGCGCGGAGCAGGGCCGTCAAGCCTTCCAATTGCCAGGAGACAGGAGCTACGCCAGCTTTCGGCAGGATGGCTGCCAGGGTTGGCTCCAATTGCTCCGAAGCCGCCGCGCCGGTGGCGATCAGATGCTTGGTCAAGTCGGAGCGCTCGGGTGACTCCGGGAGCGCGATGGCTGCGTTTAACAAAGCCGCACTGTGATGCGTGGCGGAACTGAGGAGCGCGGCACGCATCCATTCGTCCTTAAAGTCATGTTCAAGAAGCTTCGCAAGAATCTTGCCGTGGTCCGCCTTCTTGGATTCGCCGAGCATCAACGCAATTTGCGTTCTGGCCGGCAACTCAAAATGAAAGACAGCATTGGGATCAGGGAACGAAAACGCGCTATCCAATTCTTTTTCGAAAATCTGAAACCCAAATCGTTGCAGTTCGGTTTTTCGATTGAGCATGAAAGTCGAGGCATCTTTTCCGTGCAATTCACCCACAGTTTCCAAAACAGACGCGACCTGCGCGATGACCGCAGGTCGGTTCGTAGCATCCAGCATCCGGGGAAGGAGGATGTGGACGATTTCCTTGCGGGTCGGTTCAAAGAAGAGATCCAAGAAGAGATCCGATTCACCTTCCTTAATCCTCAGCAAGAACTCCAGATGCACCCGATCCCGCTCCGTGCCGTTGGGTGAATCCAGAGCAGCGGCGAGTTGTTTTACATTCAACTTCGTCAGGTCCGGCACTTGGCGCAGCGTTACGTCTTTACGCTTCACACGATAGATCCTCCCTTTGTCATCGCCAGCACGTTGATCAATCTTCGCCAGACGATCGGCAGGAATCCAGCGCGGGTGTTCGATCAGGAAACGATACATGTCCACAACCCACAACCCGCCGTCTGGACCGGTGCGGACTTGAGCCGGTCGAAACCAACTGTCCGTCGAGGCAAGAAACTCGGAGCTTTTCTCGTCAGGCGCGCGGTGACTCTTGAAAGTGATGCCCTCGGGTGTGAGCACTTCCCGGTGAACAAGGTTGTGGACCGGTTCGCAAATGAAGGCGTTGCCATAAAACTCCGCCCCCAGCAGATCGTCCCGATAGATTCCAAGCCCGCACGCGGATGTGGTGCGGTTGGCCGTGTGCAGATCGTTGAAGCGGGCGAGCGTGCAGCTGATCGGGAACAGTTGATTCGGATCGGCATCACCAGGAACGAACACTGCCGGATCAGGAGCGGGCACATGCGGGTTACGGCGCAGGTAGTGGTCGGGCAGGGGATAGTTGCGGAGGAGGGTGCTGTTGTCGCAGCCGAACCAGTTGTCAAAATCATCGCGCACGCGGCCCTGCTGGGTGACGCCGCTGGCGGGTTCGAATTCGCGCGTATCCGGCTTGAAGCGAAAATCCTGTCCACGAATGTTCACTTCCTTGCCGTTCGCCATGCCGCGAATCACGCCGCCGAGCAATCCATTCGCGCCGTAAAACCAGCCGTCCAGGCCGAGCTGGAGACTGTTCACGCGCGCCTGGTAATTGTCGGTGTAGAAACCGCTAAAGAGCTTCTCAACCTTGTCCGCCTTGCCATCTCCGTTCGTATCTTCGGCATAAATGATGTCCGGCGCGGCGCAGACGAGCACGCCCTTGTTCCATGCGGTGACGCCGGTGGGGAAGGGGAGATCATCCAGAAACACGGTGGCACGGTCACTCGCGTCGAACTTGCCATCGCCGTTCAAATCTTCGAGAAACTTGACGCGCCCGCCGGGTTTCCATTTGCCGTCCATGCCCATCGGATAATCGCGCATCTCAACGACCCAGAGTTTGCCATCCGCACCCCAGTCGATTGCCACGGGATCGACAATGAGCGGCTCGCTGGCGACCAGTTCGACTTCGAGGCCGGGCTTGGTGCGCATGGAAGCAAGTGCTTCAGCGGGGGATTTTGGCGGCGGAAACTCCGCACGCTTTTCATCGAAGAGAAAACTCTTCGGTAACAATTCGTGAACGGTGGCAACGATCAAATCCTCGGTCTCAGGGGCGAGCTGTTGGGGACGCCCGTAATACCAAAGCGAATCCACCGCCTCGTAACCGCCTTCGGTGAGAATACGCTTCGACGGGATGTAGCACGGCACGTCGTTCGCGTAAGCCGTGACCCAGAGCCGTTTCGGATCGAATTCGCGCTTGAGTCGAAGCGAGTAATCCACGACCACCTCGCCGCCGAGGAAGACCAACGCGAGTTTATCTCCGAAGTTCCAGGTCTGCACGAGATAGGGCAGGGTGGCAGGGAGCTTTTCTCCGCGGTCAAGTCGCGCGAGATACTTCTTGGCGTGGAATCCGACGATGCCGGAATTCGTCGCGCGCTTCTCCCATTGGTCGCGCGTGAAGTGCGGCTGAAACGGTAGCTCGATGCGCTTCGTGCGAAACTCAGGCTTGGCGTTCAGCGGCGTCATCGGATTTGCAAGCAACAGGGAAGCCTGTGCCGCGAGCGCCTGACCGTGCTGCTTGGAGAAACCGAGACCGAAGTCCGCCCCACCGCGAGGGGAGGGATTCGAATCCGCGCCGCAACCGATGGTGACGAGTGCCACCGCGCCGGAATTGTCGCGTTCGAGCGCTTCACCGGCAAAACCAGCCCAATCACCGCAGGTCTGGTTGAACTCACCGCCGAGTGTTGTGCAGTGGCAGGCATAGTTGGCGACAACAGCGCGAAGCTTGCCATCGAGATCACGGGCGCAAAGCACGGGAACGCTGTGATCGACCGGACCGCCCTTCGTTCGCCGGTTCGCCGCGAAGCCAACCTGGCCTTCGCTCCAGAAGAGGCGTCCGGGTTTTCGATCCTTGAGCGCATCGAGGGCGACTTGCTCGATCTTGTCGGTCAACTCGCGGGTGTAGCGTTCGATGGCCGCTTGCTGATCAGCGGGTAAATCCTGTACGAAAATGTATTCGGCAAAGCCTATTGTCTGCGGCGCGTTATGACTGTGTGATGAACTGACGGCGATCCGTTCACGGGCGATGTTGGCCTTGCGCTTCAGGCGCGCGGCAACTTCCTCGACCACGTTCCGACCGACACCGCAGTTATCCACGGTGATCAACAGCGCCGGCCCATCCGCATCACTGCCAATCGCCAGAGCTTTGGCCCAGATCTTCAGACCGGGCAACACCGACGGCCCTTTCCGGGAGGCGTAGCCGGTCAGACGGACTGGATATTCCGGCGTGATGTCCATTTTGGCAGCGCCAATCAGGATGAGTTGATCGGCTGTAGCCGCCAGCGGACGGGTGGCAGGCAATACAAGATTGAGACTCGCGAGAATCAGGAGACAAATCAGAGTGCGCATCGGAAGAGAAGGTTATGTCGCGAGTCTCCGCGGCAACTGCCGTCTGTCAAGCGCGGCAGTGGGCCAAAGTGCAGGCGCGGTTGGAGGCCAAGTCGGACAAGCTGTGGTCGCTCGCGGAAATGGAACGCACCGGCGGCGAACTAGATGTGGTTCGGGTAAAGTCGGGTGAATTCGTTTTCATGGATTGCGCCGAAAAGCCCGGCCGGCTGGCGCTGGTAGGTGTGGTGGGGAGCTTGCCTTGGGGGCTGGCGTCCCTCCGGCTCAAGTTACGCGGCGCGGCGCCCGAGGTGGTGGAAAATGGGCTACGTGATTTTATCCAGCATTGACCATTTGAACCACGCAGGAATTTGGTCAGTCTTCAGCTCCAACGAGCTTTTGAATGTCTTGATCCGACATAGCGTTGCGAACTTTTCTTCCAGCAACATAAATCACTCATCGGACTGCGGCAATCGCTAAGCCATGTGTCGGATTTTGCTGGTGCATCCATAAGTTGTCGGTGGAGCGCGACTGTGCTGAAAGCCAGTCTCAGCAGCATCACGAGCTCGCTATCACGTCAAACCTGCTGCGGCTGGTGCTTCGCACACAACCGCGCTCCTGGCTGACAGCCAAATTCACCGACAACTTGTGGATGCACTGGATTTTGCAGATGATGAGAAATTGGCTTTTAGAGGCCGCACTGCCACGTTTTCGCGGCTGGATTTGTTCGCGTTGAATTCGACAACGATTGAAGACGAGAAGCCTCCGGCTTTGCCGGAGGTCGCTGACTTCAACCACGAATGGACACAAATAAACGCTAATAAAAATTGACGTTTTGAAGATTGGGCACCGAGCCTTCAAACAGAGAGGGCCATGCACCAAAGGCAAAGCCTTGCTGTGTGCCCTTTCGATTCGTGTCCATTTGTGTTCATTCGTGGTTCTTACTGCATCTTCACGGCTAAGGTTTCGTGATGTCCACTTTGAGAAACTGGTTTGGCTTGGACGAGGCGCTGGCATTCGAGCGGATGGTCACGCGTTCTGTGCCGTTGCCCAAATCCTCTGTCGAAGCCGATGTGGAACCCAGGTCGTCTGTGAACGCGATGCTGGAGGACACGGTCACGTGCACGCTGACTCCTGGGGCGAATTTGCTCCGGATGAAGGTCACGGCTGGATAGGTTTGTCCGCCCTCTGAAACAACTGTGTTCTCGGGGCTTTTGGCGCTGGTGGCCTGGGTGGGATTGGTGCCAAATGCGAACTCCGCGATGTTTGGCAAACGGTCGCCATCGCCATCCGCGTCTTCCTGATCGAGTCCCGCTGGTAATGTGAATTGCGCTTTCCACTCCTCAAAGCCGCCAGGCCCACCGCTTCCGGAACTGCCATTGATCCGCAAAGCCGCCGCTGCGCTGGTGACTGTCTGTCCGCCCCCAGAAACTACAACGGCGTATTTTCCCGCGTCCGACTCGGCGATCGACTTGATGATGAATGATTGTCCTTTTGCATCCGTGATGTTTTGGCCGTCCTTCGTCCATTGATAAGTGGCTTCGCCGCCGCCTTTCCACGCAACGGTGAAGGTGGCCGATTCACCAGCCTTCACATCGGTGCCAGCGGGTTGGCCGGTGATGGTGAGGGCGACGTCCGACTGCACGACCGCGTGGGCGAGGTATGCAGGCGGCCGGCTGAATGATCCTGCGAGGAGCACTTTGCCGCCACCGGTTGGCGTGATCGAGTTCACGCCGGAGTCAGCCAGGACAGGGCCGAAGGTTGGATCAATCACCCCAGTCGCGCCGGAAACCTTCACGATTCCGCGATAGTTCGCTCCATTGATCGGTCGGGAGAAGTCGCCTCCCACCAGGACGTCACTTCCCAGAAGCAGGAGGGATCGGACCTGGCTGTTCAGTCCCGCATCCGGCAGCGATTCGTCCACGCTGCCGTCCGCATTCAAGCGGGCAAGGAAGTTGCGCGGTTGTCCACCTACGCTTGTGAACAAGCCGCCTATCCAGATCAAGCCATCCTCAGTCACTTCGATGGCATAAATCGGCCTCGCGCCACCGCCGCTGTAAGCGATGGCGGGGGGGGTGAAGGAGGCGTCCGTTGTCCCGTCCGCATTGAGGCGGCGGATGCCGTTCAATCCATCACCCACGAGCACGCGGCCATCGGAGTAAACGTGGATGGAGAAAGAGGACCAGCCGATGATGGCCGTGGCGTTGGCCGCGAAGGTCGTGTCCGCAGCGCCGGTGGCGGTGTTGAACTTCTTCACTGAAGGCTTCTGGCCAGAATTGCTGCTGAAGTACCCTGCGAAGTAAACGTGTGCTCCCTGCAGCGCAATGGCCATGCCCTGCTGGCCAATCACTGGAAAGGTCGTGTCGCGGGTGCCATCTGCGTTGTAACGGGCGATCTCCGAGAATGTGGCGACGTAGAACCTGCCGTCCGGCTGCGCTGCGATGGCGGTGACTTGCTGATTGAATGATGGATTGCTCGTCAAGTTCACGAGGGCTCCATCGGCGTGCAGCACGGCGAAGCGGGCACGAGGCTGGCCGTTGACCGCCGTGAAACCGCCTCCGATGGCCACGTTGCCGTTCCCGAGGACAGCCGAGGCAAACACCGTGTTGTTCGGGCCGGTGCCAGGATTGAAGCTTGGATCAATTTTACCGGCGGTCACATAGACTCCAAGTCCAGCGGGTGCGCTTGAGGTCGTGCCAAGCGCGTTGGAAATCACTGCATCGTAAATCGCCGCGTCATCGACGCTCGCACTGGCGATCGTGAAAGTGTTTGCGGTCGCGCCGGCAATGTTCACGCCGTTCTTGCGCCATTGATAGGCCAGCGTGCCTGCACCCTGCGCCTTCGCTTCGAAGTTCACGCTGCTCCCTACAGCGACGGATTTCGCAAGCGGCTGTAACGTGAGGACGGGCTCGGCGAGGATTGTGAGTGTCGCGGGGGGGGCTCGTGATCGTGCGTGTGGCGTTCACGATGCGGACGGCGTATTGGCCCGCATCGGCTTTGGTGAGGCCACTGATCACCAGCGATGGATTCGTGGCTCCAGCGATGATGCTGCCGTTCTTCAGCCACTGATATGTCGCCGTGCTGGCGGTGAATACGCCGACGGAGAGCGTCGCGTCACCACCGAGGGCCCCGGTCACCGAAGCGGGCGATTGAGTGACGGCGAGGTCCGCCTTGTCCGTCGTGACCGCGGCGATAAAGCGGCGAGGTTGCGTGAAACCGCCTGCCAGGTACAGGCGGCCTTCGGGCGTCGCCCGCGCGAGGCCGATGCTGCCGTTGAAGCCGCCGGGAAGTTGGAAGTTCGGATCGAGAGCACCTGACGGCAGTAGGCGTGCAATTGAACCGTTGGCAACGATTATCTTGCCATTGAGCTGCACCTCGATGGAGGGCGGCACGCTGCCGAAGCTATTGGGCGGAATAAATTCAAACGTCTCGTCCAAAGTCCCATCCGCATTCAGCCGGGCGACTTTTGCGCGTGGCACTCCGCCGATATTGTTGAACAAACCTGCGATGACGACGCGTCCCGCGCTGTCCAGTCCGATGTCGTAGATGAAACCGTCGATCTCCGGCGGAACGAAATTCGTGTCCAACGAACCGTCCTGGTTCAAGCGCGCGATTCTCGAACGCGGCTGGCCGCCGACGCTGGCGAACCGGCCCGCTATGTAGGAACTACCATCCGTCAGGACTTGGATCGCAAACACATAATCGTTCGGAGCGGTTGTGAACGATGGATCGAGCAGGCCATCGGCATCCACACGCGCGAGCCCTATTCGTTGATCCGTGCCCCATTGGGTGAAATTGCCACCCACCAAAAACTTTCCATCCGGCAACGGCTCGAACCTATGAACTGCGGAGTTCGGGCCAATGGTTGCATGACCGAAACTTTCATCAACGGTTCCGTTGGCGTTCAAGCGCGCGAAGCCCATGCGTTGAACTCCCGCGATGCGGCCGAACTGGCCTCCGATGATCGCCTGTCCATTCGCCAGGGCCTTCACGCTATACACGCCGATGCCCGCTGTGACACCACCGGGCGGATCGTTCGTCCAGCCTGGCACGAAAACGCCGTTCGTATCGATGCGCGTGAACCAGGGATGATTCCGGCCTCCGGGGCGAGTGAAGGTTCCTCCGAGCAGGAGTGAACCATCCGGCATGATTTCCATGAAGCCGACGCCACCACCCACGTCCTGCGGATTGAATGAAGAAATGAGACCGCCGGTAATTTCAAAGACGGTCAATGTCGCGTTGTCGCTCGTGAGCGAACCAAATGTATTGCTCACAACCACCGAGTATTCGCCCTCGGTGTTGAACTCGATGTTTGTCAGCGTGAGAGTGCTGGCGGTCGCTCCGGCAATCTCCACGCCGTTCTTTCGCCACTGGTAATTCAACACACCGGCCCCTGCTGCGATCACGCTGAAGGTGTGGTTCGTGCCAGTTTGCTTTTCAAGGCTCGCCGGTTGTACGGAAATTTCCGGTGCGCCCACCACTGTCAGTACGCTGGGCTGGCTCATCACGGTGGCGGAGGCGTTCTTCACTTCGACGGTGTACATGGCCCTCGACAAGGAGGGTGGAATGAAGTTTGAGGGCAAGGAGATGGAATGAATTTGGTGGCGCGCCGCTGTGGACTCTGATTGGATTGGCGCATGTCCATCGCGCATGCGGATCAAATGTTGGCAGGATTGCCC
>SXMN01000039.1 GCA_005777315.1 Verrucomicrobiales bacterium
GCATGGGGAAAAGATGGCGTTGCAAATTGTGGAAGATCGTCGTCAGGTCGAGCATGTCCAAAAATCAGCGCGACTCGTGCCACTTCACATGATCAATTGAAATCTCTCAACAAATCCGAGTTTTGAAAGAGCCTCATGGGTGTGCGAATCTCGTGGCTCATGTTCGCCAGAAAGATGCTCTTGGCGCGGTTGGCAGACTCGGCGGCGTCCTTGGCGGACTCAGCCGAAGCCTTCGCGGTTTCGAGTTGCGTGTTCTTGGCTTCGAGCGCTTCACGTGCGCGTTGTTCCTGTGCGAGCATCTGCTCACGCAATCGCTCCGTCTCGCGGCGTTTGCGGCCGTAGCGCAAGGTCAGGAATCCCGACCAGCCCACCAAACCCAGCAGCGCCCCGCCTGTCGGCGCCATGATCCGGGCATCGCGATACCAGAACGGAACAATCGTCAGCGTGGCCAGCGCGGGCTTGGAATAATTCAGATCACGATCGATCGACTGCACGGCCAGAGAGTAAACGCCCGCGCGATTCGTGGACCACTCCATTCGTCGCGCGGTGGTCGGCTTGCTCCAGGCTGCATCCACCTTTAACGCTTCGGCTCCCGGTGTTCCTTCGATCCATTGGTAACGGAATTGGACTTTGGCCGGTTCCGTGAAGGAGTCACGCGCGTTGAAATCAAAAGTCAATCGCGTGCCCTGCCTTACGGCGGACGGCTGAAGGTTGGTTCCGGATTGAGCGAGCTCTTCCGCGGCGAGATGCAGGATTGGCGCGGGCAAATTGCGGTCCTCGCGGGTATAGCGCAACAAGCCGCCACTGCCCCCGAACCACATCGATCCATCGCTCTCCGGCAGCAGCCTCCTGACTTCCGTCAGACTCAGGCCATCACGTGAATCCAATGTACTCCACGTCACGCCATCGAATATGCTGACAGATTTTCCCTGAGCCACCCAGATCCGGCCGTCGCGATCCTCCTTGATGTCGTGAACCTTGTTCGCGGCCATCCCGTCATGCTTGGTCCAGGCCTGCCAGTTCGTCCCATCGTAGCGCGCCAGACCATCAATACCCACCCAGACTCGATTTTTCCGATCGCCCAGAATGCTCGTGGCGTTGTTACTCGGCAAACCGTTCGTCGTGGTGAACTTTGTCCAATTCAGGAATCCGTCGTCTCCTTCACCATCGAATCGACGAACTCCTTCATTCCCGGCGACCCACATCCGACCCTGTCGATCCAGGGACATGGCCATCACTCCTCCGCCGGGCAACTTCATGAAAAAATCATCCTCGAACTTGGAGAGTTCCCATCCCCCGCCAAGCCACACTCCACCCGAAGCGTCTTCACTGAAGGCCTCCGCTGATTTATTTGCGTACTCGTTCCAATTGCCGTCGGCCAAACGCCACAAGGACTGTCTATAAACCTGAGGCGTCCCTCCGCTGATCCAAAGATTGGTCTTGGAATCCGAGAAAACGACATCAACGCTGCGAGCATTCGGAGGCAGCTCAATTCGTTCAAAGCGCTGCCCGTCATAGCGAGCCAATCCGTCGCCACCCAGGCCAATGAGCATTCGTCCTTGAGCGTCCCTGGTCAGCGCCGTGACATGGTTTCCGGGCAGTCCGTGCTGCGAATTGAGTGATTGCCAGTGCCTCAAATCCAGGCGACCGACGCCTTCCTCGACGCCCACCCACAGACAGCCATTTCCGTCATCGAACATCGGTCCGGTATTGCCGCCGCGGATGGTGGTCCACCGCTTTCCATCAAAACGAGCCAGCCCGCCGTCGCCGCCCGCCCAGATATGGCCGCTCCGGTCTTCGTGCAGAAAAGGAAACTCGCCGCTGTCCGGAAGGCCGTCCTCACTCGTGAATTGTTTCCAACTTTTCCCATCAAAACGGCTGACTCCCTGGTGAAAAGACAATCCCGCCCAGACGTTGTCCTTGCTGTCCACGATCAGCCCCCGCGCCTCGCCGAGGCCCATCATTTTGCCAGGACGTGGTTTCGCATATCCAAAGTTCTTCGGATGTCCCACGCCGTCCTCGTCATCAAAGTATCTCCATTCACCGTGATCGTAACGGGCGATGCCCAGAGCGCACCCGAACCACATCGTGCCTTTGCTGTCCTCGGCGATGCGCCAGACTTCGTTGGCTTTTCCGTCGGGCCCCATGGAATGCTTCGTCCACTCACCATCCTTGTAGGAACTGACGCCTCCACCTCCCGCCCCGCACCCTCCCCAGACAGTGCCGTCGCGTGCCAAGAAAAGCCGGTTGAGTCGATGCGGCGGGGTTTCCTCGGGAAACTTCTCCCACGAGGTCCCGTTAAACCGCTGCTGCGCTCCGGTTACCAGCCGCCCCTCGCGGTCAACCATCATGAAACCAAAGGCGCCGACCGTACCGTTCATCCCATCGCGCGAGGTGTAAGTGCGAAAAGTCTGACCATCAAAACGGCTCAGGCCATCCCAGGTGGCAAACCACATCGCGCCCTGGCCGTCCACGCGGATATCCCAAATGAAAGCAGGGGCCAGCCCATCGAAACTGGTGTAGTAACGCCAGACACCGCGTTGCGGCGGAGCGATCCGAAACTGAACATTGGCTGGCTGCCCGTTCTCGGCCAGAGTTACGGTATCGTCACTCAGCGGCGTGAGATTTCCGCGCTCGGTCACGCAACGCAACTGGTATTGGCCCGGCTTGAGATTAAGGAATCTGACCGTGCCGGAATTGTCCGTCGTGCCGGAGATAATGGTAGAATTGGTTTCTGTTCCCCGCACCACGGGAATGGCCTCAACCACCATCGCTTCGATCGGTTGCCAGCCGTCCATGCTCTTGACTGTCGCTGTGATGTTGAATGCATCGGACATTCGGAGATTGGCTTCGGTGCGCTGGTTCCGGGCGAGGCTGACGTTGAACTGCCAGCCGGTCAGCCCGGCTTTGATGGCTTGAATGTCACAGGCTCCCGTCACCGGTGCGGTGATCAGACAAAAATAATTCCCGTTCGCGTCGGTCTTGCTCAACGCGACCGTTTCGCCGCCCGACACCAAACGAATCTCCGCATCAGCCACTGGCTTTTGATCCACGTCAACGGCCTTGCCGGTCAGAAGCTGGTAATCCCTCGTCACCGGAGTGAACTGAACATTGCCCACGAGTTCGCCGTGGTGCTGGCCGGTAGTGAGGTCGTTGGCGCTGCCTTCATCGAAGTTCCAGTAGCCGACCAGACCCGACTCCTTGCCGGTGAGGGTGGTGAATAGATTGGCGCGGATTTGTTCCGGAGTGCGAGCGTGGTTCCACACGCGGACTTCGTCCAGTTGGCCTTGGAGGTCGTTCACTTGAGGA
>SXMN01000040.1 GCA_005777315.1 Verrucomicrobiales bacterium
GCGTGAAAAACTTTCGAGCGACCTGCGCGGACACGAGCTGGAAAGCCCTGAGCGGCGACGGATCAACAGAGCGCGGGCGCGGGTGAAAGAATGTCTGACAGCACTGTGGGATGGATGCCCGGAGGGGTGAAGGAGCGGAGGATGAGGGCTGTTGAAGTCCACAGCCGAAAGACCGAAGCAATGATCGCCAGCGACACGATGATCGCTATTGTTGCTGCATGACTCGTCCATTGGTTTTGAAGCCTGGCAGCACGTTGGAATCGGAATGGGGACCGATTCGACCAAGGTCAAGCCGGCCAGGGCTGCCATTTGTATTTCTCAACGCCGCCATGAGCGCGGATGGGAAAATCGCGCCGGCTTCCAGGCGGTTCGAACCGTTTGGCAGTTCAACCGACACGAGGTTGCTTTACCAATTAAGAACATTCGCCGATGCCGTGATGTGCGGCGCACGGACACTTGATCTCAATGCGGTCAAGCTCGGCAACGGTGGAAGGGTATATGATCGGATGCGGGAGAGGCGGGGGTTGTCAGCGCATCCAATACGCATCGTTGTAAGCGGGCGCGCTTCGATTGACCCCAAGGCGGAGATTTTCAAGCACCGGTTCTCCCCGATTATTCTACTGACGACCAAATGTGCGGATGAACGGCGCGTGAAAAGACTTCAACCGCTCGTTGATGACATTTTGGCGGTGGGGAGGAAGGAGATCGATTTTGAAGATGCCCTGCGTCAGCTCCGATCCAAATGGGGGGTTCGACGGCTTCTCTGCGAAGGCGGCGGAGAATTGAATGATGCCCTGTTTCGTCGTGGACTCGTGGATGAAGTTTATTTGACGGTGGCACCGATCGTTTTCGGCGGGCGCGAGGCTCCGACGCTGGCTGATGGGACCGGAGCGCTCCGGCTGGCTGCTGCAACTCAGCTCAAACTCAAAAGGCACTGCCGGATCGGAGCGGAACTTTTTCTGATTTATCGAGTGCTGCGGAAAGCCGTGCGGAAATAGAACCAACGCGAATTGAAAAGATCGAGGGGGATTCGCCGGATTCGCCTGCATACCAAGCCGTGACTATGCAATAGGCGCGCGGGATTTATTCCGCAGGAACGCATGAACAGCCTTTGGGCCGAGAAGATCGAGGTGGGTGGCTCTGTCGCTGGTTCAGTCACCAACAACGACAGCCACTTGGGAAGGGCAAGGCGATGAAGAGCCCGCGAATCACAGGGATGGACGCGGATCAAAGAGTTCCTGCCGCGATGAGCAGTCCGAAATGCAAATCACCGAAAAGTGATGGTCAAGTCGGCAAAAGAGCTTCCAGATTCCCTCGTGAATTCGTGTGATTTGCGTGATTCGCTGGTGCTCGAATTGCGTAGCCACAGCTCATTGCTGCCGTTTCGTTGACAGCGCTTCCAAAATTCGGACGGAAAGGTGCAGCGACACGGAACAGAAAATCCGTTTGGCTAAGAAATACACGCCCAGCGGGTCGATCTTGGGACTTCCAGTGGATTCTCCGCTCCAGAGCCGGGAGGCGTACACGCAAAGGCCAAAGACGACGATGGCCGCCACATTGACCATTACCTTCAAAGTTCACGCATTCGTTTCTCATGATCTGGCTTTCCCTGGGTTCTCCGTTTGTGCGACTCTATCCTGATTATGAACCTGAAGATTGTTGTGGAGCGCGGCGAAGACGGGTATGTGGTGGCGCATTGCCCATCTCTCAGGAGTTGCTGGTCGCAGGGAAAGACTCGCGAGGAAGCCTTGGCCAATATCCGCGAAGCCATTGATCTTTACCTCCAACCCGCGCCGGAGGAACTCGAACGAACTGCGGAGCGCGAAATCGTTGAACTGACGATATGAAGTTACCGCTGCTGACCGGACGACAAGTCCTGGCCGCATTGCAGCGACTTGATTTCGTGAAGCTCCAGGGCAAAGGCAGCCACGTGAAAATGAAACACCCCGATGGTCGAACCGTCGTTTTCCCATACCACGACGAAGTGGATCGCTACACTCTCAAGGGCGCGCTCCGCGATGCCGATGTGGATATCGACCAGTTTTTGCGTGTGGTAAAGTAAATGTCTTTTTGGAGTTGTCGCTGAGAGCATCTGACTGCGCAATTTTGACTGAAGGAAGTCACCTCTCAAATTCGCGTTGAAAAGCCCAAAAGCCTGTTGACTTCGCAGCCGCATATCGGCGCTGAGTTGCCATGCTCACATCCGCAACCTTTCACTTGAAGAGCCCGCGAATCACACGGATGGACGCGGATCAAAGAGTTCCTGTCGCGATGAGCAGTCCGAAATGCAAATCACCGAAAAGTGACGGTCAAGTCGGCAAAAGAGCTTCCAGATTCCCTCGTGAATTCGTGTGATTTGCGTTATTTGCGGGCACTGGAACTAATTGAATAGTCACGGCTCACTCCTGGCGCTTCGTTGACAGTGCTTCCAAGATCCGGACGGAAAGGTGCATCGACACTGAGCAGAAGATCCCCTTGGCCAGAAAATACAGAGTAAAAGGCTCGAGCTTGAAACGTCCCTCCAATAGTTTGCTCCCGAGTTCAGAAGCGTAAAAGCAAAGGCCAAAGACGACGACAGCCGCCGCATTCACCATAATTTTCAAGGTTTTCATTTCTAATTCATCTCTCAATCAGACCGGCTCAGAGGCTGATCATATTCCCACAGAACTTTACCCTCCTTGTTTTTCAACTTGAGCTGGAGCTGGTAACGGGCCGCACCTCCGGTCTCATTCCTCGCGTTCGACTTCACAACTGCGCCGGAAAGCTCGAACACACCAGTCATGCGAGAAGTGATTTTTCCGGCAAGATTGGGATTGAGGTAGAAGAAGTTGTTCAACGTGCCGTCGAAAGAACGCCGCAATACGGAAGAAAGAAACGCGGTATCAATTGGCTCGCCGGATTGATTGGCGATTTCGCTGACCTGAATGATTGCCTCGTGATCTCCAAACTTCTCTGCAACCTTGGTGCGGGCCAAGACATCGATTGCCGCTTTCGCTGCTTTTCTCAAATCCTCGGCAGACCATACGCCGCCCCTTTGGCGGGAGAACGTGGTGAGCTCGAAAGCTCCGGGCTTGCCCGCGTGACGTCGAAGGAAGAGCTGGAGAGCTTGCGATGTGTCGGTCAGGACAATCTCCGAGTGGTTGGTAAGTGGCGTGAGATGACGGATCGATCTGGGTTTCTTTTCCAGCAACTTTCGCAACCATTCTTCATTGAGACGGCCAACCTCCAGAGTCAGTCCTTTCGGTCTGATCTTCATGAACAAATATGTTGGAATGGGTGGTGGATGATCGACCTCCGCCCCTAAGAGAAACAATAGCTGAGAGAGCGCATCAGGACGCAGCTCCAGGAAAATATCGTCTTTGAGCTTTAATGGTATCGGCACGTAGCTGGATCGCCCTTTCAGACTGCCACCCGTGTAGGTTTCGATCGTCGCGCTGGGACCAACCATGGCTCCCTTGCTGTCCACAGTAAGGACCGTGACCACTTCGACTTCCTGTGGTTTTTCATCGCTTCTGACCGGGCTGGGAACGGCAGTTCGCGGCTGCCCAAGCTGATTCGTTGTCCGTCCCGTCGATGCCGATGGTGACGGCTTGCGTTGATACTTGTTCGTCACGACCCATGACCCTTCCAGATCGGCAAGGCTGCGATACTCGGCTTCAGAAAGTTTGTCTGTATTCGCGCGGAGGGGATTGAGTGAAACGACGCCTGCTTCGTCAAAGCGCGGGTAACGTGTGCCAAAGCCACACCCCGCCAGGAGCATGGTTGCCAGCAACGAAACGCAGGGAGAGTACCCCATGACAGACATGGTGGTTGAATTACTTGCCCGCCCGCCAGCCTTGTTCAGTTTGTTGGAAGGTCAATTTGCCGGTGACGGTTTCGCGCTGGCCCTTTTTCATCTGCTTCTTGCCCATGTAAAGCACGGCATTGAGCGCGTTGCTCGGGCCGCCGGGCACCGCCGAGAACTGCCCCTGCATTTGGCTGAACATACCTCCGCCTCCCCATGAGCAATCCTCCACGAATTCTATCTCCACTTTGTACTCCATGTTGTAGCCCTTTACTCCCATCGCTTCGAAGGATTGGCCGTTCGTCTTCTCGAAGGACGCGAGCTTGATCAATCCCTTGGATTCACTGGCGATTCGCTCTTCGATCACGCGCCGCCCGGCCGAAACCGAGGGAGTGGAAGATGAACATGCTGAGAGCGACAATGAGCCGATCAATGCAAGTAATGTGTAAACACGGTTCATAAACTTCTTTGTTGTTAATTGTTTGTTACGGTCCATCAACCTTCATTACCTTCAAAGCTACATAGTGATTGAACTACTTACTTGCCCGCCAACCCTGCTCAGTTTGTTCGAAGGTTAGAGTGCCTGTCAGAAACGGCTGCTGGTTTTTTAGAGCTTGTTGCTTCCCCTTGAAAGCCGGGTTGGATTCGTTGCGCGCTTTCCATGGGCTGGGTTCTGCCGCGAACATCCCCTGGACTTGCCCGGGGCCACCTCCGCCTCCCCACATGCAATCCGCCAAGAACTCGATCCGCGCCTCATATTCCATTTTGTAGCCCTTGATGCCCATCACTTCGAAAGATTGGCCGTTTGTCTTCTTGAAGGACACGAGCTTGATCAACCCCTTGGATTCACTGGCGATTCGATCTTCGATCACTTTCCTCCCGGTCGTGACTGAGGGTGTGGAGGACGAACAGCCCGCGATGAGTAGTGCGCCGATCAATGCGAGGAATGGAATTATGCGGTGCATAGTTTATCTACTCTCGTTGCCACAATTCACTTTTTCGGGACGTCATCCACCCGAAGGAAAGAGGATTGTGAACCGCTGGAAGAAAAGTCGAAGGTCATCACTTTGCCGTCATCAGTCAATGTCACCAAGAGCTCCTTTCTCTTGTAGGCGCGAAAGCTGTCAATGAACGGTCCATAACCTGGAATGAATGACGCACATCCTTTGCGGTGTTCAAAGTATACCCAAGAGAGAGTGGTCATACCTTCTGCATTCATCGCCTGGTTCCCCGGTTTGCCAAACAAACGGATCAAATTCGTCTCAGTGGTCACTCCCTTTTCGATCTTGGTGACTTTTTTCTCGTCGAACTTTTGTCCGGTAATGGATGAGCAACTTGTTCCGAGGATGACGGCCAGTACTGAAAGGATCAATTTCACCGATGTGTACGAACTCGGTTTCCTGGTTGGGTTGTCATGTTCGGAGTTGGGCATCGCAACGACTCCATTAGGGCACGATGATTACGCGATAGTATCGTTGGTTTGCAGACACCGGCCGTTCATCGCGCAGAACGGCGGGCAATTGATTGATCGGAGCAAGATCGAGAGCAGTCCACTTGATCAAGTCCTCCGAGAACTCCACGCGTAGCTTGGCGGATAATTCTCCGGTGACAGTGAATTCTATGGCTCCAGTCGCGTTGATCTTGGGATTGGTGATCTGTAGCGGCAGACCGAGGACGCGCTGCCTGGATTCCGTCCCGGTTTTTCCCTCCAGATTCTCCAGCGGACCAATGCGGGCTAACTCTCCCTGGATTGCAGACTTGAGTTGCACTCCGGCGACGGCATCCAGCTTTTGAACGAATCCATTGAAGGCACTCGTTTGATCCCGCATCATCGCTTGTTTGCCAGAGCCATCCAGCAAATCCTTCATGACAGGCTGCAAGCTGACGACCGCTTGAACGGCCTTGGTTCGCAAGTCCGCATCTGCGGCGAGGTGGTGCAGCATCTCCAGACTGTTCTGGTAATACTTGTCGCGGATAGATTGTCCTTGGGGGGTCTTCGCCAACACTTCGTCGCGGAATCGGCGAATCAGGGTCAAGTCAATGGCCGATGCGGCTGCGGCGAGCCGAGCCGCTTTGGCAATCAAGCCTTCTTTGTGCGTGGGAAGCGCCGCGACCGTGGCGCACTGGTTCAAATACTCAGTTGGACAACCGCAACTGGTGTTCGCCTGAGCCTGGCTGAAGTTCGCCGTCACGGTGCGTGGGCCTGACATGATGACCTGTGCTTGATCGCCGCTGGCGCTATCCACACCGGTCCAGCTTTGGAGGAAATAGCCGTCGCTCGCAGTTGCCGTCAGTGTCACCGATTCGCCGGCAGCGTATGTAAATTGCGCTGGCTCGGAAGTCACTAACCCATTGCCGACCATGTTTGAGGTTGCGTGGAGTTCAAAATGGTCAGTTGCAGTGGAAGTCGTGATGATTTGAAAATTGTCAACCCAAACAGTGGCATCGTTGCAGCAAAGTCCCTTATGTTCCACTCTCAGCGTGAAACTGCCCCACTGTGCTCGGAAAGTTTCAGGAACTTTGATCCGCACCATTCTCCAGCCAGGAAGTGCGTTCGATAGATCGAATGTCCAGTAGAGGCTGGATCCTCCAGGACCTTCTAGTGAGAGAAAATCGCCTACGTTGGATTTCCGGATATTGATTTCAAACGCCAGGTACGCTGCCTCTGGAGGAAAGAACACAGGGCGATGTTTGAAGCTTTGATTGGGATCAATGCCGTCAAATTTGTCATCGTGCAGTTCGGCAACGCTTCCGTGCCCCGCATCCCCAGGAACTACATTCGGACCGTCGCTATCATCATAGCCGGGCAGGTTGCCGGAAAGTTTGTCGCCAGTTGTAAATCGGAAGTCGCCATTGAACACTGTTTCATTCGCTTTGAGTGTCGGCTGCGGCTTGTTGTAGTCGGTCGAAGGAGAAGTCATACCCAAAGCACCGAAGTTAATTGAATTAAGCCGATGGAGACCGGTGAGAGCGAAGCCTTGAGCGGTCGCCGGCAGGCCACGATACCAACTTCGGCTGTCTTGCAGAGCTTGATTGGCTGTCCCGTCTAGTTCGAGTACGTCGTTAATTGTCCGATAATAGAATTCATGGACACGAGAATGCGGATACGATCCGTACCATGCGTTGATGCCCAAAGCGAGAGTTCTAGCTCCATCAGGCTTCGAATCAAAAAGCGGTCCGAGGGAATTGATCTCGGAGACCTGTCCGGCGAAATATCCTGTCTCCGCCGTCAGATCACGATTCGCAGCGCCAGGGATGGCGTGACCATTCGGTAACTGAATTGAAAGCCCAGTATCGGGGTGGTAAAAATTGTCGCGGATGTTTGTGGCTGTCGCGTTGTTATCTTCCCAATAGTTATCCGCGAAATCTACATTGCTCCACACCGTCACGAGCGGCTCATCATGAGGGTGGTCGGCAATGCCGACAGTGTTGTAGTCTTTGGCATCTGGAATGCCTTCCTGGTCCTGATCGTGCGGGTCTAACGTCGTCATTTGGTCCACTTGAACTCCGTAAGCACCCAAGCGGCGAATGGCTTCGCTGTTCACGACCGTACCAAAAGAGTGTCCAATGAAGTGTATCGGAATGCCGTGCTCCTTCACTTGCCGAATCAGGCCCGTCCCCAAAAGGTAGTTGGCGAGAAAATCTCCTGCCGCTTCGCGCCATCCCGGCTCGCTTGTCGAAAAGTCCGGCAGTGTTTTGTGCGATTTGCCCGCCCAGTTCAAAACGAGCACCGTTTCTCCAAAGCTGGCCAGCTCATTCTCGGTCCCCGAACCCGTGATGACGTCTGACTCTCCTGAATCGAAGTTCAACACGACCACTTTACCGCCACTTTTTGTCCTGACGATTTCGTTGGCCATATCGGGCGGCCAAGCCGGAAAGCCAAGGAAAATTGGCTGGAACCCATGAGTGATGATCGTCAGCCCTGACGGATTTGCAACGGGACCAATCGTGAAACTCGCGTCGCTGATGTCTTGACCAAGTATCGCGTTGTTTGAATCACGGGCTTGCACGCGAACACGCAACTGAGTCGTCGATGAAATCGCAAGAGACGGCGTCCAGCTTATCGCTCGCATGCTCTCCGAAACGGTTCCGATGTCGTTCAGGTAAGATGCCCCAGCATCCAATGAATAGGAGATATGGAAATTGTTGATCAGTGTCGTGTCGCCGATCACAGACCAAACGATTCGCTGCGATACTCCGGATGGCCACGTCTCTCGTCCGTTTGGCGATGTGACTGTAACGACTGGAGCGGGCGCAAGCACCGCAAACGTGAATGGCCTGGAAGTCTGGCCATCTGGGTTTGTCACCTGAACCGTCCACGTATCCGCTGCCGTTGTTGTCTTGATCGACACTTGCACCTGGGTGCTGCTGACAAAAGTGACTTGGGCATCAGGTACAATGTAGCCGCCAGTTGGCGGCAACGGTGGAAAAGTCCACCTCAGACTCACAGTAGGCTTGTTCAGGAAATCCGCACCTTCGATGGTGATTGTTTTCGGCAGTTCCGAACCGGTCACGGGGTTGGGGGAGATACGTGTTATGGAAGGTGGAGCGGCTTCATCGCGTTGAAGAAAAGAAACATTCCGAGACAAGAGTCCACCGGGTGTGTTAGCGCCTTGATAAGCGGCGAAGTGCAGGTGATTGGGGATGGCACCACATGCGCAGATATTACTAATGTTTCCAAGCAAACTTGAGGCCGTGACAAGTTCATTTTCAGTCACAGTTATCTCCTTCATGTGGAGATAACCACTCCACCAAATCCTGCCGCCTTGAGTGTGCTCGATCAAAACTGCACCCGATACGGCACCTGGCACATGTAGTCCTGCCCATTTAACAACCTTGCCAGGAGCTGTGGCGAAGACTGCTTTGCTTTTATCGGCATCCACATCCGTGCCGCGCCACAGATTCATGTCCCACGCAAATGTCTCGTCGGCATCCGCGATTCCTTTTCCTACGGAGTGAAGATCTGTCTGGTGCTGACAGAAAGTCCATTGGCCTGCAATTCCTGCGCAGTCTGGATTCTCCTTTCCTGTCACTCTGAAGATGCCCGCTACCGGCGAGATTAGAGTCGAAGGCACCGATGCAAGCGGGGAAACCGTTACGACTTGCTCCCTCTTGTCTAGGATTGGATTGAAACACAGAAAGCCATCCTCTTGAAGTTGCCAGAGGAACGCTCCGTTGCCTGCGACTGACGGAGGCGTCACTTCAAACGTGGCTTCATACATTGCTCCGGCTGGCAGGAATGGATTGTAGTCGCTGAAAAAATTCAGGTCCGCGAATTTCAACGGTCGGATGGTCCAGCCGGGCGGCACGCCGTTGAACGGGTTGCAGATGGAATCTGCGTAGAGAACCAGGAATTCGGCGGCGGCACCGGTGTTCTGGATGGTTACGGTGACGATCTCCGACCGCCCTGCTGTGAATTCGGAAGGTTCAATCGAGACAATGCGGCCAGTAGCCGCTTGCGACGTCGAACTGCTAAATAAGTAGAAACCCAAAATGGCAGCCAGACAGGATCTCCTCAAACATCCCATAATGTTAATGAGAAAAACCGACACAGCGAGATGGTCGCGAATGTAGCATTCAAACTTCGATAAAAGCTGCGTCCGCTCTAAAGTGAATAGGCCAGTCCGGAATGGCCCCTCCAGTTCACGGCTCCGTTAAACTGGTGCCGATTTCTGTCCACTCAAAGAATAGCGACTTGGGTTAGACCGAACACCGCACTCAAGCATCTGGCCTTTCATGGTGTGGCCTTTTTTATCCCACTTCCATTCGCGCAACGTTTAGCATCGACCAAGTTCTGGATGATGTTGCAGACTTTCTCAGCCTCGGCTTCATCGATATTTTGACCTTCGATCAGGGAGCGTTTGAAGTGGATGGCATTGCGAAGCCCGCCCATATCCGAGTATCCGACGGTGAGCGTTTTGTTCAGAAAGTAATACAGGACACCTACAATAATGCCTGGAATGGCGAACAGAAAAAGTGTGACCATACCGACAATCACTCCGATGGCCACCGCTTCCTTCCATGGTTTCGTGTAGCCGTAGAAAGTGGCGCAGGTGTTTTCCAGAGGAGTCTGGTATCTCAGACTTCCTGCAAGAGAACCTTCCGCGAATGTGATCTTTTCGGAACTCACTACCAGCGAGATGGTGGGGCTGATGTTCACCAGCGAGAGTAGCCAGGACAAAAAGCCTCCCGCACGGCCTTCAATCTGCACAAAACTCTGGCTGTCATCGATCGGTTCGGTTTGAGCCTTCCATGATTTAATGACGTAAGCAGCCATAATTGGTTTCGAGTTGATTGAAGTTGCTAACAAAAAACGACGCCAGGATCGCTTTCGGCTTCAGTCACTTCTTGCCATCCAGACTGACCTGAAGTCCGTAGGCATCCACAAGAATGTCTTCGGGCACTTGTATGGTGCGACCATCGGCTATGGTCTCGGTTTGCCAGCGTCGCACCAAGCGCGTCGTTTTCACGTTTTTGAACGGCGCAGCGGTTCCTCTCACCAGGCCTTCGCCAAATCCAACGGCCCCCAGTGATATTGCCGGCGACCAGACCAACCCCAGCGCCGAAAGTTTGGCCGCCGACTGGCCCTGAATGGTCCGTACTTGTGAGCGGGTGCTGCCGGGTGCTGCCGCAGCCGGTGAGCAGGAAACCACAGGCGAGAATCAAGCTTCCAACGGTTATTTGTTTGAGAAGTTTCATGAATTCATTGCGAACGGACCTAAGCTGAGGTCAATCTGAGTTCATCTCGATCTTCTAAAAGATCGGGCGTTTCGAAAGCTTCGTCACTTCTCGCGAGTCCTCCCAAACTTGGGAAGACGTTGCCATACTGATCAGTCTCAATTGAAAGGTATATGTGATCTCGGTCTTGTTTCCTTGCCGGGCGCGATGTTGGAGGACGGTTCCAGAGAGCGTGAAATCCGGATCTCGCTCAGGCCGGTTCTCCAGAAAGTTCTTCCTCCGCCAAAGGTCATAAGCTACCTGATCCTCTGGTTTGCCTCCTACTCGGTAAAACGGCTCGATCTCGACTTTCCCGTCTCGAGTCAAATCCGCACGAATCTGCCCGACGAGCGCCTCCATGTTCAGCTCGCGGTCATGCAAGCCCGTATCGTTTCGAAAGCGGCTAATTCCGAGAAGGACGGGCTTCTTGTCACGAGGGTCCAGCGTGCCTTTGGTGCGCAGCGATTCCAGCATCTCGCTCGCTATCCTGGCGAGGTCACGAGGGTCCACGCCGGCGGTGACAACGCTATCTTGAGTACCTGTTGGACCTTTGGAATCCGTGGTCGTTCTTGTCGTGCCGCACCCGATCAAAAGTAACGAAGCCAGTCCGCAACCAAGTAATTTGAGTTTTGTGGTTTTCATTGGAGTGAAGAAGATAGGGATTATTGCTCGATGAATTTGACCTGGAAATCTTTTGCGTCGGAGGAAGGTGCCACTCCAATCACGTAAAGGTGTTCAGCTCCTTGAATGTGCTGAGGGATGAAGCCGGCGGTAGCAGTGCGAAGATGCATGCCGCTCGCATCCAGCCAATCGAAGCGGTAACTAAAGTCTTGAGCAACTCGCGTGGCGTTGCGCACCTCGACCTGCACTTTCAGATAACCTCCGGGGAGAGTGGCCTCATTCACGCCGAGGATCTGCACTTTCCTGGCCAGCGATGGATCGGTGATGATTCTCTTGTCTGAAACCATCTGGCGCTGGTTGACCGGCTCTGCTCTTTCAACGGAATTCACTGACTTGCATCCCTGCGTGAGCAAAGCAATGGCAACCATTGCAAGGGGCACTGCGGTTTGAATTGGTGTCATCATTTGAGTTTGATCTGGGAAACTGTCAATGCGTTGACGGAGTTGACCCCTTTGACATAGACGATATTTATCGTTGCCGGTTGAAGTTGCACTTCGGTCTTCAAGCTTCCATCCGGGGCGGAGAGTTCGAGTTTGCCGTCCGTTGGCGTCTGGAAACGCGCTATCTGATACTCTTTGGGGAGAGTACACCAGGTTCTGGTGTCAGCCACGGCCGTCAATTCTTGAAGAATCGCCAGAAGAACCTTCACCACGAACTTCTCCCAGGCACCTTGTTTTTTCATTGCCTCGTTGATCACTCCGGTCGCCACGGCTTTGACCGCGGTGTTGATCAGCGTCTTGGTGATAATCGTCGGCAACTCGTTGTTGAAAGCATGTCCCACCACTGAGTCCATGCTGGCCAGCGTGGTTGTTACGATATTAGACCCGCCGGAAGAGATGTTGAGGGACGGGATATTGCCATCTTGCTTCTTCGAGACGGGAAAGGCGGCGGCGACATAGGGCACTTCCCTGACTCCGGCGATAAAGAGCGGAACCCTGATTTTGAACTGCTCACGGGCGGGAGCCATGCCTGTTTCAAGAATCACATAGGTAATGGGAGGCAGCGGTTGGCCACTGATCAAGTTGTCCACCATCTCCAGATCTCTTTTGATAAACTCGTTGCCATCGGTGAAGGCCAAGGCGCGTTCCAGCGACTTGCGAGAACGTTCGAGGTCGGATGGCCCCTCGGCAGCCGCGACGAAAAACAGCCCCTCCAAGTACACTGTAAAAGGATTCACATAATCGCTGTAACTCTTTAGTCCGTCTAAGGCCGGATTCAACCCCTGCAAATCTTGGGAAAACTTCGGATCAGCTTTTGCCTTTTCGACCAGTTCCTTGGCTGCCGCCTTGTTCTTGGACTTCTCAAGTTCCTTCTCTGCGTCAGCTTCAGTCCGGCTGATCCGGTTCTTATTATCTTCCACGGCGTCTTGTTGCCGCTGGTAAGCGCGGGTCAACTCGACTCGCGCTGCCGGCAAATCACCCATCTGCATAAAGTTGAGGGCTCGATACGTGTTCAACAACACTCGATCGTAGTCACGGCCGCGGTAAGGCAGCGTGGCTTGATTGACCACAAACCCTACAGTTTGCTCGGCCACGTCGATCTTGGCCTTCTGATCGTAACTATCGATCATCTTTTCGGCGGCAGCGAGGGCGTCATTACTTTCCTTGATCTGGCCTGTAGCACGCAATGCGGTGGCTTGCTCAAGCCGCCAAATGACTGCGTCTCGATCCTCTTTATGTTTAGCCGCCTTCTTCGTCAGTTCCTCGGCGGCATTAGCGACTTGCCCCTGCCTCCATGCGTCGGTGATTTTGCTTTTTTGCTTCGCATGATGGATTATTGCGCTCTTGCATCCTGTGAACAGGGGCACGAGGACGAAGAGCAGCAATACGAGCGGACGTAATAGGTGGTGGCGCATATTTCAAATAGAGGAGTGAAGGCGTTTTCTAGTTCCAGACGATGGAGTCATTTCTTGTCCGGTGGACTTGCCTTTGGTTCTGAGTCTTGCGGCAGTCGCAAGACGATGCCTTTTTCATTGGCCTTTTGAACCTCGCTTGCATCTGTGCCCTCCAGAAGTTCCGCTTGGGAGAATTTGGGATTTACTCGAATGATCTTTGCCCTGCCAATGAGGCGTTCATCCCGGACGTCCTCGCTTGGAGTTTCGCCCTTGATGATAACATCCCCCAACTCGAATAACTCCCATACTTGATCTCTCTTAACGCCGGTTCCACCACCCATGTCGATCGATATCTGCCTCCCTGCTGGTTTTCCGATAACTTTAGCCGGACCCGAATAGTCCATAACAGCGCGAGCAATTTCTGCGGCCATTCGTTTGGAAAGCTCCTCCATCAACTCATCACTGATCCGTGAGTTTTCAGTGACATCCTGTTTGTTGAGGTACTTCTTTGGATCCTCTACAGGGATGGTGAAGCTGGGAGCCTGCAACAGAGCACCGGTGGTTGTGTTGTAGATTTTGGAAACCGTCGAAAGCCGAAAAGTTCGTTTTTCATACTTCTGGTTGAGATTGCCGAAGGTCATTGTAGCGGTGTGGTCTTGAAAATCACTCACCGTCACAATCAAGCCGTATTTAATGCCTGCCACTTTGAACGCCTTGGCGGTGTTGGGATCGGCCAGGTTCAGATTGCCAGAGTCGGTCAAGCTTTGCTCCATCAACAATCGACCTAAATCCCTTCTGGCAATGATCTGGAATCGTTCAGTCCCACTGATCGTGCTGATGAGTTGATTTCCCAACGATTCAACAATTCGCATCATCTCATTCGTTGAAGCCAGCTTTTCCGCGCTCTTCTCGATGGAGGAAGTCGCGCGAACTTCCAGGATGCCGAGCGTGGGTCTTTGGGCGTTTGCGATAACCTGAGCAAGTGCCAACCAAAGCGCCAAGATAAGTTGTCGGACAAAGAAGTAATTTGATTTCATAATCAGCAGGTCACCTATTTGAAGAGGCTGGGTTGAATCGTCAGTCCATCGAAGAGAGACTTGCCCTTGGCGTCGGCCTTTACGTCGATGCGGTAACCACTTTGCCGCAGGGTTTGAGCGAAGCCTTCCATCACTTTCACGGTGGCGTCGGTCAGTTTCTCACCGGTTTTCAGACCGAAGAGGAAGGTCGTATTGTCTTTCCAGCGGGCGTAGCCAGCTTCGGACATCTGGAGGGCAACATGGAATTTTTGTCCTTCAGTGAAGTTCACGGACTGCTCCCAACTATTGAAACCAGCGCGAGTGATCCGCATTTTGCTCAAACCGGGCCGCACCTTGAAGGAGTTTGGAGCCGACCCGATGCCGAAGCCGTCGAGCTCGACACTGGCGTCGAGCACATAAATTCCCAAGCGGTTGGTTTCCACCTGTAGCGTGCCATTAGGCAAAACCCGGATGTCCGGGACGGATGCCGGCAAGTTGACCAAATCCTGCATGCCGCAGGACACTGAAATACTGACAAGCATAGGTGCGGTGGGGAATTTGCGAATGGACTCCCGTTTTTTACCGACACTTTCCGCGACTTGAATCGAAGCCTCCTCCAAAAGTTCGTTTAGGATTTCAGAACTTTCCGTTTGAATGTTCTCGGTGGAACGCGTGGTCTTGCTCGCTTTGAGGGTATCCCCGATGGCACTGCCGCCCTGCGTACCCTCCAGCAGCTTGTAACTCACTCGCAACGTGTGGATGAGATTCACTGTCTTCACGTCTCCATCCTGGAATGTCTTCTTCTCAGTGCCGTACGTGGCAATCGACGCGACCAGCACACAATCCGCTCCCATATTTTGCGCCAACCGGAGGGCCGAAGTGCTGTCGTTTAGTATCCGGTCCAGCCTCGTCGGCCCCGGGCGGAGGGACACTTGCCCTTCCGTTGACTTTGACCCTTCGCCCTTTGCCGTGGTCCCGCGATCCTGGACGTTGAAGTTGAGCGGATCTTTCGTGTCCACGGCAAAGCCCACCGCCGGATAACTGTTCACGGCCTTAATCGTAATCTCGCTGCTGATGAAACTGAATCCCTTTTCCGTGATCCGGCTCGTGAGAAAATCCTCCAATACGGCGACCTTGTCGTTCAGAGCGGCTCCGGCGCGGTTGTCCACGAATATGGCGGTCTTGTAGGGAGCCGCTGTGGCCTCATTTTGCGCCGACACTCGGATTGCCACCAGGACCGGCAAAAGGATCAGAAAGAGATGGAGCAGAATCTTCATGGCTTGCTTTGGTTCCAGAGTCACTTGGTTGTTATGAATGGTTCCCTGTTGTTTTCGCCCTCGCACGGTGTCTTCCACCACGTCGCTCCGCTGGCCGAACGGGCCTTGGCTTGCAGGTAGATGGCTCGGTACTTCCAGAGGGCGACAGCACCGGCGGCGGGCAGCAGGAGCGATGACCTGCCATTCTGGAGAGGTGAGCATAGCGGCGCTTGGGAGCGCCGCACTCCACGCACTTCGCGAGACATCGGAGCGCTGATTGCAAGAGGAGTGTTGAACTGCGCACAAGCGTATGGAGTGCGGTGGCAAGTCGGACGCGACACCGCTTTGGATGGGGTGGTCGGCTCTGGAGCGGGAATCCCTGGCCAGTCGCGGCACTCCTTCCAAATCGAAAGCGCCGTCGTCGCTCTCGCTCTGCCGGCGCACTCCAAAAGCTGGCGCGCATTCCCAGCGGCCTCAAAGTCGCGAAGCGCCTTGGAGATGCGCCGCCAGCAGGCGGCGCTGTTCTTCCCAGCGCCGTTGGGTGCGAAGGCGCGTCCTCTCACGTTCACGGCGGGCTGGGGACAGCCTTGCCCTACCTGAAGGTGCCGGGTCTGTTCGAGGGCGGCTTCCCAATCGAGCAGGTTCTGAGCAGTCCTCCGTTGATGGGTCTTCTGGTTCACCAATGGAGATTTCGCAAACGGTTGTGTCATGGCTTCTGACGGTTAATCGCTCCCCACGGGTGGATCCTTGCAACTATTTTCAAAAATATGTTCTCCCACCAATTCGAAGTGACAGCCAAGTGGCCCAGAGTTTTGCGGTCGTTCTGAATTTGCGGGAAACAAATGGATTTGTCCGAAAGCGTCTGGCAGTGGCTGGGCTGCCATGTCCTGAACGCGCCGCTGGGTGCAAAGGCGCGTTCTCCCGCTTTCACGGCGGTGTGAGGACACACCGGCCCTGCCGGGCGGCGTTGGCGTTTTATCAAAAGGGTTGTCCGGGATGGACAGTTCATGGCTTTGAGGGTTTATCGCTGGCACTGGTGGGGTTCTTGCAACTATTTCAAAAAATCTTTGAGATGCGATTCATTGGGGAGCGCGTGGCGTCTCGCCCGCTGTTCTCGGCGTCCCGCCGAGAACTTACCCGTGCCGAACGCTGGCGCCTTTTGGCTGGTAGTGTGTTCGCCGGGGACCAGTCGGCGGGACGCCGACTGGTGCGACCGAGACGGTCATGCTCTCCCATTTCAATTAAACCCGATCTCTGAAACAGGAATAGGGAGCACACCCGCCCCGGGTGTTGTTTTCCGCGCCCTCGCGGAAAACCTTCGATGTCCGAAACATTACGGAGCCCGCCGTGTTGTGCCACGGGTGCGGAAGCGGGACGCGAGGCGCGTCGCGCAACACCCGAGGGCGGGTGTGCTCCCCAACTTCGGAGTTCGAGTTGAAGCAATTCCCCGCGTGACAGGCTCCACTTGGTGGCCTATCAAGAGGGTGGCAATCACTTCCCCCCAATGAATACGCACTCAAAACCGCCACGAATTCGGCACCGTTTTATCCAGCGCAGCGCTTTCACACTCATCGAGCTGCTGGTTGTGATCGCGATCATCGCGATTCTCGCTGGATTGCTGTTGCCGGCTTTGAGCAAGGCGAAGGAGAAAGGCCAGCGCGCGCGGTGCTTCTCGAACATGAGGCAGATCATGCTGGCAACGACGATGTATCCGAACGATTACCAGGATTACCTGCCTTACACTTCGGTTCATTCCAGTGAGTTCAATGTGCCGAACTGGTGCTACACGAGGATCACGGGCAACAAGCCGGATCATACGATCTCGCGCGGGCAGCTCTGGCCTTACCACACGCAGCCGTATCTGTATTTTTGCCCGGGCGACCCGACGAACAACGCGGCCTTCAAAAAGCGGACCATGCAGGTGTCCAGTTACGTCATCAATGCGGCGGTCTCGAAGTTCACCACCGGACCGCGCGGGCCATTCACAACGTTCAAGCTCGGCCAGTTTGACCCGAATGCGATCGCTTACTGGCAACAGGATGAGACGTCGAACTTCGACAGTGTGGCCGGCGGGGCTCAATACCCGCCAAGTCGGATGCATGGCGACGGAACGGTGATCGGCTGTTTTGACGGTCACACGGAACTGATGACGTATCGGGCTTATTGCGAGGACGGCGGCTACGATGGCCGACCGGGGCGACATCCTGGAAGGTTTTGGTGCGTGCCGGGTTCAACGACGGGTATTTGAGAGGCCCGCAAATCACGCGGATTAACGCGAATGAAATGGCTTCACCAAGGTTTTTCCATTCTATCCAGTTCGCCCCAATTTTAAGGAGCGCGGCTGTGTGCGAAGCACCAGCCGCAGTATTGAGGGCATTTCTGCGGCTGGGTTTCACCACAGCCGCGCTCCAAATCTAGTTTTGAGAACGAACCGGATAGGCATGTTTTTTCCGCAGACGCAATTCTTTTGCAAGAAATGGCACGCGAGGAGCGATTAACCATTAAATGACCACGCGCGCAGCAAAGTTTGACGACGATGAACTGATCCCCACGCGGGCGAGCTTGCTGGCCGGGCTGAAGTACTGGGACAACGCCGAGCGGTGGCAGGATTTCTTCAACACCTACTGGCGGTTGATCTATGGGAGGGCGCGTCGCGCGCAACTGACGGAGCAGGAGGCCCAGGAGGTGGTGCAGGAAACGGTGATTTCAGTGGCAAAGCAAATCCCGGAGTTCCATTACGACCCGGCGGTGTGCGCCTTCAAGACGTGGCTCTTCCGGATCGTGAGTCGGCGCATCGCGGATCAGTTCCGCAAACGGCGGCGGGCGGGGCCGACGCTGGAACCGCTGGCCGATGACGATGAAGGGGCATCGTTTGAAAGCATCGCTGATCCGGCATCGCTTCTTCCGGATGCAGCCTGGGAGATGGAGTGGGAAGAAAATTTGATAGCGGCGGCAATGGAACGGGTGAAACGAAGGCTCAAGCCGGTCCAGTTTCAGATTTTCGATTATCATGTGTTGCAGAAGCACGGTGCTCTCGACACGGCCCGGCATCTGCGGACAAACGTGGCTTCCGTGTATGTGGCCAAGCATCGAGTCGGGCAGGTGCTCAAACGGGAGGTGGAGGCATTGAGGAATGGCTCGAATCTATGAACGGCATGAGTGGTGAAAGTTGGATCGAACAAGCTGACGGCACACCGGCCCTACCTCCCGGAATGGTAAGGCGTGGTGTCCTCACCGCGCTGTGGCGTGCGTGGGGCAATGGTTATCTATTCGACTTTCGCGGCGGTGTGCGGACACACCGGCCCTACCTCTCGGAATGGTAAGGCGTGGTGTCCTCACCGCGCAGTGACGTGAGTGGGGCAATGGTTGTCTATTCGACATTCGCGGCGGCGTGGGGACACACCTAATGACCGAGTTTTGATGAAATCCTGTTTCATGGACAGGTTGCGGCATCTTTGGGGCGAGCCGCCGGTGCCGGCTCCTGATCCGCTCCCACCGTCGTCGCGTCGTCGGATGTTGCGGATCATCCGGCAACGTCTTATGAAGCTGCGCATGATTCCCACCCAACGGCACACGCCGCCTGAAGATAGATGAGCAACGGTCCGCCAGAGAAAGCAGCTGGTGTTTCACGTCATCCGCTTCCCCGCGTGGATGGCTACGAACTGCGGCGGCGCATCGGGGAAGGAAGCTGCGGTGAAGTGTGGCTGGCGCAAAACATCATGGAGGAATGGCGGGCGGTAAAGATCGTTTATCAAAGCCGCTTGGAGAACAACCACGGGTTTTACGAAAGGGAGTTCAAAGGACTCCGGAAGTATGAACCCATCTCCCGGTCGCATAGCAGTCTGGTTCAAATCCTGCACATGGGGCGCGATGAGGAACTGGGTTGTTTCTATTACGTGATGGAACTGGCGGATGACGCAGGCGCAGTTCAACGTTCAGCGGCCAGCCGATCGGTGAAAACGAACTTCGGGCAGACGCCGTTGAACCTTGAACCTGGAACGTTGAACCCAGCCACGTATGTGCCAAGAACGCTGTCGTCCGTGCTGAAGGAGGCCAGCCGTCTGCCGGTCGATGAGAGTGTGAAAATCGGGGTGGCACTCGCCACGGCGCTCGAAAAATTGCACGAATGCGAGCTGGTTCACCGGGACATCAAGCCCACGAACATCATTTTCGTGAACGGCCAGCCGAAGCTGGCGGACGTGGGGCTGGTGACCAGCCTGGATGCGACGCGCTCGCTGGTCGGCACTCATGGTTACATGGCGCCCGAGGGGCCCGGTCACGAAGCGGCGGACATTTATTCGTTCGGCAAGGTGCTTTATGAAATGAGCACGGGACGGGATCGCGCTGATTTTCCGGCGCTGCCGGACATGGACGCCTTCCCGGAGTCCGAGCGCCAGGCGTTGCATGAGCTGAATGCGGTCATCCTGAAGGCCTGCGCCGGCAATCCAACCGAACGCCACCGGTCCGCCACCGAACTGCGCGAGGAACTGGTGCGCCTCACACTTGGGGAATCCATCGTCCGACAGCGCTCTTTGGAACGGATGGCGCGGCGGACGAAGGTGGTGGCGCTCTGGGGAGCCGCGGCGGTCGCGGTGGTCGGACTGGGATTGGGATTGTGGTTTTACCGGACGCGATCGATTGAACAGTCACGCAACGTCGCGTTCAAGGAAGCGAAAGCCAGGCGTGGCTGGGGAGCCAGGCATGCGAGGTGGTTTGCCTACAACTGGACAAGCTACCAGCAGGCAGCGTACTACCGGGTTGACGCGGAGTTGCTCGGAGAGGCGGCGAATTCATTGTCAGGACTCGATGCCGAGCGGTTGTGCTCTTATGACCAGTTTGGTGGTGTTGGCGCGGCGTTCTCACCCAACGGAACCGCGCTGATTGGAAGCGATGGCGTCACGCCGGCGCTGATGATCGCGCCCGACGGAACGAAGTCCGAACTGCCAGTGCGCGACGTCGGTCCGGTGAGCTGGACGCCGGAAGGCGTGCCTGTGCAGTTGAGCGCCAATTCCACGAACTGTGTCTTGAAGAGCATGAGAGACGGCCTGGTGCTCTCGACGTTGCCGCTGGAGAGTGGAGACATCGTGGCAGAAAATGTGGGGCCGGTTCTGGCATTGAGCAAAGATGGACGCTGGGCAGCGGCGGCTGTGCAGGGCGAAAATTCCACGAAGAAATGGCACTTTGAACCACGGAACCACGGAGCGCCCCCTCCCCATAAACCGGAGATCCTCCTCTCCCCATCCCTCTCCTCCATTCCGAATGGAGGAGAGGGTGCCCGAAGGGCGGGGGAGGAGGCGGATCATGGGGTGCGCTCACGACTTGTGCTTTGGGAAACGGCGACGAGCCGGAGAATCGGCGAAGCACCGTTGTTGGCCACAGCTCTTGTCTTCAGCGACGACGGGATGCGGCTCGTGGCCGGTTGTGAAGATGGCAGCATTCACATTTATGGTGACCTCGAATCGGACCTGGGAGCGCCAGCATCCTTGCTGGCCAGCCAACCGCCGGCAGGGATGCCGGCGGTCCCAGGTGAAGCCCCATCTTCGGGTCATGTAACCGACCGAGTCGCGATGTTGGAGGATTGGGTTCCGAGCATGAAAGAGAAGCGCGTCCTACCCGCGCCGCCGCGCAACCTCGCGGTCAGGTGCCTGGCAGTGACACGGGATCGGCTGGTTCCATACGATTCACGCGGCAGGGGCAAGGAATGGTTGATCGCCGCGGGCTACGAGGGAGGCGAGATTGGGATCTGGGAAACCCGCAGCGGATCGGCTCGTTCCTGGTGTCGAGGCTCTCATTGGACGGTTGCGGCGCTGGCCTTTCATCCAGACGGCCAGACTCTGGCGTCCTCGGGTCGAAACGAAGTGCGCTTGTGGGACATTGTGACCAGCCAGCTTGTGTTGAGAGTGGGAGTCCAAAGTTCCGCCGAAGGCACCGCGCTGGCCATAGACGCGGAGGGACGCCGCATGGTCTTCGGCTCGCGACCCGATGCCGCAAAAACAGCTGTGGATTTGTGGGAATTCACTCCCCATCACGGAATCCAGCTTTTGCGAGGCCTGACCTCGGGAGTGAGAAAGATCTGGTTCTCAAATGATGGGCAACTGATCGCCGGTCTTTCCGATGACTGGCGGGTTGCGATCTGGGACACGCGCAACGGAGGGCTGCTCTGGCGGCTCGAAACGCCGGTGGGGATTTTTGCGGACAATGCCGGCGGCGCCTTCGATTCCGCGAACAAGCGTTTCGCGTTTTGCGCGGGCCGCGAAGCCTGTGTGTACGATCTGGAGAGCGGCGAGGTGCGTCAAAGATGGGAACTGCCACGCGGGACACGGGATGAGATGAGCTTTGATAAGATGGACCGTCTGTTGCTCGCGCGTGGCGAAAAGGATCCAGGGAAGAGTGACTCCTCGTCCTGGCGCATTTACGAACTGAAGGAAGACGAGCCTCCGAGAATCCTGCGCGCTCAAACCGAGGCGGACCGAAAGGTGGAGGAGTTGATCTTCGTGGCCGGCGGGGCGCGGTTGGCGACCCGATGCACTCTTTCCGAAGGCGCGCGGGACACGCTGCAATGCTTCGACGTGGAGAGCGGCCGGCAACTTTGGGAATCGATTTCACAGCAAATTCCCGCCGAGGCGTTCATCCGCGCTGATTCCTCGGGTGAATACCTCGCCTACGCTCCGCTCAAATTGCAGCCCCGGAAATTGATTCGAGTGTCGGACTTCTCAGAAGTCGGAAGCGCCATGCAAGACCGCAGCGCAATCGGGCCTGGAGCACGGTTGTTTGCCGTCCCCACATTGCAGGGTTGGGGCATCGCAACTGAAGATCCGCCGAAGGTGGAATTCGCCCTTGGTCCGGAATGGGGGATGGGCTACACGCCGACGTTCAGTCCGAAAGGAAACCTCTTCGCCTGGAGCGGCGACAACTGGGTTCTCCTCGCTCACCTGGATGAAGTGAGGCAACGGCTGGATTCGCTAAAACGCAGGAAATGAAAGTGATTGGCGACGGAGCCGCCGATGTGGCAACAAGAAGAAGGGGCAGACGATCCGAAGAGAGATCGGGCGTCCTGTCCCCTTACGGGACTTGGGTACCATGACACGACCGCCCCTGCGATAAATCGCTGTACGTTTTTAGCGCCAAGGGCGCGTCCTTATCCCAGCCTGGGGCAACGTCCCAGGAATACCATCAGCCCTCAACCGTTGGGCTGAAGGCCCGTCCCATCCTTCCGAGAAAAAATCGCATTCTGTGGACAGTGGGTCGCGCCATCAGCGCTCGGAACTGTACCTAACACGTTTCCTGGGGCGTTGCCCCAGGCTGGTATGGCACCGCGCCTTTGGCGCTAATAATGGATACAAATAGCCAGCCTATTTTCTTTCGTCCTTCGAGCTTAATGAAACGATCCCACTCGCAAGAGCGGAGAACCTTCCTTCAGCATCAATCCGGTTCTGGATCGACAACCATCATCGACTGCGACAATACAGGGCCGCTTGAAATCAACTTTTATTCAACTGATCAAGACGGGCCATCATCCGCTGGGCACGCTGCTCACCCTGCCCTGCCCGGAAGTCGCGGAAGCGATGGCGGACATTGGATTCGACTGGCTGTGGATCGACATGGAACACGGCACCCTCTCTTTGCGAGACGCGCAGCAGATGCTGGTCGCCGTTCGTGGCAAAGCGCACGGTCTGGTACGCGTCCCCACGTGTGAACCGATCTGGATCCGACAGGTGCTCGATCTCGGCGCGGACGGGGTCATTGTGCCGCTCGTCCGATCCGCAGCGCAGGCTGCCGAGGCCATCCAGGCCGCCAAGTATCCACCACAAGGTGCCCGCAGCGCCGGGATCGCTCGCGCCAATTCGTTTGGTCTGAACTTCCAGCCCTACGTCTCCACCGCGAATTCGCAAACGGCGATTCTCATCCAGATTGAGCACATTGACGCCGTCCGCGACATCGAGGCGATCCTTGCCCTTCCCGGACTCGATGGAATCATCGTCGGCCCCTACGACCTGTCCGGCAGCATGAATCTGCTCGGACAACTCAAACATCCCGAAGTGGAAGCAGCCTTGAGCCGCGTCCTGTCAGCGTGCAAAGTCAGGAAAATTCCCATCGGCATCTTCGCCATGACTGCGGGCGAAGCGAAGTTCCTGAGGGAGTCTGGATACGACTTTGCGGCTGTCGGGATTGACGCGACGATGTTGTTAATGACTGCTCGCGATGTCCTCAACCAGGCGAGAAGTTGAAACGCCGTCCCACCGACAGGAATTCTTCAATCAGCGGACCAAAGTCCAGGTGTGTTCCTCAACTTTTCCAGAAGCCGTGAGTCGGCGGCGGGAAACGCATACTCATCCAATGTCTGGATCGTGACCCAGACGAAGGCATGGCATCCCAACGGTTGAGGATCGCCATGGAGCAATTCACAGCGGAAGAATTTGAGATGAACCGTTTTCTCAGGATACGCGTGGGTCAGTTCATCAATCACAGCGCCGGTGGAAACCTCGATGGCAAGTTCCTCCTTCAACTCGCGCCGGAGACACTCTTCGAAAGATTCATTTATCTCGCGCTTGCCACCGGGAAACTCCCATAAGCCGCCAAGGTGATCTCCGGGCCGGCGTTGCGTGATCAGCAGTTTGCCGGAATGAAACACGAGCCCCGCGGCGACTTCGATTGGCGGATGCACTTCAACGACCGATGCTCTTGTAGATGAAACCGAGCTGCTCCATCTCGCGGGGATCGAAAAGATTTCTGCCGTCGAAAAGAATCGGGTGTGTCATCGCCTTGCGAACGCGGTCGAGGTCGAGGCTTTTGAATTGATTCCATTCGGTGGCCACCACCAGCGCGTCACACCCTTCGGCGACCTCGTTCATATCATCAATGTAGGTGACGCCGCTGGGCGGCAACACCGTCCTGGCCTTGTCCATCGCCTTCGGATCATGAACTCTGAGAAGCGCGCCTTCCTTCAGCAGACGGTGGCAGAGATCGATGGCCGGCGACATCCGCACATCGTCGGTGTTCTGTTTGAAGGCCAGTCCCAGCACGCCAATCTTCTTGTCCTTGAGCACCCAGACCGTCTCCAGGATCTTCTTGAAAAAACGGTCCATCTGCAGGGCGTTGATCCGTTGAACTTCCTTGAGCAAGCCGAAATCGTAGCCCAGTTGCTCGGCGATTTTCACGAAGGCGCTCAGATCTTTCGGAAAGCAGCTTCCACCGAAACCCAGCGAGGCGTCAAAAAACTGCCTCCCAATTCGCGCATCCATGCCAATCCCACTGGCGACCTCCTGGACATTCGCGCCGGAGGCCTCGCAGATCACCGAGATGGCGTTGATGTAGGAAATCTTCAGCGCAAGGAACGAGTTTGCGGCGTGCTTGATCAATTCGGCGGAATTGATGTCCGTGACAACCACCGGCGCGTTGAAGGGCGCGTAAAGTTCCTTCATCGCAGCCACGGGCCGCTGAGTCCGCACACCAATGACCACCCGGTCCGGCTTTAGAAAGTCCGACACAGCCGAACCTTCACGGAGAAACTCGGGATTCGACACGACATCGAACTCCACCTTCGCCTTGCAATAACGCCGGATCGTCTCGGCCACTTTCTCGCCGGTCTTCACAGGCACAGTGCTCTTGTCCACAACGATCTTGTAGCTCGTCATGACCGCGGCGATGTCCCGGGCCACTCCTTCCATGAAACTGAGATCCACCGAGCCGTCGGGTTGCGGCGGAGTGGGCACGGCGATAAAGACGACATCCGCGTTCTCAACCCCATCCCTCGTGGAGGTTGTGAAGCCGAGGCGGCCGGCGGCGACATTCTTCTGGACGAGCTCCTCCAAGCCCGGCTCGTAAATCGGGATCCCGCCTTTCTGGAGCATCTCCACTTTCCGTGCGTCGCAGTCCACGCATATGACAGTGTGCCCCACTTCAGCAAAACACGTCCCTGTAACAAGTCCGACGTAACCCGTGCCGATGACTGCCAGTTTCATGCGTGGTGACTCGAAAGGGATTCCGCTCGGAACGTCCCGGATGCGGGTGCGAACAGTTGGCTCTGATCCGCCATCGAGCTCAATCCTGACTCCTGAGTCCTCACCTCAAGGCTACGGCTTCACCGCAGGAGCATTGGTGGAGACGGCAGCCGCTGGGGCATTGGTCTTTCCCAGCTCCGGATGAGCGGAAAGGAGCTTTTGTTTGCGCTGAGCCGCCTGGGAGGCGGCGGAAGAGCCGGTGCCGGCGCGTGCCAGCTCGTCATAAACTTTGTACGCCGCCTCATGTTGATTCTTCGACTCGTGAATGCGAGCCACTGACAGCCTGGCTTGATCCACCTGCGCCGATTGCGCGAACCGGGTTTGAAAATTTTGATACGCAGTCAGGGCTTCGTCGGACTTTCCCTGTGATTCGAGGGCGGCTGCCGCGCCAAACGCCGCGCTCGCGGCCAGGGCGCTGGCCCCGTGCTCACGGAGGAATCGCTCGAATTGAGACTGGGCCTCGGAGTACTTGCCATCGGTAAACGAGGCCCCGGCCGCCAGGAGCAACGCGCGTTCCGCGGCAGCGGTGCTGCCGTGCTGGTCCGCGATCTTCAGGAAATCGCCTGCGGTCGCGGCCGTTTCACCCGTTGCCGTGGCGGGCACGGAGGCCTTGAGCGCAAGCAAAGCCGAATTCGCGGCCAACTCTGTCTGATGTGATTTCCACCGGATGGTTGCGACAACAAATACAAGGATCAACAGACCCGCTCCAGCGCGGACAAGGTTGCGTTTATTGGTCTCGATCCAGCCTAAAAACTCAAACCAAGACGATGAATCGTCTTTCGTTTCGGAACTCATATAGGCGGGGAAAATTCCTGCTCCACCTGTCAAAGGCAAGCGTGAAATCAAGAGAACACTGATCCCCCTCATCTCATCCGTTCCGAAGTTTGGGGTTCGCGTCACATCATGTAAGGCTGATGCTGACAGGAATTTCATCCTAAAGCTTCTGCAATTCATGCCGATGAAGTTATCGGGGCGAACCCCAAATACTGAATCACGGATGATTCGATGCCACATACTAAACCACAATCAGCCGCTGCAACGACGCCCTCCGAGGGTCGATTCCACGATGACTCAATGCTCGACTGTGCCGGTAATGCCAGCCAGCTTTTTGAGCTCAGCCCCGCAGCCCACTTGATTCTGGATGCAAGCGATGGCTCCCTGCTTGATGCCAACCTTGCCGCCCGCAATATGCTGGCGTTGGATGAAGACTGCTTACGTGTCTGCACCGCCGAATCGTTAGGGATACAGACAATCCTCGACAACCACCCAGACCACCTCATTCCTTTACGAGGTGCGAAGGACACGATCTCACAAGCGGAAATCCATCGCCGGGATGGCACCGCGATCCATTGTGCCATTTCAAGCACAACAACACGATGGAACGGCAGGCGCGTAGTTGTCGCCGTATTGGTTCCGCTTGAGTCGGAAAAGGGAGTTTTAGAGAGAACACTGACGAACCAGAAATGGCTCTCCGAAGCGGCGCTGCCAACCGCGCTGGGAGAACTTGCTGGCAATGTCTCTCATGAATTCAACAACCTCCTGACGACAATCCTTGGCAACGCCAGCCTCGCCCGTCTCGACATTGATGAATCAAGCCCATTCTTCAGAGCACTGTCGCACATTGAACGCGCCGCGACCCAAGCCGCCCAGCTCTGCCTTCACCTGAGCACGTTCAGCGCCGCCGAACCGTCCGCCATTCAGACAATCGACCTCAGGGGATTGATCCTGGATGTCACTCAATTTGCCAGGCTTACCGCGGCCAAGCGGGTGGATCTGACCGTCAATGTCGCCAACAGGCTTCCGTTGGTGGATGGGGATGCCTGCCAATTGCGGGCGGCTCTCCTTCTGCTGATGCTCCATGGCGCGCATTCACTACCCAGCGCGCGTGGCAAACTGCAGATCACCGCCCGGGCGCGTCGCATGGATGCCTCCACTTCAAGTGAATTTGGAGAAAACATCCGAGCCGTCGATGGCGAATACATCTCCATCGAGATGCGCGCCCCGGGAATTCAAGGCAACCTGCGATGGCCGGCGCGACCTGATGCCCCCCTCAACTTGAGTTCGCCCGTCGAACACCACTTGAGGCTGCTGGAAATTGATGCGATCGCTCGAAGCCATGGAGGATTACTCTCAGTGGAGCAGAGTTCGAGCGAGGGCATGATAACCACGCTGCTGTTGCCGATCGAAACAACGGCCACCCGGCGGGAAACCAAACCCTCCATACATTCTGATCGCAAGGCAACAACGGGGCCGCGCACCGTGTTGCTTGTGGATGACGATGATCAGATCAGGAGCGCGATCAGGCGGATGCTGGAGGCTTGCGGGTTGTGCGTGATCGAAGCGGTCAATGGCATTGATGGTTTGGAGCAGTTCAGAAGGCATGCGCCTCAAATCAACGCTGTGTTGCTCGATTCCAACATGCCGGAGATGAACGGAATGGATGTGGCGCGCGGCATCCGCACGATCACATCCGAGGTTCCCATCCTTCTGATGAGCGGCTTCAATCAAATCATGGATGAGGACCAGACCCGATCCAGCAAGGGAGTGGAATTTCTCCAGAAGCCCTTCACTCCAACTTCGCTCGAGTCCGAACTAAGCCGCATTTTCGGCACCCCCGTCAGCCTGACTTCGCCATCCTGCGTTTAGGGTCCGCAATCAAGTTGTGGAATTCGTTGCGGGATTCCTTTTGCAATTTGCCCGGCGGCTTCTAATGCTCACGCGTGATGAAACCGCTGGCGTTTATTTGCCTGGAGAACTCCGTTGTCGGAAGCCAAATGGTCAACCGCCTCATGGACCTTGGATATCAACCCCAGTCCGTCAACGACATCAGCCAGCTCGCGAGTCAGGCAAAATCAAGGATGCCCTTTGTGATCATTTGTAGCCTGGTTTCAAAGCGGGCCGATGCATTGCAGGTGGTAAGGGAAATGCGCGCGGAGGAAGCGACGAAGCATATTCCCGTGATTGGCGTGACACCGGATTTGAGTCCCAAATTTCACTCTGACGCCGTGGAGGCCGGGGCGACTCTGGTCGTGGTGGAAAATGGGGTTCTTGCCCAGTTGCCACAGCTTCTCGATGCCGCGCTCGCGGTGGAGTGAGTTTGCTGAGGGTATCAAAGCGATCCACTTTGTTGTCATTGAAATCGCTGCTGCCGAGACGAGGCGAGGCAGACATGCGTGACTGCATTTCGCCCTTTCGAAGAGCAGGGAGACTGAATGAAAGCAAGCAGGTCGATGGGACGAGTATCAAATTCAGAAGCGGTTTTTGACGACACCACATCGAGGACAAACAGGGCACCGCTTTGAAGAGATAACGCTTCCGTTCAGCGTTTGACCGTAACCTTGCCTTGGAGATCCAGCTCGATTTCCAATGCACCCTGAGGAACGACGAGTTCGACCTTACGGCTGTTTGGCGGACGAAATTCCATCCGCGAAGGAGGCGCCTCGCAAGCCAGGACTTGGACAGCTCCATCCTGGGACCAATAACCTCCCCCCAGGTGAACTTCCCTAACCGGCCCCCACTTCTCGCCATTTCCGATTCTGCAGGCTGCTCCGATGCCGCGAGGGTTGCCGGGGGAACCTTTGATTCGCACACGAAGCCCGGGACGCACTGTGGTGTTGTGGAAGAGCTTGGTTTGAGATCGATTCTGCCCCACGGCGAGATCGATCCGGCCATCGCCGTCATAGTCAGCAAGCGCGCAGCCACGCTGTTCACCGGGAATGCGGATTCCAGACTCAACGGCTGGCATGGCCTTGAATCCTCCTTTGCCGTCGCCAGTCAACACCAGCCCGAGTCCACCATCGTAACGGGAAGTCTCAATCTCCATGCCGAAAAAATTTTGGCTCAGAAAAACATCTTCATGTCCATCTCCGTCCAAGTCACCCACCGCCACGCCGAACCCTGGCGCGAATTGAGCCTCCACCGGAAGAGGTCGAAATTCGAAATGGTCTCCACGATTCAGCAGGATAACCGAGACGAGAGTGTTTACCTGGAGATCGTTCGCTGATGCCGCAGCGTCCCCAAGGATCTCTCCGATGCTCGCGGTGCCGTAAGCCTGGTAACTGGCAAATCGCTCCTGCACAAATGGAAGCTCTTGAACAAGCGCATCAATGCCCATCCATGGAACAATTTTCCCAAGCGCCTCATCGTGGAAAGCCTCGATGCAAACGGGGCGTCCGTCGCCAGCAAGCGCACCATGGTAAAGATGCAGTGGCTTGCGCAGATGAGATTGGTACTTTGTGTTACGTCCCCAGTTTGATGCGACGATATCGACCCTGCCATCCTCGTCGAAGTCCCCGGTGGCAACTCCGTTCCAGCGCCCGAGCTGATTCCCGAGGCCAAGTTCCGTCGTGGCTTCTGTGAAATTGCCTCCTTCGTTCCGAAAGACTCGAATCGGTCCCCAGTCACACGCCAGAACCAGATCCGGATCACCGTCCCCATCCAGGTCGGTGAAGACCGCGCCGCTGATCATTCCAGATTGCTGGAAGCGCTTGCTGTTTTCTCCGTCCAGTCGGAACCGGCCATTGTCATTCCGATACAACCGTGAGGACGCGCGTTCAGGGTAACGTCCAGGAAGCATCCTGGCGCCTGCAAAAAGGTCGAGATCGCCATCGCCATCGATGTCCGCCATCACCAGCGGCCCCACGCTCGCAAACTGCCCATGCCATCCGTCCACAACCGAGTTGTTCCTTAATCCGAAAATTTTCAAAGCGGTGCCGTTCGTCAGGCCGTCCTCATAGTTCGAAGAACCGGCGAGCAACAACGTGCCATTGGCTTCAGTATCCCAGCCGAGAATCGTCGTCTGGTCGCGTGCTAGGGATGTGCCGAACATTCCGTTCGTGGCACGGCTGAATCTGCCATCTGGCGTAGTGATGAAAACTCCCGGCCGTCCGCCGCGGCCTCCGCCCACAATCAAATCCTCACGCCCGTCCTCATTCACATCGCACCAGGAGACACCAGGTCCGAGTTGGCTGAGTTTGTAAGGCAGTGACGGCTGACGCGCGAAGTCGTCGAAGGGCTCATCCTCGTGAGTGTGAGCCAGCAGATGACTGACGTCCTCGAAGAGCGGTTTGGCGGGCGGAGGAGATTTTGGAGACTCAACAGCCGACGCACTGGCCTCATCGATTTCGTAAAGATGGTTTGCCAGCGCGCGGTCGATCACGCTTCGCCTGCCGCTGCGCCATCGGACTTCAATCATGAATTTGTTGGTACCGGAGCCAGCGGCGAAAGTCCGAGCGGGTTCATCGCCGGACACATAACGCCCACCTGAGGTGATCTCCTGGGTCTGAATTGTGGGTCCGCCGGTGACAGTAATGCGCGCACCGATGCCTTGGATGTTGGACTGATTTCCTTTCAGTTTCACTGCCAGACGCCTGGCCGGACTTTCATTCCGATAGATTCCAGCCGCACGATTCATCCGGTTCACGACGACATCAAGATCACCGTCCTGGTCGAGATCAGCCAGTGCCATGCCTTGCGAAATGCCGGTTGAATCGAAGCCCCAGCTCGCGCTCGCATCTTCAAACACCAGCCCCCCAGTGTTCCGAAAAGCGATGCTGGCAGTTTCCAACCGTGGAAAGCTAATCAGGGCCGGGCCGGTTTTCTTGCCAGCCGCGTTTGCGGCGGCGAGAGCGCGCGTCGCATCCGCATCCAGAACATCGTGAAGATTTCCCGTCGTAACGAGCAGATCTTCATAACCATCAAGATCCACATCCAGAAAAATGGCGCTCCAGGACCACTCCGAGGCGCTGACTCCTGCGAGTTGAGCGATTTCCGCATACGTGTTGTCCCCTCGATTGAGAAAGAGCGTGTTCCTCAGCAGTTCAGGAATGTAGTTCGGATCACTGATCGGCAGGTCGATATCAACTTTGATATGGTTGGCCCGTTGCGTCTGTCGCAGGGTGTGGCGTCGGCTTAACATGTCCACGACGATGAAGTCGTCGTGCCCGTCACGATTGATGTCGGCGAAATCGACAGACATCGAAGACATGCTCATCGCCCGCCGGGTCAGCGGCGGCGCCATGCGAAAACGGCCCCTCCCGTCGTTCAACCAAAGTCTGTCGCGAGAGAGGAAGAAATCGTTGCACACGTACAGATCCGGGAAGCCATCACCATTCACGTCGCGAAACATGGCCGACAATCCCCATTCGAACGGGGGACCAGTCAGCGACTTTCCGGACTCGTCGAGAAAGTTTCCACCCGTCCACGGCACTGGCGTGAAATGCCCGTGCCCATCGTTGAGATAGAGAAAATCCGCTTCTCCTTTTTCGACGACAGCAAACCCATCCCCCCGTTTACCAATCATGCCAAAGAAGCGGTCCTCAGGCTTGACGACAACTTTGCCATCGACCACCCGGGCTTCCATCTTCACATCCGGCGGTGCGTCCTTATAGTTCGTTGTTCGATAATTGGTAACGTATAGATCGAGGTCTCCATCACCGTCCACGTCGGCCAGTGTCTTCGAAGTGGCTCCAAATTTTTGAACCAGCCCGGAATTTCTCGCCTCGGTGAAACGTCCCTTCCCGTCATTACGGAAGAGCCGCGTGCCGCCGCCAATGCTGTTTACGAGCAGATCCAGGTCGCCATCGCCGTCAACATCCGCGAACACGGCACCGGTTGAATGCTGCCCCTTGCAGGCAACACCCGCGGCAACGGTGATGTCTTCAAATTTCCAATCGCCGCGATTTCGGTAAAGGACGTTCGGGCCGTCGATACTGCAAAAATAGATGTCGCACCACCCGTCGCCATCCACATCTCCCAGCGCCACGCCGGAACCATTCTCGAAGATTCGATTTGAACCCGCGACGGCATCCGAGAGTTGGTTCGTGAATGAAATCCCAGTCGTGGTGGTCGGAAGCTCGGTGAAGCCCGGCCTGCCAACAGTGGGAACGGCGAGAGCCGCCTGTCGGAAACCCGGTCCCTTTTCCCATCGAAGTTCAGCGGCAACACCAGCCTCCGAAGATGCCAGCAGAGCGATCAAGCTGAAGCTGAGACCTTGGAGAAGAATTACCAGGCCGGCAGCCCTCTCACAGTGAATTCCTCGCGTGCCATCCGGTGCCCGTTTCGCACCGCGGCTGGTCCCGTTCATCCCGAAGTTGTTGGTTGGAGCGTCGTCGGCAGGCGTCTGCTCCCTCGCCCCGTCGGACGGGGAGAGGGGCTTCCAGTCAATCCGAACCGCCCTCATCTCCCCGACTCTCTCCTCCCTCCGAGGGATGAGAGGGAGAAACCACCACCAACTTCGGGATGCGCCCCATCCGATCCGGATTTCATTGCTTGAGTTGGCTCGCATCGATCAAACGGTTCACGGACTGACCTTCACACTGCCGTCAACGTCCACCACGATCTCTCTCGCTCCGTGAGGCACGTCAGAAATGGTCGTCTTCCCGCCAGGCCACCGGACGGAAAGTTGCATGGGTTCCTCTGGTGTTCCGAGCACCTGGATGGATCCATCCTGCGACCAGTAGCCCGAACCGGCATGAATCTCCCGCAATGGCCCCCAACGCTCGCCGAACTTCAAACGGAGCGCAGCGCCGATTGCCTGGGCATTGCCGTTTCCACCACGCAACCGCACTCGCAGTCCAGGCTTGCCAGTCGTGTTGCGGTAAAGCTTCGTCGCGGCGCCATTCTGCGTCACGACAAGATCGACGCGTCCGTCCCCGTCGTAATCGGCCACCGCACAGCCCCGCTGTTCGCCATAAATTGTCACGCCAGATTGAACCGCCGGCACGGGCGACAGGCCCCCCTTCCCATCCCCCTTCATCCACAAGCCACGACCCGCATCGCAACGCGGTGTGTCGGGGTTCATTGCAAAAAAGTTCTGACTGAGGAACACATCCTCGTTCCCGTCACCGTCCGCATCGGCGATGGAAATTCCGAAGGCCGGAGAAAACTGCGCTTCAGCCGGCAACACTCGCGCTTCGAAGTGATCGCCACGATTGAGGAAGACCATCGAGGCCAGAGTGGTTGCATCCACGGACTTCATCTCCTTGAAACGCCCGCCACAGATCTCCGCGACACTGGCGCTGGCGTATGCCGCATAACTTCCGATCAACTCCTTAACAAAAGGGATGGCAGCGCTCACAACCTTGAAACTCCTGTCCGGAACATCTTTGGAGAGCACTGAATCAAAGTGTGATTCGAGAATGTCCACCGTGCCGCGCCCGGAAAGATCCCCGAAGTGGAGCCGTCGATTACGACTGAGGCCCGTCTGGTAATGAGAATTAAGCCCCCAATTCGACGCAACGACGTCGAGCTTTCCATCATTATCGAGGTCGGCAGTCGTTACGCCGTTCCATAGCCCGGGGTACGCGCTGAGCCCGAGACGTTCGGTAATCTCGCGATAATTTCCATCCTTCCGTTCGAGAACTCGAACCGGGCCCCATTCGCAGGCCAGAATAAGTTCCGGCGTTCCATTGCCGTCGAGATCACTGAAGACCGCGCCACTCACAAGCCCGAAGTTTTCGAAGCGCTGCAGCACTGTGAACCGCCCGCCGTCATTTCGCATCAACACCGACGCTGACGGCTCGGGATACCGCCCGGCAATCATCCGTCCACCGATGAAGAGGTCCAGATCACCGTCGCCATCCACATCCGCGAGCGCCAATGGCCCTGTGGTAATGGCCTGGTTCAGAACACCCCCGCCGGTAGCGCCACGTTTTAGATCATAAACACGAATCGCCCCACCCTCGTTTGATCCGTCTTCGTAGTTGCTCGATCCCACAAAGACCAGCGAATCAATGCCGACCACGGCAGTTTGATCACGAGCGGCTATTTTCGCGGTGGCCGCATTGGTGAATGCGGAGAGCTTCCCGGAACCTTCATTGCGGTACACCGCAAGCAGGCCACCGTGCCCGCTGCCGATCATCAAATCCTCGCGGCCATCCCCGTCAAAATCCTGCCATGCGACCCCGGGACCGAGCTGGCTGAGACGATGCGGCAGCAGCGGCTGAAGCCCAAAATCATCGAACGGCACCTCGTGATGCACGTGCTTCAACATGACGCTGACATCCTCGAACCAGGGAACAGGTTTCACCGGGACCACCATCTTCGCCGCAAAGGCTCCGCTCTCGTCGAGTTCATAGAGGCGGTTTGCCTGGGCATCGGCTACCACGCTTCGCAATCCACCACGCCAGACAACTTCAATTCGCAACTTGTCGGTCAGCGCGCCAGCGGCGAAGACGCGCATCGGATCATCCGATGACAGGTAACGTCCGCCGCAGATGATTTCCTGGCTTTGCATGGGCACCGCGCCGTTCATCACCCGGATCTTCGCGCCGATACCGCGAGCGTTTGGAGCAACCCCTCGAAGCCGCACGGCGATGCGCGGTGCGGCGGCTTCGTTTCTGTAAATGCCGGCCACACCGTTCAGATTATTAACTACCACGTCCAGATCGCCGTCGTTGTCGAGATCCGCCAACGCCATCCCGTGCGAAACCCCGGGAGTGTCGAAACCCCATGCCGCGCTCGCATCCTCGAAGGTCGTGTCACCACGATTGCGGAACGCGATGTTCGGCGTGTCGAGCCGGGCGAAAAGGTTGTTCAAATTCAGCAGTTCAGACCCGGACAGTTTCCGCTCCACCTTCATGGCTTCGGCACGGGCCATCACATCGGCATTCATGGCGTCCCGCTCGTGGCCATTCGTGATCAGCAGATCCTCGAAGCCATCCAAATCCACGTCGAGAAACACCGGCGTCCAGGACCATTCGGAGGCTTGCACGCCGGAAAAGTGCGCCACCTCGGCGTAAGTCGCGTCACCACGATTCAGGTGCAGCGTGTTGAAGGGGTATTGAGGGCGATTGTCGATCTGGCCGATGGAAAGGAACACGGGCACCAGATCACCCACCTGCGTCTGGCGGCGGCGATGATCGCGACTCAACATGTCCGCGCAGAAGAAATCGTCGAAGCCGTCACGGTTTACGTCCGCGAAATCAACCCCCATCGAGAACATGCTTGTGTGCCGCACCGCGAGTCGCGGAGCCGCCCTGAAACGACCGCTGCCATCATTGATCCAAATGCGGTCCGGCGAGCTGAAATCCCCGCAAACATAAATGTCGGGAGCACGATCGTCGTTGATGTCACGGAACATCACCGCGAGGCTCCAATCGTAAGGAGGCGAGGAAAGCGGGCGGCCATCCTCATCCAGGAAAGCGCCTCCTGTGAAAGACACCGGACTGAATCGTCCGCCACCCTGGTTGATAAACAACACATCAGCTTCACCATGCTCGATGATTTTTCCCGATGCCTCGATGGTGAAACGCCCCATCAAATCAGGTTCCGTCGCCGGGCGTCCATTCACAGTCGCAATGACAGGTACGCCGTTGATGTTCTCGCCCTTGATGCGGGTGCCGGGCTGGTCGCGGATGGTGGTCGAGCGGTAATTCGCCACGTAAAGATCCAGGTCGCCGTCGCCATCCACATCAGCAAGCGCCAGCGATGATCCGCCACGAGCGGGATTGAGCGGCGATGTCGTTGTAATTGCCGTAAATTTCCCATGCCCATCATTGAGGAAAAGCCGGAGTCCGCCGCCAACGGAATTGATCACCAGATCCAGATCCCCGTCACCATCAATATCCGCGAAAGCAACTCCGGACGCGTCCAGACCGGGGCTATTGACACCTGAAGTCATGGTGACGTTTTCAAATTTCCAGTTTCCGAGATTGCGGTAAAGCGTGCTTGTGCCCCCGAGTCCCGAGAAGAAAAGGTCGCAAAAGCCATCTCCATCCATGTCACCCGCCGCGACTCCGGAGCCGTTGAGGTAAACCTGGTTGGTTGTGTAACGGCTTCGGGCGATGGCATTGGTGAACGTGATGCCTGTGATGCCGGAAGGCAACAGCGTGAAGCCTGACTTTCCTCCAGCCGGAACAGCCAGCTTCGCGGAACGAAAGTGGCCGCTCTGTTGCCATTCCAAAGCCTCCGCAGCACCGGCGAGCGGTGAATGCAATCCGAGCAACAAGCACTGCGCGATGATGGCCAGGCACAGCCGGCGGCGCATGGTTTCGATGTTGGCGGGATTCATCGGAGTTTCGCCGCAGCCTCTCAGCCGTAACGGTTCAGTCGGAGTGCGGAGTTTATTCCGCGCTCCTGTCGAATCGTCACTGGTTGGCAGGCTCAATCCTCTCCACATTGGATTTGGAGCCCACTTGCCTAGAAAGTGGCAAAACCCAAATATCAACGGCGGACTTTCCGAGTCGCGACTCATGAGCAATGGATTGATCAACGTGGATGGCAATCTAGCGAAGCTCAAAACAGCGTGGCAATTTGTTTTGCCCGCGCCGCAGGACTATTTCTCCGTGGCAATCAAACGAACATCCTCTACTTTCCGCCGCGACATACTGACGACAAATGAGAAAGCCATCGCTCCTGATAATTTTTCTGACGGTCTTCATTGACCTGGTCGGCTTCGGCATTGTGCTGCCGCTGCTTCCTGTTTACAGCCGGAACTTTGGCGCAAGCGGCTTCATGATCGGCGCGATCATCGCCTCGTATTCTTTGATGCAGTTCCTCTTTGCGCCAGTGTGGGGCCGGCTCTCGGACAGGATCGGGCGACGACCCGTGCTGCTTGTGAGCACGGCCGGGGCGGTGTTTTCTTACGTGACCTTCGCGTTGGGATCCGGGTTGAAAGATCCTACGCTCGCGCTCGGCGTGCTGCTCGGTTCACGCGTGCTGGCGGGAGTGTGCGGTGCGAACATCACCGTTGCACAGGCGTACATAGCCGACATCACGCCTCCCGAAGACCGGTCAAAGAAGATGGGATTGATCGGGATGGCCTTCGGCCTGGGATTCATCTTCGGTCCGGCAATCGGTGGTTACGCCTTGAAATGGTCCGGCATCACCGCTCCAGGCTGGATTGCCGCCGGGTTGTGCGCGGCAAACTTTCTTCTCACGCTGGCAATCCTCCCGGAGAGTTGGAAGCCTGACTCCAACCAGGTTCCAAAGCGCCCTCACCTGGCGCAATGGACGCACACGCTGCAACAGCCGAAAGTGGGGCTGTTAATCTTCATCTTCTTCCTGGCGACTTTCTGCTTCACCTGCTTCGAGACCACCCTGGGACTCATGGTGGGGCGAAATTTTGGGCTCGATACAAACAATGGCGAGGATGCAAAGACCATTGCCTTTCTCTTCGCCTACTGCGGAATCGTCTCCGCCTTCGTCCAGGGCGGAGGGATCGGACGCGCCATCAAAAAGTTGGGAGAACCGAAGTTGATCGCCGCAAGCCTGATTCTCACTGGAATCAGCCTGGTGCTGCTCCCCTTTCCCGCAGTCAGGGAGCACCTGCCGCTCTCATGGGGAGTCGTGTTTAGCACTCCAGGTCTTCCCTGGGTCGGCCTGCTGGCCTTGCTGGCGATGCTGGCGATTGGCTCCGGCCTGACGAGACCTCCTGTATTCGGGATGATCTCGAATCTTACCCCTGCAAATGAGCAGGGCGCGGCCATCGGCATTGCACAGAGCGCCGGCAGTCTGGCGCGCATCGCCGGTCCGATCTTCGCCGCCACGCTCTTTTTCGCGCATCAGGCTTTGCCCTACCTCATTTGCGGCGGCCTGGCCTTGTTTGCTTCAGCAATTGGCTGGCGCTATTTGTGCACGCCCGTTCCAGACGGTAATAGACCAAAAAGCAACGCCAGGTGAGCCCATGGCACGAGGAGTTGGGACGCGTCTTTTCAAGATAGCAAGTCCAAGACGTTAGGGCTTCTGGCGAAGAGGAGCGCTTCAAGGCGCTGGCGGCCGCCACGTGCCGAAAGGAAGTGCTGGCGGAAGCTCTTGGTGTTGCACTTGGTTTTCGGGTTGGCCTTCCGGGCCTGATCGACGGCGGCGTTGGCCAGGCTGAGGATGA
>SXMN01000041.1 GCA_005777315.1 Verrucomicrobiales bacterium
GGGCAATCCTGCCAACATTTGATCCGCATGCGCGATGGACATGCGCCAATCCAATCAGAGTCCACAGCGGCGCGCCACCAAATTCATTCCATCTCCTTGCCCTCAAACTTCATTCCACCCTCCTTGTCGAGGGCCATGGCTCGGGCAGGTGTCGATCTGTGGCCGGCTCGAGGAAGGACGTTCAACGGCATTGAGATTCTCCGGCCAGAATCTTGGCGAGGAACTGCAAGCTGAAATTCAAACCGAGCGAGCTGAACTGACAACGGATGTGGTGCCCGGGACGTTGCATATCCGAGGCAACGAAGGAGGCATCACCTTGCACAGCGGCACCATTCGCGACCTCGGCGAAAACCAGTCCCGTTCCTATCGTCTGGTCCTCCGACGTCCCGACGGTGCTGGTGTCACGATTCCTTTCGTGGTCGCCGGCCACAACGAACTGATTCTGGATCCCCCAGTGCCGCCGCAGCTCGTCCGCAGAGTGGTCTGGACCAATGACACACCGGTACGCTTTTCGGAAATCAACATCCCCGCCGGTGTGATCGTCGAGATCGCCAAGACTCGGCCCGAGGGAGGCCGCCTGATCAACGGCATTTTCCAGGGAGACCAACTGGTCGGCGGTGTTCTTAAGTGGGAAAGCACCGGGCGCGTGCGGATCAGCGGCGTGATTGACGGCCACGGCGGCAACGGCAGCGAGGGAACCGGCTACAACGGTGGCGGCACGAGTTTTCTGGCTGGTGAAGGCGGCCAGGGTCGCCGCGATGGCGGCTGCAACGGCATGTTCCTGTTCGATGTGGTGCCGGAAGGATACGTCGTCGTCGGGAACCCTGATTCCACTTGCCGTTCCTCATTGGAGGCGGCCATCGGAAACAGCGCACGCGACAGGACGGTGTTCTCCTTCGTACAGAGAGGCGGCTTTGGTGGACAGCCCGGCGAAAACGGCAATCTCCTGGAAGACATCGGATCGGTCCTGTCCGTCATTTTCGATTTCTTCGTGACGGCGTTGGATGCGGTCGGCTGCATCACGACCGGCACGACATGCGTCGCTTTGGTGGCCGATGTGGCGAACGCAGTCGATGATATCAGCGACCTCATCGAGCATTTTGAAGATCAGTCTTACCGCGGCAACCCTGGCCAGCCGGGTGAGCCTGCCTGGTTCTCCGGACAACTGCGCGGCCACAGCGGTGGCGGTGGTGGTGGTGGTGGACGTTACAATTTTCTTGTGGACATCGATCCCGGTGGTGGTGGCGGCGGTGGCGGGACCGGTGGAAGCGGCATCAGCATCACCACAGCTGGCAATGTGTCCTTGGGTGGAATGCTCGACACCCATGGCGGAAATGGAGGAGACGGCGCCGAGGACGGCGACCGGCGCAACCGGAGGCGTCTAAACCAGCCACCCGATCCGGGGCGTTTTTCTGGCGGCGGTGGCGGAGCCGGCAGCGGCGGCGACATTGTGATCCGATCCCTCGGCAGGGCGTCTGTCCCCACACTCCTGATCAACACAAACCCCGGTCTGCCGGGCCTCGGTGGCGCATTATTTCCTGCCGACGAAAACGGTGGACCCTACTTCGTGCCTCATCCTGCGACGCGGCGCGCCGAACCAGGCCATGTGGAAATACGCCCCGCGCCCCGCCCGGCGTCACGAGAACTCGTGGTCACTCAACGCCTCTACCCAGTGAGCGGATCGGGCCTTGGTTCTCCAGCAACCTTGATTGTCCGCGCCGAAGACGGAACCACGCGACGCACGATTGTTACGCCCGGACAGAACACGCAGCTCACTTTGTTCGATGGGTTCAACCGCATCTACGACGAACGCGACCAAAACGGTAGCGATCTCCTCCATCGATGCGTGCTCATGCTCCCGGAAGTCACCATCACGGTCGTGCCAGATGACACGGATGGCGATGGCTTTCCCGACGCCGTTGAATCCGCGTTCGGTTCGAATCCGGGCAGTCCCTCCAGCACGCCTTTGAACACAGGGATCGGCTCTGGCTCGAATCGTGGGATGATCACCGCGCGATCACCGAACCTGCGCGTGATCCGCCCGGCTTTCGGTTCTGCGCAGGGCGTCGAGTCCGCCATCACCGTGGCGACGGCCCCCGGTCTGCGATTCATCCGCCCGGCTTTTGGCTCCGAGCAGGGCGTCCCGAGCGGCGTGATAATGGCCACAACGCCTGGTTTACGCGTCGTGCGCCCGGCTATTGGTTCCGACAACGGCGTGCGGTACGGTTTGATCCTGAGCGAGCCGCCGTTCGTCCGCGTGTTTCGCCCATGAATTCTCAATCTCCTGTCGCGCTTTTTATTCACACCCGTTCAAGCTTATGAAAATGACTCATCCACTCTCCGCGCTGTTCATGTTTGGCCTTGTGCTCACAGCGACTGCCGCCAATCAAAACCTCTTCCTCCCCAACATCAGCACGGGAGCAAATGGCGAGTTTACCCCCACGTTTGCCAGCACCGGGAACACCGGCCTCACCAACATCGTGCTGCCACCAGACGGACGCTTGAACTTCACCAGGGTTTCCATTCCCGCAAACGTGACGGTCAAGTTCCTCCGGAATGCTCTCAATACTCCGGTCTATCTGCTGGCTTCTGGCGACGTCACCATCCTTGGCACAATCGACGTGAGCGGAGAGACCGGGACGGACTTGAGGGGTGGATTTGGAGGGCCGGGTGGATTTGACGGTGGCACGCCACGGGACAACCGCGCGGGAAGTGTTCCCGGTGATGGTTATGGGCCTGGTGCGGGGAGCGCCGTCGTGGGCGATTTTCTTACTGTTCTTGGCCGGGCGACATACGGCACCGTACTGCCGGTGGCCATCCCGCCCCGTGATGGTCAGCCCTACGGCAGCCAGTTGCTCATGCCCCTGGTCGGCGGTTCGGGTGGCGGCGGTTACAGCCTGGGCGTTGGAAGCAGCAGCGGCGGTGGCGGTGGTGGCGGTGGAGCGATCCTGATCGCCTCGAGCACGATAATCGCGATTCCTTCCGGCGGACGGATGCTGGCCTGGGGTGGCAATCCCAACGGCTCTGGAGGAGCGATCCGGCTCCTGGCACCGATGATCGTCGGCGGTGCCGGAGGTTTCGGCAACGGCACGCTTGATGTCTCCGGTGCAGCCAGCGGAGGCCACGGGCGGATACGGTGCGACTTGATCGACCGAAGCAACTTCGTGCTTAACTTCACTCCCGCTGAAGCACCCGTCACCACGGATCAATTCCTGCCTCTCACAGCGCCTCCCAGCGATGCGCCGAGATTGCGAATCGTGCGGGTCGGCAACACCTTGGTTCCTGCGGATGCGGGCTATAGCATCCTGCTGTCACCGCTCAACGCGCCGCTCATGCAGGATGTCGTGATCGAAGCCTCGAACTTCAACGGGCAGGCTCGCTTCACGATCAAACTGACGCCTTTGACCGGTTCCTCCACCAGTATCAATACCAACATCAACAACCCGACTTTCTTTGCCGCGCGGATCACGAATTCACTTCCGTTCCCTGCCAACGTCCCCGTCACTGTGAGTGTCTGGACGAGGTGATGGGCCCTTGGAATGATGGCGACATCCCCGGCTCGTTCGCACGGCTCACGCCTGTCCGCTCAAGGGGAGAACCATTTCCAAGCCAGCCCGATGGATGAATCAATGCCGCTGAGCTGGACGCTTTCATCCCAAAGCTGCCGCGCCAGCACCGGGTCGAGCGACAGCTTGGAAGACGGAACGGGATTCTTCTGGAAATAGTATCCGCCCGATGAACCTGAAACTTCCCGCGACGTGGCCAGCCAGGTGATCGTTTCGGCTCCACGGGCGGCGGAAATCAATTCTCTCCTCAAGCCGTGCGAAAGCACATGCTTGAGCCAACTGACAAGGCCGTTATTGCGGGCGAAACCAGAGCGGACGATTCCCGGATGCACGGCATTGGCCGTGATCGATGAGTCGGAAAGCCGCCTCGCCAGTTCGTAAGTGAAGAGGAGATTCGCCAGCTTCGATCGTGCGTACGCCTGGCGACGATCGTAATCATCCGATGTCATCAGCCAACGTTCCGGGCGGGTTGCGGCGGCGTGGGCGCTGGACGAAACATTGATGACTCGTACCGATGGAGCAGCAAGGAGCGCCTCCATGAGAAGCGAGGTGAGCAGAAAATGTCCCAGATGATTGGTTGCAAATGTCAGTTCGTGCCCATCGGCGCTTTGACGAAACGAATCAAATCGAGCCCCGGCGTTGTTGATCAACACATCAATCCGGGAAGTTCGTTCACGGATCTGGCCCGCAAGACGGCGCACCTCACTCAAGGATGAAAGGTCGGCGGCGACAAACTCCACGCTGGTGCCGGGATGGCGCCGGGCGAGCAGATCGCGGAGCTGGCAACCCCGGCTTTCATCTCGACCCAAAAGGAACAGGTGCCCAACATGGGAGGCCAGCGCAAACGCAGAGGCGCGTCCAATGCCCGAGGTGGCTCCTGTCACGACACAGACAAGGGAAGTGGGTGGCATCGTCAGCTTGCGGGGAATGAGCAGGAGATGATCACGGCCTGTGACGCGGCAGTTCAGCTTTGAAATCTCCGAGGCTTGGCCAGTGCAGGCGCTGGTTCAAATCCACTTCCGCAACCGCGACAGTCCCCCATTTCTCAGAGTGCGCGATGGTGTTCCCCTGGTGATCAAACACAGCCGAGATCATCCAGTTTCTGGAGACGTCCTCGTATGTCGAGCTCACGAGATAAACATGATTTTCACAAGCTCGGGCGCGGGCCAGCGCCGGGTTGCAACCCCACACCGGCCACGCGATCACTTCCGCCCCGCGGTTGCTCAATTCACGAGCCACTTCCGGAAAGAAACCGTCGTAGCAGATCATCATTCCCAGTTTGCCGAAGCGTGTATCAAACACGGGATACTCGTGCCCCGGTGCGATCCCGCCGGCCACCTCATCGCGTGGCAGGCAGACCTTGCGATACTTTCCAGCGACCTTGCCATCCGGGCCGATGAGAGCGGTGGTGTTGTGAATCAAATGTCCCGACCGTTCGACAAGACCGGCCACGATGTAAAGGTCGTGTTTGCGCGCGAGTTCGCCGAAGTAATTGGTTGAAGGTCCGGGGATCGGCTCGGCGCACTCGGCGAACGATTTACCGAGACCAAAGTAAGTAAGAGTTTCCGGGAGCACAACGAGCTGCGCACGCTGTTTCGCGGCATCCTCGATCAATGGGGCGAACAGGCGGCAATTGCCGGCGGGAGTCTTGCCGCCATTGGGACGGAAGTGAACGGTCGCCAGCCGGACCTTGCGTTCGGGTGGCCTCGGAACTTCAGAGCAGGAAATCTGGCTCCACTCGATCTTCCCGCCCGGCGCCCATTGGAGGTGGAGTTCAACAACGGCCTTGGTGGCTTTGGACGGCGCGCGATACACATCGGTGACCTCGGTCCAACCATCAGCGCCCGCGGCGCGGTCGATCGGATGTTCGGCCTCCGCCGTGGGCGTGTATCCGGGGAGAACATCCGTGGCATAGCTGGAAAAGCCCGCGCTCGAATTCGAACCCGAAACTCCGCCGACTCCACCTTCGTCCCGCAGGACGCGCTTTCCCGTTTGATCCTGCCAGATCAAACGCACCAAAGCGCTCCGACGCGGGTTCTCAATGCGGTGCGCCTTCCGAAAAGCCTCGAACCGGTAGAAATTCCCACCGCTCACTGGGAAGGATTTCGTCCAGAATCCGTCGAGCCCTTCACGCGCGTCGTGCTCGATGACGAGCGATCCTTTGTGGTCGCGACCGCCCGTCGGTTCTCGGCCGAATTTCGGTCGGATTTCGTCGCGGAACGCATTTGCCTGCCAGTCAGTGGGAGCGTTGCTGTCCGCGCTGGCAGCGACCGCAGCGGTTGGCAACAGAACACTCAACGACAGGAGAATGAATCCGGAAAAAGTTGTTGGAAATGGCATCCCCGTGATGAAAGCGGGGATCAGTGCGCTGGCAAAGTTCATCTTCATTGTGATGACCGGCATAGTGGCGGCGACAACGCAGTTGGCAACCGAGATTGCTGCCGTGATGTCACGGTGCATCTACAAGTTTTTGGTGGAGCGCGACTGTGCTGAAAGCCAGTCGCAGCAGTATCGCTGGCTCGCCCTCACGCCAGACCTGTTGCGGCTGGTGCTGCGCGCACTACCGCGCTCCTGACCGACAGTCAAATTCACCGACTACTTGTGGATGCACTGGTGACGTCACCTCGGGAGACAAAGACATTGCGGCTTGGGGCCGCATGGGTTACAAAACTGGAAATTCCTCTCCAGTTATGAAACAGCCAACATTGTTCCGAAGCGGGCGCGGGCTTGCGTTCACTCTCATCGAACTCCTTGTCGTCATTGCCATCATCGCCATCCTGGCTGGCATGCTTCTCCCGGCCCTATCACGCGCGAAATCCAAAGCCCAACAGACGCAGTGCCTGAGCAACAACAAACAGATCGGGATTGCTCTGATGCTCTATGCGGACGATTACAACGACACGCTGCCGCTGGTGCGGGACTGGGCTTCGCTAGGAGGCCAGACCGGAAAATACGACTTGCAAGTGAGAGAAACCAACAAGCCCCTCTACTCGTATCAAGGCACGCCGCAAATTTTCCGCTGCCCGGCCGACAAAGGTGACAAATCTGGACAGGGGTTCGTGGGGATCAATTGCAGCAACTGCTTCAATCAGTATGGAACGAGTTACTTGATCGAGTTCGCGATTGATTTCATGCGCACCAAGCGCGTCTTCGGCAACGTCGGTGTTGACCGCAATGCTTACGATGGTAAATCGATGAAAATGGCGGAGATCGCCATCAGCCCAGCCAACAAGATCATTTTGGGAGACTGGATCTGGCACTTTAACCGCGGCTGGCTGGACAAGCGCAGCATGTGGCACAACTACAAGGGAAAGAGCCTGGTCGTGATGCTGTTCGGGGACGGCCATGCCGAAGGTTACCGCTTTCCAACCTACCCCGAGACCGACCCATTTTGGGCCGCCCCACCTAATCCAACCAACAAGTGGTGGTGACGGCTTCGGGCTGATGGGAGAATCAGAGTTTCCTGAATCAGAGTTTCAAAAACGGCCCCGGAGCGCGCAAGCGCTCCCGTCCTCCCCCGAAACTCCGACATCTCCAGGTGTTGCTCGAAGGCCGGTGCCTGGATCCTGACGGGTCACCTGGCCTTGATTTTCAGCGCCATATCTTCCGTGAACGGTGGTGATGCAAACTTCGCCACACCTCCGCGCAACGTGATGGTTTCGCGCCTGACCGTGCGGCCAGTGCGCGGATCCAGCCACTCTGTCGCGTAATTCCCGGAGGGGAGCGAGAGGGAGAGCGTCGCAGTCTGTGGCTGATCTGAGCGTGCAGACGGACTGGAGAATGGTGATGAATCCGACCAGTTGAAATCGATGTTCGTATCAGTGCGCGTCAGCCGCAGCTTGTCGAATTTCGTGCCGGCATAGTACTTCCCGTCAATTCCATGAATACCTGACAGCGCAAGGAATGCGGCATTGGGAATAGTTTCCTTCGGCAGGCTCGGACTGGACCAGCAGAGCTTGATGATCCCCTTGCCGCCGGATTGGAAATAATCTGTTTCGATGGAGACCTTCTGACCTGCGATGAGTTGCACGGTGCCGGTGTCTTCGCGTTCCGGGTGGCTGCTCCAATTGTCGATGATGGTCTTCCCATTAACCCGCACTCGCACGCCGCCATTTGCGATGGTGTGAATGGTGTATTCCTCGGAGAACTTCGGCGTGAGCCTCCCGTTCCAGCGGATGGAATACTCCTCTTTCGGCGGCGCACTGGGAGCAAGGTACAGGGCATAATGCCTGCCGGGTTCCACAAAGGCCCGCGCGGTCCAGCCGCGCGGGATACCACCTTGAATGATCGAATTATCCGGCCTCATTTTAATGAAGGGGAGTCCGTTCATAAATTCCACCAGGTGGCGCATCTGCTCTCGGAACCCGGGATTGCCGCCGCCGGGGTCGGTGGCCGGTTGAACGAAAGTGCCGTTCTCAAATCCTCCAGCCGCAAAGGAATAATCGAGGTTGTTGTAGAGTCCGCCGCCCGCGAGGATGAAATCCCACGCCTCGATGCGGTATGGCAGATCGTTTGTGCCGCGAAAGCCGGTTTCGTTGTCGCCAATGACTTTTCTCAAGCCGTAGTTCAGAGCGACCGTGTTTGGCGGTGATGCGTAGTGAAAGTTGTAGATGGAAATCGCCGGATGCGGGTCGGTGACGCGCGCCGCGCCATTGGCAACATTTCGCGAAATGAGATGCTTCTTCTTGAGCGGCTTCTCGGTCTCGGCGATCACCTCGGCGATGTGGTGCTGCCACTCGACAGTCACGCCACCGAAGTACGGTTCATTGCAAATCTCGTAATAAAGGTTGTCGAAGCGGTTGAGTTCCTTGACCAGCTTGCGGGTGAGGGCTTCATGCACCCCAAGCAGGCCGCCATGTTTGTCGAGTGTATAGACATTGGTTCGCGGGATGTTTCCAATGCCATTGATGTTGTTCGAGGCGTTCTGCGAGCTGAGGTTCCACTGGGCTTCCTCGTAGAACGGGCAGAACAAGTTCAGCTCGACGACGATGCCGCGTTTGTCCGCCTCGGAGACAAAGTCCTTGAGCCGACGGAAATAGGCCTCGTCCCATTTCGTAAGATCAAATTTGTTTCCAGAGTTCGCATAACCGGGCGTTGAACTTCGAGCCCACGGAGAGATGAAACGCCCGGCCGCTGGAGCCAGGGTGTTGCGGGTGATGTTGAACGCGCCCTGTGGCTCTACATAAGCCCCGGTAAAAGTGCGCGTGAGGTTGAGTTTCCGGGCGCGCAATTCATCGAGATATGGGACGTAGTTGAAGTCCAGGTTCAACACGGCGCCATAGTGTTCGGCCGAAGTGATCAGGATCGCGGGCTTGCCGCGGTAGAGGAAGTAATGGGGATTTTCAGGATGCAAGGACAGGGGCGCTGCATTGCTCGCAATGGGGAACGTGATACCAATGAAGCAAACTAGGATCTGCCGGATTGATTCGAATGTGGGATGCATGATGAGCAAATAGCAGCAACCCTGAAATTTTGGAATGCGTTTTGCGCGCATGTTCGGTGGTGGTTTCATGCTGGCCAAAACCTTTTCCGCCATTACAACGCCCGCATGTCGCGAAATTACTGGTTGGTGAAGCAGGAGCCTGAAAGCTACTCGTGGACAGATTTTGTCAAAGATGGCCACGCGGCGTGGACGGGCGTGCGAAATTATCAGGCCCGAAACAATCTTCGGGCGATGGCCAAAGGTGACCTGGTGTTCTTCTACCATAGCGGTGCCGACAAAGCCGTAGTCGGGCTGTCACGAGTCGATCGCCAGGCGTATCCCGATCCGACGGCCACGGAAGGTGACTGGTCAAGCGTCGATCTCGTGCCAGTGAAAGCTTTGGCCAAGCAGGTTTCACTTGGTGTGATCAAAGCCGATGCGGTCCTGCTGGAGATTCACCTCGTCAAAAACTCGCGGCTGTCCGTTTCACCACTGAGTCAAACCCAGTTCGAACGCATCCTGAAATTGGGTGAGACACGAATCTGAGGCGACGACGGATGTTTCTTGCACCGCCATTCTGATCCGCCGGACAACCCGACCAAATCCACCCGTCGAAATCGGCATCCGAATTTGTCTCTTGTTGTTTCCCGCTTGTTTTGCGTCTATCTCGGCCATGCCTGACTGGATTGTCGCCCTGATTCTCGGAGCCGTCGAAGGTGTCACCGAGTTTCTGCCAGTGTCATCGACCGGCCACCTGCTTCTCGCGGAACACTGGCTTCCACGCCAGTCTGACTTGTTCAATACTGTCATTCAGTGCGGCGCGGTTCTCGCGCTCTTCGCGGTGTTCACCGATCGCATCCGGCAGTTGCTCTTTCGATGGCGGGAGCGGGAAACGCAAGATTACTTTGGCAAACTTGCGCTCGCGTTCTTCATCACTGGCGTCGGCGGTCTCGTGCTCAAGAAACTTGATTTCAAGCTGACGGAAGCCGTCACGCCTGTCGCCGCCGCAACCTTGATTGGTGGAGTGCTTTTTCTCGCGGTTGAGAACTGGCTGCGCAACCGCCCCCTGGGAGATGACCTGACGTGGAAGATCGCCATCTCGATCGGCGCGGCGCAGTTGATCGCGGCGGTGTTTCCCGGGACATCGCGCTCCGGCATCACCATTCTGGTGGCGCTGCTGCTGGGCTTGCGCCGTCCAGCCGCCGCTGAATTCTCCTTCCTGCTCGGCATCCCCACTTTGCTCGCTGCGGGAGCACTCCAGAGTTTCTCGGCCCTCCGGCATCCGGGCGGGACTCCGGAACGCTGGGACATGATTCTATTCGGCTCGGTGGCGGCGGCCATCACAGCGTTCGTGGTCGTCAAGTGGTTGCTGCGCTTCGTGCAGACACACACGTTCGTGGGCTTCGCATGGTACCGGATCATTCTCGGAATCCTGCTGCTTGCGTTCGTGCGTTGAATTTAGAGTGGGTTTTTGACCGCTGAAGCCTTCTTCACCGAAAGGTGCGACTACGCGAGAATTTCTCTCACCACGTTTCCGTGAACGTCCGTAAGCCGGAAATCACGTCCCGCATACCGAAAAGTGAAGCGTTCGTGATCGAAGCCGAACAAGTGCAGCAACGTGGCGTGCAGGTCGTGAACATGGACTTTGTTTTCGACGGCTTGAAAACCAAACTCGTCGGTCGCGCCGTGGACCATGCCGCCGCGGATTCCGCCTCCGGCAAGCCACATGGTGAAACCATAAGGATTGTGGTCGCGGCCGTTGGAGCCTTCGGTGGTGGGCGTGCGTCCAAATTCGCCGCCCCAGATCACCAGCGTATCCTCGAACAGGCCGCGCTGTTTCAAGTCTGTGAGCAACGCGGCGATTGGCTGATCAATCTCGCGCGCCAGCTTGCGATGCTCGGCTTCGAGATTGCCGTGACTGTCCCAGGGTTGGGCCGCGCCATGCCAGAGCTGCACGTAACGCACTCCACGCTCAAGCAACCGGCGCGCGATCAAGGTCTGGTTTCCGTGAATCGTCGTTCCGTAGAGATCGCGCATCGCGGCGGATTCACGGCTCAGATCAAAGGCGTCCGCCGCCTCCAGTTGCATTCGATACGCCATCTCGAAGGTTTGAATCCGCGCCTCCAGCCGTGAATCAGCACTTCTAAGTCCTACATGGTCGCGATTGATCTTTCCCAACAGGTCAAGCTGGCGGCGCTGTTGAGCGAGTGAGGCGGCTGGGCTCCGGATATTTTCGATCAAACGTTCAACATCCGAATGTTGGGAATCGATGAACGTGCCCTGAAAAACGCCAGGGAGGAAGCCGGCCTGCCAGTTCTCGTGCTCCTTGACGGGCAGTCCTTTTGGGCAAAGCACGATGAACCCCGGCAGGTTTTCATTCTCGGTGCCAAGGCCGTAGGTGATCCATGAGCCGACACTTGGCCGGCTTTGGATCGAATCACCGCAGTTCATCAGCATCAGGGACGGCTCGTGATTTGGTAAATTGGCCTGCATCGAGCGAACCACGGCGATGGAATCGATGTGTGCCGCGGTGCGCGAGAACAACTCACTGACTTCGATGCCGCTTTGTCCGTAACGCTGGAATTTGAATGGTGACGGGAATGCGCCGCCGGTCTTGCGCTCGGTTGGCAAATGGCCTGTCGGCAAGGGCTGGCCTGCATATCGCGCCAGAGCGGGCTTCGGGTCGAAGGTGTCAACGTGGGAAGGGCCGCCGTTGAGAAAGAAATGAACGACGCGCTTGACCCGCGCCGGGAATGGCGGCGGCTTTGGTGAGAGCGGACTCGTTGCAGATCCTTCGGCTGCGAACGCCGTTCCGTTGCTGAGATGTGAAAACGCCAGCGCCCCGAGGCCCATGCCACAGCGGCGCAAGAAATCGCGTCGAGTCCAAGGCACGTCGAGGAAGTTTGGCAGGACGCTGTGCATGAGTTCGAAGTTTAGCCCATCGAATGCGGAAGGGAATCCTGGATTTCACCCATGACTGGCTGAACTGCAAGCAGTCAGGATTCGATGAAGCCTGCTCTGATGAACTTCGGGTTCGCGCCCCCAGCTTTTCGACGCAAGCGTGACAATGGTCTCAATGCGCTTCAAATCTGGAAGTCACGAGACAATTCGATTGCCCGAACAACGGCACTTGCGCATTTTCCTGCGGTGCGACTCATCTCTTCGGCAAATGTAATGCAACGACAGGCCCTGGCTTGGCGCAGAGCCGGGGTGCGGATCGCCTTCGTTCCCACCATGGGATACTTGCATTCGGGACATGCTTCGCTGATGCAGCGTGCCCGTCGGATTGTCGGGCCGGCCGGCAAATTGGTGGTGAGCATCTACGTCAATCCGGCGCAATTCGGTCCACAAGAGGATCTGAGCCGTTACCCTCGCGACCTGCCGGGTGACAAAGCCTTGTGTTCGAGGATGGGGGTGGACTGTGTCTTCGTACCCGGGACGGACGAAATGTATCCGCCTGATAAAATAGGCAACCATAGCACTTACGTCCTGGAGACACGGGTGTCTTCTTCGATGGAAGGAAGTTCCCGGCCGACTCATTTTCGAGGTGTGGCTACGATCGTGGCAAAGCTCTTCAATCTCGTTCTGCCTGAGGTGGCGGTTTTCGGCGCAAAGGATTTTCAGCAGGCGGCTGCAATCCGAAAAATGACTGCCGATCTAAATTTTCCGGTCCGGATTGTCGTCGCGCCAACCATTCGCGAGCCGGATGGTCTGGCGCTGAGTTCGCGCAACAATTACCTGTCGGTGGAGGAGCGTTCTCAAGCAGTGGTTTTGTCGCAGGCATTGTGGTTGGTTGCCAGGAGGGTTTCGCGGTGCAAGTCCGGAGTGCCCGCCAGTCGGTTGAAGGCGGGTGTGTCGCGGATGGTCGCCGCTCGACCTCTGGCAAGCATGGATTACATCGAGTTCTTCGACCCGGCGACCTTGGAGCCTGTGCAACGAGTGATCCGGGGAACCCAGATGGCGCTGGCGGTTTTCGTCGGGAAGACCCGCCTGATCGACAACGCGCTGCTTTGAACAAATGAGCAAGCCAACGAGGCATTTTGATTTCCTGGTGCTCGGGAGTGGCATTGCCGGACTGACATTCGCGTTGAAAGTCGCCGCTCACGGTCGTGTGGCGATCGTCACCAAAAAGGACCGTGCGGAATCGAACACCAACTATGCCCAGGGAGGCATCGCGGCTGTCACCAGCAAGGAGGACTCCTTCGAGTTCCACGTGCTCGACACGCTGCAGGCTGGTGCGGGTCTGTGCAAGGAAGAGGTGGTTCGGACGATCATCGAAGAAGGTCCCGCTCGGGTGGCTGAATTGGTGGACCTTGGGATGAAATTCTCGGACAGGCTCGATGCCGGGGGGCATCTGGAACCCGATTTGGGGCGTGAAGGGGGCCACTCAAAGCGACGGATTCTGCACGCCAAGGACGTGACTGGCCGTGAGATTGAGCGCGCCCTGCTGGCTGCCGTCGCGGCGCAACGTTCGATCGAGATTTTCGAGAATCACCTGGCGATTGATCTCATAACCAGTGAAAAGCTGGGAATGTCAGGGCCCAACCGCTGCCTGGGCGTTTACGTCCTGGACAAGCGTGGACAGGAGGTTTGCACCTTTTCCGCGGGCACCATCGTGCTTGCTACTGGCGGGTGCGGGAAGGTTTACCTTTATACAACCAATCCGGATATCGCGACGGGGGATGGGGTGGCAATTGCGTATCGTGCCGGGGCTGCTGTTGCGAACATGGAATTCATCCAATTTCACCCGACGTGCCTTTATCATCCCAAGGCAAAATCATTTCTTGTGAGCGAAGCAGTGCGTGGAGAAGGGGCGGTTCTGAGAACGGTGGACGGGGTTGAGTTCATGTCGAAGCATCATCCCCAAGGCGCGCTCGCGCCACGCGACATTGTGGCGAGGGCCATCGATACCGAGATGAAACGAAGCGGTGCCGAACATGTCTGGCTGGATATCTCCCACCGACCAGCCTCGTTCATCACGGATCGATTTCCAAACATCTACCGTACTTGTCTCCAGTTCGGCATCGACATCACGAAGGAGCCCATCCCCGTGGTTCCCGCGGCTCATTATCAATGCGGCGGAGTGCTGACCACGGTGGATGGAGGGACGGAGATTGCGGGGCTTTATGCCGTGGGAGAGGTCGGTTGCACCGGGTTGCATGGGGCGAACCGGTTGGCGAGCAACTCGCTCCTCGAAGCACTGGTTTGTTCACACCGGGCGGCTGAACGTGTTAAAGCGGAAACAGTGCGCATTGAAGCCGTTCAGCTCCCCCCCTGGCAGCCAGGAAATGCCAGCAATGCGGACGAACTGGTGGTGGTATCGCACAACTGGGATGAGATACGCCGGGTCATGTGGGATTACGTCGGGATCGTGCGGACCAACAAGCGCCTTCAACGTGCCCGGAGCCGCATCGAGAATCTGCAAGCTGAGATTCTCGAGTATTATTGGGACTTCATCATCACGAGCGACCTTCTCGAGTTGAGGAACATCGCGACGATTGCCGGAATCATCATCGAGAGCGCCATCGAGAGAAGAGAAAGCCGGGGGTTGCATTGCAACCTCGACTATCCAGATCCTGATCCGGAATGGGGGAAACGGGACACCATTTTGCGCAGGAAATTAATGTGAGAATCCCCGGCAGCGAACCGAAGGCGTCAGCCCAGACTGGCATGATTGGATAACTGACAGCCTCCATGGCGGGGAGAAATAGCTTTACACTGATGAGGTTCAAACCTACTTTGACGTCCTTTTACGAAGCAAAGATTGGAACGTATGGAAGTTAAAGTTAAGGTTATTGAACAGTTTCGGGTGCATGAGCGGGACACGGGTTCAGCTGACGTTCAGATTGCACTCCTGACGCAGCGGATCAACCAGCTCACAGAACATCTTCAGGGCAACAAGAAGGATCACAGTTCCCGCCGCGGTCTGTTGGTGATGGTTGGCCAGCGCCGTCGCTTGCTGGATTACCTCAGCAGCACGGACACCAACCGCTACATCTCCCTCACCAAAAAGCTGAAACTTCGCAAATAAACGTTCGGTTTCTTCCTTCTGCAAAGGTCCGTTGCCTGCGCGTTGCCGGTGGAAGAAATCCCACTGCCTCATGCTGCGGACTTGCAACGACGCGATCAAGTTCCCCGGCACATTAAATAGATCGCGTTGCTGAAAGCCCGTTGGCGCTGGGTAATTTCATTGAGAGTCTGGAACTCATTTCCGGGTTCTCAATGAAGTTCCTCTGAGTTGGCGGGCGTAATGAATTGATTATGCCTGAAAAAGTATCGTTCGTCGTCGGATCCAGCTCCAACCCCATCATCATCGAAACCGGAAAGTTCGCCAAACAGGCGGATGGTGCTGTCACGGTCCAGTTGGGAGAAACCATCGTCCTGGTTGCCGCTGTCGCCGCATCCAAGGCAAAACCCGGTCAGGAGTTCTTTCCTCTAACCGTTGATTACAGGGAGAGGGCTGCCGCAGCTGGAAAGTTTCCTGGGGGCTATTTCAAGCGGGAAGGTCGTCCTACCGAGAAGGAAATCCTCACAAGCCGGGTCATCGACCGCCCTATTCGCCCTTTGTTTCCCAAAGGCTGGTACAACGAGGTCCAGGTGCAAAGTGTCTTGTTGAGCACTGATGGTGAAAATGATCCGGACATTCTCGCGATCATTGGCGCGTCAGCGGCGCTGTCGGTCAGTGACATTCCCTGGGAAGGCCCCCTCGGGGCGGTTCGCGTTGGACGCGTTGGCGGCCAATTTGTTGTCAACCCCACCCACGCCCAGATGGTGGAGAGCGATCTTGATCTGGTGTACGTAGGCAACGCGGCTGATCACGTGATGTTTGAGGGTTCAGCGAAGGAAATCAGCGATGCGGATTTTGCAGCCTCTCTGGAATTCGCCCATCAGGCTTGCCAGCCGATCATTGCAGCACAAAAGGAACTCGCAGCTCGCGCCGGAAAGCCCAAACGCCAGATTACGATCAACATCGTCCCGGAGGACATTCTCAAGGAGGCGAAGAACCTTGCCGGAGAACGAATGATCCCGGCGCTTTTGACCACCAAGAAATTGGAACGGGAAGCGGCGGTCAAGGCGGTCACGGATGACGTCGGCGCGAAACTGGTCGCGAAGTTTGGCGCGGAACGAGTGACGGAGTTTGTGCTCAAGGACGCTTTTTATTACATCCAGAAGGAGGCGGTGCGCAGCCTCGTTCTCGATAGCGGCAAACGCCTGGATGGACGTGGGTTCGCCGATGTTCGACCTATTTCTTCAGAAGTCGGAATACTGCCGCGAGCTCATGGTTCCGCAGTTTTCGCCCGAGGTGAAACTCAAGCCGTAGTGTTGGCGACATTGGGCACCACCGAGGAGTCGCAGGAGTTTGATGCCTACACAGGGGGCCAGACGCAGAAGCAGCTCATCCTCCACTATAATTTCCCCAATTTCTCCGTGGGTGAAACAGGCCGTATTTCAGGTCCGGGCCGGCGGGAGATCGGCCACGGTGCCCTTGCAGAACGTTCCATCGAACCAATGATTTCTCTGAAGGAATTTCCCTACGCCATCCGCGTGACATGCGAGATCATGGAATCGAACGGTTCGACCTCCATGGCTTCTGTTTGCGGCGGAACCCTGGCGCTGATGGACGCAGGCGTGCCTCTGATCCGTCCGGTCGCCGGCATCAGTGTTGGAATTTGCACGGAGTACAATGATCAAAAGGAGATTTCGCGCTACAGGCTGTTGACGGACATCATCGGATGGGAAGACGCGTTCTGCGACATGGATTGCAAGATTGCCGGCACCGAGAAAGGCGTCACCGGGTTCCAATTGGATCTGAAACTGAAGGGCATTCCCCACAAGCAGATGGCCGAAGCGCTGGAAGCAGCCCGCGTGGCCCGATTGCATATTCTGGTGGAGATGGGCAAGACCCTTGCCGAGTCACGCAAGGAAATGAGCAAGTACGCTCCCCGAATCCTGACCCTGCGCATCAATCCGGAAAAGATCGGCGCATTGATTGGTCCGGGCGGAAAGAATATCAAACGCATCGTGGAAGAATCCGGTTGCGAAATTAACATCGAAGACGATGGCAGCGTGAAGATCTACTCCGTGGCCGAGGAAGGCATGAAAATCGCCCGCAGCCATATCGAGGCGCTCACCTGTGAAATCGAGATCGGCAAGATTTATCGAGGCCGGGTTGTTTCGATCAAGGAATTCGGCGCATTTGTCGAGGTTCTACCGGGCCGAGACGGCTTGGTGCATATCAGTGAACTGGCCAACTTCCGCGTCAAGCAGGTGGAAGACATCGTCAAGATGGGCGACGAAATCACGGTCAAATGCGTTGGCATCGATGAAAAAGGCCGCGTGAAACTCTCGCGCAAGGCAGCAATGGAAGAGCGGGACAAGGAAATGGCTGCAAAGGCTTGATTCAAAGTTTCCGAGCCTGATCAATAAGGATCGAGCTCCACAGGGTTGAACGATTGCAGGCGATCACCATCATGTGATCGCCTGCCGCTTTTGGAGATGTGCTGTTGACGCCGTGCTGCTCGGCATCAATTCAGCGACTTTCATCCGGGCTCCTGCCAATCACCTCGGCCCCGTGACTTCCCAGCCGGGATCGTCCAACCGGGCCACAATGCTTCCTGCTTTGATAGCCGTGCCGTCCAGCAGCCAGATGGCGACCGATCCGTCTTCGTGACTGAGGACGAGATCGGTGTTGCGGTCACTGTCGTAATCGCCGCAGGCTCGAATCTGCCAACCGGGCGGGAGCTTATACGGCTCAATTCCGCTCACAATTCTGGTTCCCTCTAGGAACCAGAAGGCGACTGCGCCGTCGGAGTTTTGAAGGACAATGTCCGCGTGATCATCGCCATTGAAGTTCCCCGTCCCGATGATCTGCCAGCCAGCGGGTACCTTGTAGGGCACTTCTCGACCTTCGATAATCCTGGTGCCCTTCATCAGCCAGAATGCAACGGAACCGTCGGTGCGTTGCAGGACGATGTCCACTTGTCCGTCGCGGTTGAAATCGTCCGCGCCGACAATGCTCCAGTCGGTGGGGATTTTGTAAGGGACGGGTTTTTGAAGAACGGTTGTTCCATTCATGATCCAGAACGCGACGGAGCCATCGGTGTGTTGCAGGACCAGGTCATTTTGGTTTCCGCCGCTGAACTCGCCCGTGGCCGCTATTCGCCATCCGCCAGGCACGGCAAAGGGCTGCCGACCCGCCGTAATCCGCGTCCCGTCCATGATCCAGAAAGCGACAGAGCCACACGAGGTCGGCGCTGATGCGCAGCCGGCTGCCCTCGCGGCTGACGCTGCCGTTGAGCAGGTGCTCGACCTTGAGTTGTTCGCCGACGCGTTGCGGTGTCTCGTTCTTGCCCTTGAAGTAGAACGAGGACATCCGGCCCTGCACGCGCAGCCCTTTGACCTTCTGCAGCGAGGTGATGAGTTCCTCGGTCATGCCGTCACTGATCGAGTCGTCCGTCTTGTCCGCGCTGGTGTTGGCGAACGGCAGCACGGCCAGCGTCTTGGGCGGCTTGTTGGTGCTCGTGGTGATCGCGCCCACCGTGCCCCGGCCGTAGCGCATGGCCTGCTCCAGCATGAAGTAGGGATTGTCCATCTGGAATGGCGGAAACTTCATGGCATCCGCGATTTCCCAATACCACGCGAGCTTGCCGAAGATCTCGAGTTTCTCCGCGGTACGCAGACCGAGCATGCTCCAGTCGCCGTGGCCTTCCAGCAACCCCTGGCGCAGCCAGCGGCGGGCGGACTCGAAATCACCGAGCATGCCGTAGTCCAAGGCGATCTTCGCATAGGGGATATGCATGCCCCGCTCCGCCTGCGCCTCCAATGCTCGCAGGATCTTCCGGGCTGTTGCGCGCGGAACCGTTCCGCTTCGACTGACAGACGCTTGAAGGTCGCGGCCACCTCGTTGGTCGTGCCTCCATAATTGATGGGAAGCCATTCCGAGTTCGCCAGGCCGGTCCACGCCCGGGTGAAATTCGTGTCGAGCTGATATGCCCGCCGTAGCTCGACCGCCGCCTGATCAAATAGGCGGCGGTTCAGCAAATCGCGCCCCTTTTTGGTAAGCCCGATAGGCCTCGTCATTCTGGGTGTCCGGCACCTGAAGCTCGGCCCGCTGACTGGCGCTGAGCTGCAGCTTCAGCAATCCACGATCGCCAGCGCCACCAGGTTCGGAAGCTCGGAGACCTTGGAAGCCGCGGAGGCGATCTCCCGTTGCCGGCCCAGCGCGCGCCCGGTCGAGCCGTCCACCACCCAAACGTAAGCGGACATCGTCTCCCCCTGGCCGTGCAGTTCGCCCATCACCAGGCCGTCCACGCCCAGTTCGCGCGCGATCTCCACCTCCGACTTCTTCTGCTGCACCAGCCGCGCGATGCTCGCCGGCGAGTTGACCACCTACAGATTCTGCAACGGCCCCAGCTTCGAGCGGATCTCCGCCGGGATCCATTTCCCCAACCCGGCCAGCTTCGGATCCTGCGTCTCGAAGGCGAAGGGCAGCACCGACAGCGAGCGAATCTGGCTGGCGCGCGCGGCGGAGGCAACCGGGCGCTTGATCAGCAACACCACAATCGCCACGGCCATCACGAGCATCGCGATCGACGGTGCCAGGCGGAAGACAAGGGACGGACGCTTCGATGGTTCCGGCAGGCGTTTCGTTTCTGTGGTTGTCGGGGCGATGGAGCCGGGTTGGCGCGACTGGGTCGAATCCTCCAGCGTCAGGGCAATGTCTCCGAGATCACGCAGCCGACGGCGTGGGTCCTTCTCCAGGCAGCGCCGCAGCAGCGTCGCCACTTTGCGAGGAACTTCCGCTGGCAGCGCGCTCCAGTCCGGCTCGTTCCCCAACACTGCCGCCATCAGGTCCGTCACCGTCTCACCCATGAAAGGCTTGCTCCCGGCCAGACACTCGAACAAACAACAGCCAAAGGCCCACACATCCGTGCGCTTGTCCACTTCCTGCCCGCGCGCCTGCTCGGGACTCATGTAGGCCGGGGTGCCCATCACCGCGCCCGGCTGAGTCGTCTCCGCCTTGAGTGTCGGCGCGTCCGGATCGCTCGCCGGGGCCGTCCCGCCCCGCACGCTCTTCTCCATCTTCGCCAGCCCGAAATCCAGCACCTTCACCCGGCCCTCGGGCGTGAGCTTGATCTTCCCCGGCTTAAGATCGCGATGAATGATGCCCTTGGCGTGCGCCGCCTCCACCGCCTCCGCGATCTGCCGTGCGACGCGCAACGCCTCGTCCACGGGAAGGCGTCCCCGCCGCAGCCGCTCGGAGAGCGTTTGTCCTTCGACGAAGGACGAGAACGAGGAAGTGCGTGCCTTGATCCGCATCGAATCCGTGAATGGTCGCGACATTCGGATGGTTCAGGGTGGCGAGCGCTTTGGCTTCGCGCTCGAAACGGGCAAGGCTTTGCGTATCGCGGCTGATACTTGCGGACAGCACCTTGATCGCGACCTCGCGACCGAGCTTGGTGTCCGTGGCGCGATACACTTCTCCCATCCCGCCTTCGCCCAGCTTGGCGGTGATCCGGTGGTGGGTGAGAGTTGTGCCAATCATTTGTCCAAGCCGTATTTGTTGAGCAGCGCCGCGTAGCGCGGGTCAGACGTTACGCCATCCCAGATCGGCCAGTACTGGAATGTTTGGACTCTTTCATGAGGATTTGTGGCCGCTCGCTCCAGCCAGGCAAACGCCTGCTCCTTGTCTCCCAAGCCCTCGTAAAGAAAGGCGACGAAGGCAGCGACCACAAAGCCTTTCGCCGCGCTGGTCTTCAGTTCTTCAAGCAGTTGCTGCGCTGCGTTGATACGGCCTGTGGCGGCATAGCAATGGCCAAGGTGTGCGGACACCTCGGGTGAGGTGTCTCCCAGCGCGCGGGCTCTCTCCAAATCGGCGATGGCTTCGGGAAACTTCATCTGCGCGATTTTCAAGCAACCGCGCACCCAGTGAACTGGCGGGAAATTCGGAGAGAACGCCAGCGTCTTGTCCACTTGCACCAAGGCCTCTTCATACTTTCGATTGATAAAGAGAATCCTGCCAACGTTCATTTGGATGACGGCCGAGAGCGGATCGAGATTCTGAGCCAGTCGAATTTCCAACAAGCCTTCCCCCAGTTTACCCGACTCCACCAAGGTTTCCGCGTACCACTGATGCGCGGTGGCGTAATTGGGGTTCAAGGCCAATGCCTGTCTAAAGCCCTTTCCGGCGCCTGCAAAGTCGCCTTCCATACTCAGACAATAGGCCAGCACGGTTTGGGCCTCTGCAAGTCGGGGGTCAAAATCAAGCGCCCGCCTGGCGGCCGCACGTGCCTTCGGCAAGGTTTCCTGGAGCGCCACTTCCTTGTAGAAGTGCAAGATCACATAACACGAACCAATTCCGGCATAAGCCAAGGCGAACTTCGGATCCTTCTCAGTGGCCTGCTGGAAGTAGCTGATTGCGCGCTGAAGGTCGGCACCGGTGCGTTTGTTCCAAAGTTCACGGCCGCGCAGATACAGATCGTACGCGTCCAGATTATCGGTCCCGGGGAGCGAGGTGTTGGGGCTGTCTCCCGCCAGTAGTTTCCCTTTCAACACTTCCTGCACCCGCCGCGCCACCTCGGTCTGGATCGCGAACACGCCCTCTGCCTTCCGATCAAACGTGTCCGACCACAGATGAAACCCGTCGGCGACATTGATGAGCTGGGCGGTAATGCGGAGTTGGTTGCCCGCGCGCCGCACGCTGCCTTCCAGAATCACGCCCACTTTCAGCGCGTCGCCGATGTGCTGCACCGTTTCGTTCCTGCCCTTGAACGAAAACGCCGAGGTGCGCGCCACGACTTTCAACCCCGGCGTGCGAGCCAGCGCATTGAGAATCTCTTCACTGATGCCGTCGCTGAAATACTCGTTGTCCTTGTCCGCGCTCATGTTCACGAACGGCAGCACGGCGATGGATTGAGGAGCATTCGTGGCCGTGACAGACGAAGTCGTGGCGCGGGGGTTCGGCGGGCGGTGAAATCGCATCTGCTGCTCCTTCACGTGAAACGGATGTTCAATCGGAAGCGCGGGCAGTTTCATTTGATCGATCAGGTCCCAGTAGCGCGGCTGTTCTGCGAAAAGGCTTAAGAAGCCGACACTGCGCATCCACTGGGCAAAGTCCCAGCTCTCCTTGTTCGTGACACCCTGATCCAGCAGACGAAACGCGCTATTCATATCTCCCAGACTGGCATGGATCGCCGCCATGAAAAACCCTCCGACAACAATGGTCGAGGAATGTTCCTCCATCTCCCGCAAGAGCCGCAGCGCGGCCTCGCGGGCTCCGGAACGCGCTTCAACCATTGCCAACCGGTGAAGTGCAAAGGGGTGCCGGTTCGAGAGCAGAATCGCCTTTTCCGCGGCTTCCCGAGCCTCTTTCGGTCGATTGAGTGCGAGCAGGCAATCCGACATTCCATCCAGGCTGTTCCACGCCGTGGGTTGTTGGCGGAAGTTACGTTCCTGGACTGCCAACGCTTCGGCATAACGCCCGTGCCGCACTTGTATCCATGGCTGGATGGCCGGGATAAAAGGATTCTCCGGATTGATTGCGACGGCCCGGTTCAAGTAGTCCGTCGCTTCTTCGTAACGGCCCTCCACGCCAGCCGCATACCGCGCGAGCGCTTCAAGGCAGTCCACATTCTCGGGATCCAGAGCCAGGGCTTTGTGAAACAAGTCCCGGCTGGCCTTCCAATCCCAGTCCCGCGCCAGAGCTACCAAGCCCCGGGCCGTGAGGACCGCGGGATGGTCCGGGGCCAAACGCGTGGCCTCCGCCAGCAGACTCTCGGTCCTCGCGAATCTTTCCCCGGGCGTGACGGACGCGAAGCCCCAGAAGCCAGGAAACCACTGGCATCGCACGAGCGCGACCAGCGGCTCGATAAAGCTCGGGTCCAGCTTCCGCGCCCGCTCGAACTCCTGTTCGGCCGCGGCGAAACCGGTCTTGGTGAGGAGGGCGAATTGCTCCTGCCCACGGCGATAGGCGGCGTAAGCCTCCGCGTTGACCCGCTTGCCTTGGGCCAGTCGCGCTTTCTGCGGCTCTGTCAAGCCGGGGTGCAACCGGTTGAGCAGCGCCAGCACCACCTGGCTCCGCAACCGGCCCACGTCCTCATCTTTCGTGGAGAAGCTCTCGCTCCAGAGCAGCTTGTCGGAGGAGCCGTCGATCAGGTCCGCATTGATCCTGAGTTCCTTGCCTTCCCGCTTCCCGGTCGCGTTCATCACGCTCTCGACGCCCAACTGTCCGGCAATCTTTTTGGGTGTCTCGGTCGAACCGCGATAGGCTTTCACCGCGCTCCACAGCGGCACCTTGTCCAGAACTCCCCTCTTCTTTAGCCCGGTGCTGATGTCGTCAGACAGCCCGTTGCAAAGCGCGTCGAGCGACGCATCCTGAGTGAGGTTCTCGAACGGCAGCACGGCGACCGAACGAATCGCCGTGTTGCCGTTCGCTCCAGTACCGCCGCGTTTCCAGAGTGCGACCACGGCGATGATCAAACCCAACACCAGGCCGGCGGCGGCGGGGCGAAGCCAAGCGGACTTTGAGCGAGGTGCGACTGATATTGGCAGCGGCTGACGATTCGCGTCCGTCGCAGCAGCGCTGCGCGCAGTCTGCCGACTTGCTTGAGAAGTCTCATCCAGAGTGATCGCGATGTCGCCCATGTCGCGGAGTCGGCGGCGCGGCTCCTTCTCCAGACAGCGGCGGGCCAGCGTGACGACCGCTGGCGGCGTCTCTGCTGGAAGCTCCGTCCAGTCTGGCTCGCTCTTCAACACCTCTGCGATCAACTCGCTCGCGGTCTTTCCTTGAAAGGGTGTGCGGCCGCTCAGGCATTCGAACAGGCAACAGCCAAAGGCCCACACGTCCGTGCGCTTGTCCACCTCCAACCCGCGCGCCTGCTCGGGACTCATGTAGGCCGGGGTGCCCATCACCGCGCCCGGTTGGGTCGTCTCCGCTAAAATCGTCGGGGCGTCCTGGCTGGGAGCGCCGGCATCCTCGCCGGCCCGTCCATCCCGAGGAGATCCGCCGGCGAGGACGCCGGCGCTCCCAGACGCCATTTTCGCCAGCCCAAAATCGAGCACCTTCACCCGGCCCTCGGGCGTGAGCTTGATGTTCCCCGGCTTGAGATCGCGATGGATGATCCCCTTGGCGTGCGCCGCCTCCACCGCCTCCGCAATCTGCCGGGCCACCCGCAACGCCTCGTCGACGGGAAGGCGTCCCCGCCGCAGCCGCTCGGAGAGCGTCGGGCCTTCGACCAGTTCCAAAACCAGAAAGTGCGTGCCTTGATCTGCATCGAAACCGTGGATGGCGGCGATGTGCGGATGGTTCAATGAGGCCAGGGCCTTGGCCTCCCGTTCGAAGCGGGCGAGGCTGGTGGCATCCCGACTGATGCTCGCGGGCAACACCTTGATCGCCACGTCACGGCCGAGCTTGGTGTCGGTGGCGCGATAAACCTCGCCCATGCCGCCTTCGCCGAGTTTGGCGGTCACGCGATAGTGAGTGAGTGAGGAGCCGATCGTCATGGTCACAGGGAATCAGGGGAGCATGCTTTAGAGATCCGTGGTCTTTTTGAAGGGCAAGCCGCGTTCGCCCTGCAAAAGCTGGCGCAGCCGCCGGTCACTGAAACTGGCCGGGCGTCGGATGATTTCTGGCGCGACCCGGATTCCGGTCAGGGGCCGCGCCCGGCGTCCTCTTAGCCCGGATATTTCATACACTTTTGTCGCGAGACGCCGCGAGAGCCCGTCTGGCAAGGCGGGCGAAGCGGTTCGGAGTCGGGCTGTATGGGAACATACTGTTCGTCGAGCAACGCGAGGCCAGCGCAGCCAGGCGGGCTCGCAGCAAGTCGCAGCAGAAAGGGTATGAAATATCCGGGTTAGCCAGTCTTCCCAAGCCACGGGTTCACGCATGGGGATCGTAGGAACTTCGGATCTGGAGAGTTTTGGCTTCATCATAAGTCAGTTGTTGGACGTCGGGCCAATTGTCATAGTCGTGACTGCGGGCGAGCCGTTGCACTTCGATCCAATCCGTTTCGACCTCACCTTGGAGCGCCGCCGCCAGGAGCTTCTTAGCGCATTCACGGGCGGGAGGATAGTCCTGCGGATACTTCGAGACGAGAACCCTTTAAACGATCAGCTCTTCCACCGGAGCGATCCGGATGTCACCGAACGGGCCGCGCAGGACACGGACGGAAGTGCGGGCGACGTTCTCAAAGCAACCCGATACATCGACGAAGAGGCCGACGACGCTCCAGCTTCGCGGTCCCCCGCTCGCTCCCATTCGAGCCATAAGATCCTGCCGCAGCCGAACCGTCAACCTGGCCGGGGAGGAAGCGACGCAGAGGTCGAGATCCCCGGACACGTAAGCGCCCTCGGTGTAGAATTCGATGGCCGACCCGCCGACCACGACCAGTTCGATGCCGCGCTCGCGAAAAACAGCGGACACCAGGCTCGCCAGTTTCAAGTGCTTGAGGGTAGGATCGCTCTCACCAGTTCTCCGTGGCTAGGGATGGCTTGCCAGGCTTCGGTTCAGGTGAAGTGACGGCATCGGTCGGCTCACTTCCTTCTTTGTCTAATCTGATCAATTCCTTGGCTGCCCGGCTTTCGCCATTCTTCGCGGCCTTTTCCAGCCACTTCCGTCCCTGCGCGGCGTTCTGGTTCACGCCATTGCCCTTGAGGTACCGCATCCCCAACGCGTACTGAGCCCAGCCGAAGTCCTCCTCAGCGCGCCTCAACTCAAACTCCAGCGCTCTTCGTTCCGTTTCTTCTTTCGCCGCGCGTTCCTTGTCCGGATCGGATGGCAGCGCCACGACGGCTGGGGGTGGGAGCGCCCTGCGGATGGATTGAGGAGGAGCGAGTACTGGATTCAAGGGTGGAGTCGGCGGCATGGGTGGAAGCGCCGGTGGAACAGGAGGTCTCGGCCGATTTGGGGCGCTGGGGGCTCCTCGTTGCGGGTTCACCTTGCGGGCTGGGTTCTGCGAGTTGTACTGAGCCTTGGCTGGCGAGGCGGCCATCAGAGTGCTGATCACAATCCCGCAAATCAGGAAGGTCGGCTTCATAGATCGCGGTTTCATCGTTCCACACAAACATCAGACCGGCAAGTGTCCACCTGTGACAGGTTTAAGGTTGAACCAAACCTTGGTGAAATTAAGCCTCATGCACGCATCCTAAGCCGTAATAATTCCGTTAGAGCGTGGAACCACCCATCTTGCCTGGCGTATCTGTGAGCAGACCTGGTCACAAGTGACAGTCACTGGTTGGTGGCGAGACTTGCGGCAGGGCAGCCGACCATCATCTTTCCAGCTCCACGGCTGTGGGTGGGTTCCGGCGGAATAAATCCGCTCTCCTATTGCACGGATACGGCCAAGCCAGGTTAATCCAGTGTCTGTCGATAACGTTTGATGCCGACCCCCATCACGACCACCAGGAACAAAACCAGCGGCCACAACTCCGGCAGGATTTCGGCCAGGCCGGTTCCCTTAAGCAGAATACCCCGGACGATTCGCAGGAAATGCGTCAGTGGCAGCACCTCTCCGATGCACTGCGCCCAGAGCGGCATGCCGCGGAATGGAAACATGAACCCGGAGAGCAAGATCGACGGCAGGAAGAAGAAGAACGACATCTGCATCGCTTGGAGCTGATTATGAGCGACGGTGGAGAATGTGATGCCCACCGCGAGATTTGCGGCGATGAACACCAGCATCACGCACGTGAGAAGGAAAAGGCTGCCAGTGAGAGGGACGTGGAAGATGAAACGGGCGGCGCAAAGAACCAGGGCGACCTGTATGTAGCCGACCAGAATGTAGGGAACGAGCTTGCCGAGCATCACTTCCGCAGGTCGCGCCGGAGTGGAAAGGAGATTCTCCATCGTCCCGCGTTCGCGCTCGCGAGTGATGGCCAGCGCAGTGATGATCACCATCGTCATCGTCAACACAACACCGATCAATCCCGGCACGATGTTGTACTGCGTGATGATCTCAGGGTTGTAGTGCCGGTGAACCCGCAGATCCACCGGAGCCGGTCTCGCGATCAGGTGCCTTAGCGGACCTTGCAAGTCGCGATCCAGCGAGTGCCGGACCAGCTCGGTCATGGCGGCGACAGCGCCGCCAGTTGCGGCAGGGTCTGTCGCGTCCGCTTCGAGCAACGTGGAGGGCCGTTCCCCGCGCAGCAGCTTTCGCGAGAAGTCTTCCGGAATGCAGAGGACAAACTGCACCTCACCCCTTTGGAGAAGCGACCGAGCTTCGGCTTCATTCCTCGCCTCGTGAGTAAAGAGGAAGTAATCGCAGTTCTTCACCGCTGTCGTGAGAGTCCGGGAAAAGACGCTTTGATCCGCGCAAAGAATGGCCGTGGGGAGTTTCGTGGGATTGGAGTTGATCGCGAATCCGAAGAGGATGAGCTGAATCATTGGGATGCCGACCATCATGCCGAAGGTCAGACGGTCTCGTCGCATCTGGATGAACTCTTTCACCACGATGGCGGCGAAGCGGTGAATATTGAACCGGTGGCCGCTCATTTGAAATTGTCGAGTGATTGATCCATCAGGCTGATGAAGACGTCTTCGAGACTTGATTCGATGAGCGCGCACCGATGTTCGCGGGATTGCCATCGCATCACGCTGGATTCCAGTCTGGCTGAGTCTCGTCCGCTCACGTGCAGGGTGTTGCCAAACGCCACGACTTGTTCAACGCCAGGTAAGGGGCGGATTTCCTTGGCCACTCCAGCCAGATCGGGCCCGGTCAACTCCCAGGTTGTCAGCCCCGCCCGCCGGACGACTTCATCCACCGTTCCACGAGTCAGCAGATTTCCGTAGGCGATGTACGCCAGCCGATGGCATCGCTCCGCTTCGTCCATGTAATGAGTCGTGATCAGCACTGTGAGACCCTCTGCTGCGAGGTGGTAAATTTCCTCCCAGAAATCGCGACGCGCTTTCGGATCTACGCCGGCGGTCGGTTCGTCCAGAAGGAGCAGTTGCGGCTTGTGAATCAGGCAGGCAGCCAGTGCGAGACGTTGTTTCCACCCGCCAGAGAGCACGCCAGCCAGTTGCCGTCGGCGGTCGGTCAGACCGAGCCGTTCCAGGCTTTGCTCAACCGCCGCTTGCCGCTCCCGCACTTCATAGATCCGCGCGATGAAATTCAGGTTCTCCTCGATGCTCAGGTCCTCGTAAAAGCTGAACCGTTGCGTCATGTAGCCCACGTGACGTTTGATCTCGGTGGATTGGGTGAGGATATCGTATCCGAGGCAGTGTCCGCTGCCACCGTCAGGCCGGAGCAGACCGCAAAGCACTCGAAGAAACGTCGTCTTGCCGCTGCCGTTTGGACCGAGGAAACCGTAGATCTCCCCGCGCTTGACCTGCATTTCAAGACTGTTGACCACCGTGCGGCCGCCGAAGCGCTTGGTGGCGCCTTGAACATCAATCGCGAGATCAGTGGCTTCCGAGCTCACAAGTTCATCGAGTGAGTTCGACATCCACCGGCTGGCCAGGCCTCAACTCGCGAGCATCGGCTGGAGAGAACTTCGCCTCGATCATGAACACCAGTTTCGCCCGGTTATCCCGGTTGTAGAGCACAGGCGGGGTGAACTCTGCCTGCGTGGACAGAAAGTTGACGGTCGCAGAACGGGCCGCCTTGGTGCCACTCAAAGTGACGGTCACTCTGGCACCCTGTTTGAATTCCGAAACGCGCGGCTCAGGCACGAAGAACCGGACCTTGATGTTTTCCGGCGGCAGAAGGCTCGCGACCGGATTGCCGGCCGGCACAAATTCTCCGACCCGATAAATCGTGTCCTGCACCACTCCGGAGACCGGAGACTTCTGAGCCTTCTGTTCCAGCGCCCACTGAGCTTTGGCGAGAGTGGCTTTGGCAGATTCCACTGCCGCTTCGGCAGCGCGGATTTCGTCCTCGCGCGCGCCGAGTCGCACGGTGTCGAGATCAGCGGCAAGGGAATCGACCTGAGCGCGATAGCCATCGCGCTGGGATTTGGCCTGATCCAATTCTGCGGTGGAAACCGTCTTGTCAGCAAAGAGTCGCTCCTTTCGGGCAAGCTCGGCAGACCAGAAATCAACATTGGCCTGTGCCTGCTTGAGCCTGCCTTCAAGCGATGCGATTTCTGAAGGGCGACCTCCCTTGCGCAAGTTGTCCAGTCGCGCCTGCATCTGGGTCACGTATTTTGCGGTTTCATCCACGGCCGCCTGCTCCGATTTACTCTCCAGAGTGAAGAGCAAATCACCGGTCTTGACCAACTGCCCGCGCTCAATCGGGCGTTGCTCAAGCGTGCCGGCGAGTGGCGCGCTGACATATACGAACTCGCCTTCAATGTAGCCTTGGAGCTGACTCGATGGAGGGCGGGAACAACCGGCATGAAGCAGAACCAGCAGACAGGCAAGGAAGCTTGGAAGACCTGCTGCAAAGCTCATGAGTTTACGGATCGGGTGCATTTTTTGTTTTGTGATCGTTCCGCACACAGGATTTCTCTGATGGCGCTACTGTCTGAGCGCCTTGGCGTCAAGCTTCGCGTCCGGCCCTGGCAAAACGCGCAGGAGGTGATGGCGATTTGAGAACAACTCATCAGTCAGAGTCAGGGTAGAGTTTGAACGGGCTTCAAGCCGCCGCCGAACACACATTCCATCGGATCACATGCCTGCGAATGTTTTTGATTTCCACCCGTGAAGGCAGCAACGTCTGTGTAAATCGAGCGCGACCTCCATACTCAAAGGCAACACATGAAGTGGTATTACGCAGACGCGGGCAAATCTGTAGGGCCGATTCCTGAAGCGGAGTTTCTGAGCCTTGTTCAATCGGGAACCATCAAGGGAGAAACTCTCGTGTGGCGCGAAGGGATGGCGACATGGCAGCCATACGCAAGCGTTCAAGCGGCGGGTGCAGGCGCAGAAGAAAGGGACGGCTCCACGCCGGGAGTGCCAGCGGCGTCTCAGGAGAATGCGGGCGCAGGATCTGGTGCGCCGTCGAGCGCAGGATTCGAATCCGTATTCGACAATGCAACCCAGGGTGCCGGCTACATATCCGCGGAGGAGTTGTTAGCCAGGGATTATGACGTGCAGATACAAGGCTCGTTTCGTCGTTCGTGGGAGCTTTTTTCAGACCGCCCGGGGCTGACGATCGGGGTCACGGCTTTGATTGGATTGCTGTTGATGATTGCAGGTGTGATTCCATACCTGGGGGTGTTGCTTTCAGTTTTTCTCACCGGGCCGCTCATCGGAGGCCTGTCATTATTCTTCATCAAACGTGCTCGGGGTGAAGCAGCCGATGTGAATGATGGCTTTGGTGGTTTCGGCCCGAAGTACTGGTCGCTGGTTTTGGCGGACATCGTTCCCAGGATTTTGACGTTTCTATGCGTGTTGCCCCTTATTGCGGTTGCCGCCGGGATCTTTATTCCGTTTTTTGTCGCGGCCCGTCAAGGGGGAGGCATGCCAGACGCAGCGCCCGTGGTGCTGATTCTTGTTGGCGGAGTTGTTGTGCTTGGGTGCGGCTTGATCGCGTTGGGGCTTCAAACGATCTGGCTATTCACGATTCCTCTAGTGGTGGACAAGGGAGTCGATTTCTGGACTGCGATGCAACTGTCAAGAAAAGTGGTGATGAAACACTTCTGGTGGACTTTTCTGTTGCTGTTGCTGCGGTTGGCGCTCTTTGTGATTGGAACTCTTTGTTGTTTGGTTGGACTCTTGATCACCGCACCGTGGGCCGCTGGAGCAGTCGCTGCATACTACCAGCGTGTTTTTGGGGATCTGGCCCCGCGGCAGCGTTAGCCGAGGCTTACTCGGACCGCGATGCTGCAAGTGAATTTATCGTGCGTGAGAAGGTTCTGGTTGTTCCAGTGGAATGCAGCCTTGGCCATCGGTGTCCTTCGCCGACAAAAGCACCCTGCGTTTTACTGAGTTGGCAAAGTTGCCTCGACCGGTTTGGATGTCGTCGTGCCTGACTCCAAACGCCGAACCAATCAACCCGCCGTCCCCAAAGTATTGCCCGAAACCTGGAAAGCGCTTCTCGCCGCGGCGGATGATTTCAACCGCCTCGCACCGTGGGTGTGGATGCACGATTCTCACATCGTTGGCATCCGGCATCCGGTCACGGGAGAGGTCTTGCTTGCTTCGATCCTGGGCCGGTTGCGAACCCTGTTCGCGCTCCTGGTTTATCGCCGGACGTCGGGGCATCGCTGGTTGTTGAATACGATTTTGAATGATGGCGATCCGGGCGGGCTGGAAAGCGAGGACTCCGCCTTCGAGCAGGATGCGATCAAGGTGGAATTCACTCCGAAACGGGTATTGTGGAAGGAGGATCGCGCTATCATGGCGTCCGCCGGATTTGCGCCCACCGTCAAGCGCGGAAATGGCTGGCCTCTTTTTCGCAGCCTCGTGTCCGGGGGTTTTCCATGGCATATCACGCAGGCAGAGGCGGAAACGCTGTTGTTTGCGCTGCCACGAGTGGCCGCCGCTGCCCGGCTGGCGCGCGAATGTCCGGAAGTTTGGGGGAACCATCTGGATGGTGAAGTCGCTTTTCTACCGGACACCTTTGATCCCGCCGCCGGTGAACTCCGTCGTGAACAACTCGACTGGCATCCGATGATTCCGCCGCCCGAGCCGCCGGCCGATTTGGTTTCATTCGATGATCCGACCCTCGCGCGCTTGCAGGGACTTACCCAGGCGAAAGGGTTTCATCTGGAAGTGGACATGGGCTACTCAACGATGGCGGTCACCGATGTTGATCGTCCACGCTTTCCGAAACTGGCTTTGGCCGTGGATCGCTCTTCGGGTTTCATTGGCGGCTTGCGCCTGGGTGAAATCACCGACCGAGATGGTGCAGAGACACTGGGGATTGTCCTGCTGAATGCGCTGACACAGACAGGGCATCGGCCGGAGACAATTCGCGTGCAGCGTTCGCGCGTGGCAGCAATGTTATCCGGCGTGGCGAAGGATCTGAAAATCCCTGTTCATCTCGATGCGGAACTGGCCGAATTAAACTCCGCGCGGCAGAGCATCGAACATGATTTCAACCGCCGCCAGTAAAGTGAGCGCCGTCCGCCCCAACATAACGCGACCATTCAACCGCGATTCCAGATCATGAAGCCATCCACTGTAAAACGTTCCCAATATCCTGCAGGAACATTGATCGCCTACGGGCCGGACGCCACCCACGCCACCAAACTCGTGGCGTCCATCGTCAAGGGTGCGCGTTCGCAGGAGGAAGACATTCTGCATCGGTGGCTCATCAACGAAGGTGAAATTCGGAACAATCCCACCATTGCTGCTGAAATTGCCGACTTCTTCAAACGCCACGGCGTCAAGGATACGGTCACCTACGACCGCATCATCGGTTGTCCGCACGAGGAAGGCATTGACTATCCCATGGGACGGACGTGTCCACACTGTCCTTTCTGGGCGAACATAGATCGTTTCACACATGAACCGATCAAGCCGCCCGTACCGTCGCGAACCACGGAGCAGATTCTCGCCGAACTCTCCTCGGTGCGGGAAAGCCAGCCGCGCGAAGCCTTGGAGAGCGCGGAAGCGTATCGGGCCGCGCTGGTCGAGCCGTTGCTTCAGGCCATCGAACGCGGCATTGCCGATCCGTCGGGTCTGCCGGAAGGCGAACGCATGCTGTCCAGTTACGCCACGTACCTGTTGGCGAAATGGCGTGAGCCGCGGGCTCTTCCCTATTTCATCCGCTGGCTGTCGTTGCCCGGCGAAGGCGCGTTTGATCTGGGCGGCGACACGGTGACGCAGGACGGAGACCGGTTGCTAGCCTCGGTATTCGACGGTGATTTCGAGCCCATCAAGTCGCTCATCCTAAACCGCGAAGCCAACGAGTATTGTCGCGGGCAGGCGGTGCAGGCGCTCTCTTTGCTCGCCATTTGGAGCGAAGTGCCACGCACGACGGTGGAGGATTATCTTCTCTGGCTGGCGTGCGAGGGATTGGAGCGTGAGTTCAACCACGTCTGGAACAACCTCGCTTCGGCCTGTCTGGACATCGAAGCGCTGCGGGTTTTCCCGGAATTGCGCCGCGCCTACGATGAGGGGTTGATCGAGAATGGATTCATCTCTTTGAAGAACCTGGCCGAAGTCGAAGCCGGGCCGCGAGGCAAGCGGATCGAGCAGCAGCGCGAATTGCATCCGCCCATCGCCGATGTGGCCGAGGAAACCAGCTGGTGGCAATGTTTCGAAGAAGCCCCGGGAGCCGATGCCATCCGAGTCGCCGAGCAGGCGCGGGAAATGGCCATATCCAGTCCGTTTGGATCAGCGACCCCTTACATCGCCCCTCCCAAAGTCGGACGCAACGATCCTTGCTCGTGCGGCAGCGGGAAGAAATTCAAGAAGTGCTGCGGAGGTTGACCTGGCGCGAACGGGCTCCTCAGAGCGTTGCCCTCCTGACGAGTTGACGCATGGAGCGATTCCCACATTGCCGGGCCTTGAATCCTGCGCCAGCTTCTTCGCATGTCATCGAACACAGTGAACCCGAAGAAGAGGCAAACCAAACCCGCCACCAAAGTCCCTCGCGGAAAAGAACGCAGACCCGCAGCCGACTCCGAGCCGGAAATCTCCCTGCCGCCCGCGCACGACTGGCGCACCACGGACAAGGATGAGATCAACCGCCGTCGGTTGCGGGCTCGCGAAGGTTCGTTCGCCATCCGCAATGGCGACACGCGGTTTCCGGTGTTCTCCAATTTCTCCGTCGGCTCCGGGAGCGGGTTGACGTACGCCGTCGAGATTCGTGACGTGGCGGGGCGACAGTTCGCCTGCACCTGCCAGGATTTTCGCAAGAACGGGCTCGGTACTTGCAAGCATGTCGAGGCGGTAATCCTCCACCTGGAAGCACGGTTCAGGAGGCTGTTGACGCAGGCGGTCAGGGATGGCTCACCGCGTGTGGATGTCGTGCCGGATGACGCCGCGGACACGTTACGGGTGGAGCGCGGGCTGGGGCTCCTGCCGACTGCTGCGGGGAGATGGTTCACCCCCGACGGGCACCTGACTGGCGCGGAGGTGGATGAAGTCTTGGCGGGGCTGGAGCTGTTGCGCACAGCCGACTTGCCGGAGTTGCGGATCTCGCAGGAGATTGTTCCGTGGCTCGAAACGCGCCGGCATCGGGCGGAACGCAAGGAGCTGCGCCGTGAATACGAACTCAAGGTTCACGCTGGCGAATGGCCGGCGCACGAGACGCGCGTACCACTTTTCCCGTACCAGCGCGAAGGCATGCTGCATCTGGCCTTCACCGAACGCGCGCTGCTGGCGGATGAAATGGGCCTCGGCAAAACCATCCAAGCCATCGCCGCGTGCGCCCTGCTGAAACGGCTGGGCCGCGCCGCACGAGTGCTTGTCGTAACGCCGGCGTCCCTCAAGGGTGAGTGGGAGGATCAGATCCGGCAGTTCACCGACCTGCCGACGCGGCTCGTCTATGGAGGATTACCGGCGCGACGCAACGCGTACGATGCGGGCACGTTCTTTACTGTCGTCAATTACGAGCAGATGATCCGCGACGCCCTGGAAGTGAACGCACGTTTCCGCCCGGACGTGGTGGTGCTGGACGAAGCCCAGCGGATCAAGAATTGGAGCACATTGACCACGCAGGCGGTGAAGCGGCTCAAGAGCCGGTATGCGTTCGTGCTCACCGGCACGCCCATTGAGAACCGGATTGACGAGCTTTATTCGCTGATGGATTTCCTTGAACCACGCGCGCTCGGGCCTTTGTTCCGGTTCAATCGCGAGTTTTACCAGTTCGATGAACGGGGGCGTCCGTGCGGCTATCGCGATCTCGTCAAATTGAATGAACGGGTCGCGCCCTACATGTTGCGCCGCCGCAAGAGCGACGTGGAAACGGAATTGCCCGACCGTACCGACCGCCAGCATTTCGTAAAGCTCACGGGGAAACAACAGCAGGTCTATGACGACCACCACGATGTTGTTTCCCGGCTCGCCAGCACCGCCAGGCGTCGTCCGCTCACGAAACAGGAGCAGGATCGGCTCATGATTCACCTTGCCATGATGCGGATGGTTTGCGACACGACATACATTCTCGACCCCAAGGTTCGCGATTGTCCGAAGCTCGCCGAACTGGAGAAGATTCTCGAAGAATGCCGCGAGAATGAAGGCGTGAAGGTGATCATTTTTTCTGAATGGGAAAGGATGCTCGAACTGGTGCGCGACCTTTGCAAGCGTCTCAAGCTGGGGTTCGCGTGGCATACCGGCTCGGTTCCACAGCAAAAGCGGCGCGCAGAAATCAACGCCTTCAAGAGCGATGTCAACTGCCGCGTGTTCCTCAGCACCGACTCCGGTTCGACGGGTTTGAATCTTCAGAATGCCAGCGTGGTCGTGAATTGCGATCTGCCGTGGAATCCGGCGAAGCTCGAACAACGCATTGCCCGGGCGTGGCGCAAAAATCAAACCCGCGCGGTGACCGTCATCAATCTGGTCGCCGAAGGCACGATCGAACATCGGATGCTGGAAACGCTGGCGAACAAGCAGGCCCTGGCGGATGGCGTTCTGGACAGGCGCGGCGACCTTGGCGCAATTCCGCTACGCACTGGCGGCCAGGCGTTCCTGAGCAAGCTGAACCAACTGGTGGGTGAAACGCCCAAGCCGGCGCAGGTGGCGGATTTGAAACCGTCAAAGCCCTCGGATCGCCTGCGGGCTTTCGCCGAGGAAGCGAGCCGCCAGATTGGCGTCTCACTGCTGTCGTGCGAAGAACGTTTTCCCCGCGAGGGTTCGCATTCAGTGCTTTATGTCATCGTCGAAGGTCAGGCGGCGTTGCACCGGCCGCGCCTTGAAGCATTGCACGCCGAACTGTGCGCAGACCTTGAATCCGTCGCGCCGGTGCGGCTGGAAATTCTGGATCGCACCACGCATGAAGCCTTGGAAAGGCTGATTGCCGCCGGATTGATCGCGCCCACCAGCCGCGCCACCCGACCGCTGCATCCTTTTGCCGATGCACCAGCACCGTTGAACGCGCAGGAACTTGCCCGCGTTCAAGCCCATCGTGATCTGGCCGCGCGTAAACTCAAGATGGCGCGCCTTCTCACCGAGGGCGGCCTGCCCGACGAAGCACGCGCTCCGCTGCTGGATGCCGCGCTGGCGATGAGCCGGGCGTTGGCGGTGGAATCGCGGTTGCCCGAGCCGGGAGTTCTGGACGATATTTTGTCGCCGCCGCTCGACGCCGCGTGGGGCCGACACGCCATATCCATCCAGGATTTCCTGGCCCAGCCCAATGCGGACCGGGACCGGGCGACCAGGGCGATGGAAGAGTTGCTGGGCATTCCCGACGACTGCCCGTTTTGACCGGAGCTTGTATTGTCATGAACCGCACGGAATGTGAACGAGCCGCACTTGACGCAGCCACGCGGCAAATCGGACGAAATTGTCGTTTTCATTGTTCGGCGGGAAACGAAGTGCGTCGAGTGAAGAACAAGGCGAACGTGCTGCGGTCCTCCGCGCGGCTGAAGACATGGGATACGAATCCGCCATGACGCGTAATGAGGAGATCGCGCAGGCCTCGTTCCTGGCAATCCCACACAGGATCGAAGGAGTCGGGAGCATCCTCAGCCACGGCGAATTCATTTTGCTTCGTTGCACTCGCGGAGGTTATTCTCCGTGCATGGCCTTTCGGATACACGACAGCGTGGTACGCGGTGAAATCGACAATCGCGTGAAGGGGATTGTGCGAGGCAATATCTGGATCGAAGCCCGCACCGAACCAGTCATGCTGGAACTCAAGGGCAACGCCCATCCCGATCTTGCAGGCTGCCTGCTCACGTTCATCAATCCACTCAAGCGCGTACCGCATCAACATCTGGATTCACTGCATCCTTTCCAAAACGGCACTATTGGGGATCTCACGGCTTCGCGGAAGGTGCGGGTGTATGACATTCCAGTCGCTGAAGCTTACATGATGTGCAAGCGCGGGGAGAAACCGCCCGAGCACATGGCCAATTGCCTTTACCTAGAATGGTTCAGCGAGGCCAACGGGCGCGTCGTCATCGAGAGCGCGGATTATGAACTCACCATCTCGGCGCCGGAATGGCGGCTGACGCCTGAAGAAAACGAACAGCGATCGCAGGACGCCGCCTCCGGAATGGCTGGTTTCATGCAGAAGCTTACCGAAGCCATCGAGACACAACAGCGCGGACAGAAGGATCCCGATGTCGAATGGAATGAGCACGATTACGAGAAGTTCATGAAGGAGGCCGACGCGCGCACAGACAAATACATGGAGTTGCAGGAGAAATACGGAGACTCCGATGAGGCTGAAGCGAAGATCGCGAAGGAAATGGGGTGGGATCGATGCGGCGCGGACGAGTCCGATGATGACGATGAGGGAATGTCCGCCGTGGAAATGAATCGCATCTTCGAGAAAGCGGCCACTGAACCGCCGCCCGAACCAGACCCCCGACTGGAAGGCATTGATTGGATTCGAACGGAAGATGGCGACCTTCGCCATCCACTGCAGCATCGTTGCTTCGAGAGCGCGGTCAGGTTCTGGCATGATGCCGATGAGCTTGGTTTGGGAAAGTCCTCGGACAAAGATCTGGGGCAGTTCGTTTTTGAATTCCAGACAACCGGCGTGAAGCTCGCGGGCGCGTTGAACGGACTCGCCGAAGGAAACGGTTACCGTGACAACGCCTTCACCGTCGCGTATCTCAAGCGGGCTCTCGATCACCTGCATAAATCACAGTCAGCACTGGAATCGGTCGCTCCGAAGAAGCTGTTGCCGGAAAGGATGATTTCAGAAGCACGGAAGGAACTGTTCGAGATCCGCGAGGGCATCTTGAAGTTGATGGATGCGTTTCGCGGACGAACTCCGCCACCGGGAGAAGGATGACGGTTTGAGCGGGCAGCGGAAACAGCCAACCTCGGGCCTGGAAAACAATGATGCAGCTCTTCCTTTTGTCAGGAGTTCTCGCTGTCGCCGCAGGCTGCCAGCAGGCGGAAATTATTTTACCACCATGAGCGCCAATACCAACTCCACCCCAGCCAATGTCCAGAAGGTTGCCAGGACCGATGAGGAATGGCGGAGACGGCTCACGCCCGAGCAATACCGGGTGCTGCGCCAGGCAGGAACCGAGCCAGCATTTGGCCCGGGTTATGAGGAATTCAAGAAGCAGGGCGTGGGCACCTACGTTTGCGGCGGGTGCGGGGCGGAATTGTTCTCATCGAAGGAGAAATTTGATTCCCATTGCGGCTGGCCTTCATTCTACGACCCGGCAAACGCAAAGAACGTCATCTCGCGTGAGGATCATTCGCTTGGCTCGGTCCGGACGGAAGTCCTCTGTGCCCAATGCGGCGGCCATCTTGGGCACGTCTTCAAAGGGGAGGGATTCAATACTCCCACCGATCTTCGCTACTGCATCAACAGTGTGGCTCTGAAGTTTGTGCCGGCCTCGACGGAGAAATTGAAATCGTATCAGCCCTGATTCTACTTCTTCTCCGGGGCAGCGAAGCGGCCGTTGAAAACAAAATCCTTCCCGGCACCGGCCTTGATATGGCATTCGGCGCACGATGAGGATTTCTGTGGCGGCGTGATATGGCTGCCGTCCGCTCGATACTCCACGAATTCCCATTCACCGCTGCGTTTGGCCGCATAGCCGGCTCCGAAGTCTTTCCCACGTCGCATCACATGCAGGCCAAGAACCTTCTCCTTTTGCAAGGCACCACCCGCTTCCTTCACCGGCCTGCCTTCCGAGTTCTTCACGGTGCTGGCGGTTTCCATGACCAGAACCGAACCGTTGGGATAGGGGAGTTGCGCAAGGTTGGTGACGGATGCAGCCAGCGCGTTGCCATAAACAGTCACAACCTTCGTGCCTTCATCGCGGATAACCGTACGGAGAACTTCGTAACCCTTCCCATAGTCACTGGGGAATCCCACACGATCTTCCGAAGGCGACGAACTGTCGGTTTCAGCCCCACCGGCTGACAGCGCCAAAACGCAGGACGATACGACAAGCAGTTTGCCATTCATATTGAGGAATGGGCGCAGTATCCGGGGGTGCCAGAAGAAGTCAACCTGGGTCTCAACTCGTGCTCCGGCCATGGATTCTGGCTTGATTAGGTCTGCCGATCTCGCCAATGGTTTGTTTGTCAGTCTCACCGGTTGCTCCCGCGTCATGCAGTCTGGTGCTGATTGCGAAGTCGGAAATGTTCCTCGGAGGCGTGAATGAGAACTCTGCGCGCAGAACTGAAATGAAACACGGGTTGAGCCTGTCGGATCTCCTCGAAGGGGGGTTGGCGTGCGGCATCATCGGGTTCGATGCCGACCGGCGCATCATCGCGGTCAACACCGAGGTGCAGGGACTTCTCGCCCAACTATCGCCACAACTGTTGCGACATTCACTCGAGGTATTGGATCCTCCGCTTCGTGCAGTAATCGCTGAAAGTTTCGCGACGCAGAGAAGCATCCCCACAAGACAGATTGACCTGCAACTGCAGTCCGGAACGCAACGGCTGGCAGTTGCAACCCTCGCGACTTTTGATGATTCCTCCAGCGGAGTGGCGTTGATTGCGGTGTTGGTGGACATGACGGCGGCAGTGAAGCTTGACGACAACCTGCGACGCCTCAACCAGCTCGCGAGTATCGGCACCCTGGGTGCGAGCATGGCTCACGAGATCAAGAACGCGCTGGTTGCCATCAAGACGTTCTTCGACGCATCGAAACCCGAGGGCGGACAATCCGGCATGGAAGGGATCGTCGGTCGAGAGATTGAGCGCATCAACTCGATTGTCGGCCAGATGCTAAAAGCGTCCTCGGCGACGGCGACGGATCCGGGCCGGGTCCAGATTCATGGCGTTATTGATCAAACCTTGCGCCTCATGCAGCACCAGTTCGCGGAAAAACAGATCCAGGTGCATCGAGGTTTTTATTCGAGCCACAATGAAATTGAGGGCAAGGAGTTCCAGTTGGAACAGGTGTTCATCAACCTGTTTCTGAATGCCATCGCTGCCATGCAGACTGGAGGAGACTTGCGCATCAGAACGGAATTGAAGCAAAGCACGAAAGCGGGAGGTTCTCAGGATCATCTGCTGATCTCCATTTCTGATTCAGGCACCGGGATGCCACCTGAAATCCTCGCCGAAATCTTCGAGCCCTTCTTTACAACCAAGGCAGATGGCACGGGGCTTGGCCTTCCAATCACACGACGGATCATCGAGGATCATCAGGGCACAATTTCTGTGGAAAGCGAAACCGGACGGGGCACCACCTTCCACATCCAACTGCCCGTGCTTGGTTGAACAACAAACAATTCCACCTCCGCTGGACAGATTGAATCCTGACGCGGCAAGCCTTTCCGGCAAAGCACGGTTGCAAGGCTCACTCCCCTGCGGGGAATTGAATCAACGAGACAAAATTTGAATATATGTCGAAGTTCCTCGAAGAACTGAAGAGCGGTCTAATCTTGGGTGACGGAGCAATCGGCACCCTGCTGTACCAGCGCGGGGAACCTCTCAACGGTTGCTACGACTCGTTGAACATCGAACGCCCGGAGGTGATTCGGCAGGTTCATTTGGATTATCTCTCAGCCGGCGCGCGCCTGATCGAAACAAACACCTTTGGAGCCAACCGATTCAAGCTGGAGAAGTACGGGATTCCGGAGAAAGTTCGCGCCATCAACGAAGCGGGGGCTCGTCTGGCCGTCGAAGCGTGCCGCCCATCCGCGGCTCATGTCGCGGGATCAGTTGGTCCGTTGAGCGCGAACCCGTCGGAAATTCTCGACGTCGAACTGAAAAAGACAGCGTATCGCGAGCAGATGGAAGGCTTGCTGGCGGGTGGAGTGGATGTTCTCTTTCTGGAGACATTTTCGAAAGCTGGGGAACTCGTTCTTGCGCTGGAGGTGGCCAAATCGCTCGCGAACCTGCCTGTCATCGCGTCGCTGAGTTTTAGCGATGATGGACACACCGCGGACGGGCTTCGAATCAATCAGGCATTTCAGCGATTGCGCGACTCTGGCGCCGAAGTCGTCGGTGTAAACTGCCACGTTGGCCCGCTGGGAGTGGAGAGATTACTGACAGAGCTGGAGGTCCGAGCTGGAGATTTGATCAGCGCCTTTCCGAATGCGGGGCGTCCGGAATTCTTCCTCGGCCGCTACATTTACCACCCGACCTCGCAGTATTTCGCTGACTTCGTCCCGAAGCTTGTAGCCCAGGGAGCACGGCTGATCGGTGGCTGCTGCGGAACGGATCCTGGAACGATTGCGGCGATGGCTCCGGTGCTGCGAGCGCTTGAGCCTGTGACCACGAAACACGTTTTCGCCGCGTTAAAGGTGGAACCTGTGGTCCGTTCCACGCCGCCCCTTGAAGTCAACCTCCTGGATCTGGCTCGCGACCGGACATTGATCGTCACTGAACTCGATCCACCCAAGAGTCTGAGCCTGGAGAAAATGATCGAGGGTTCGCGCGCATTGAAGGCCGCAGGGACGGACTTCGTGACGATGGCGGACAACTCCCTGGCAATCCTCCGGGTTTCGAATCTTGCCTCGGCGTTGCTGGTGAAACAACAGGCAGCCATCGAACCAATCATTCATCTGGCCTGCCGTGATCGCAACCTTCTCGGCCTGCAGTCGGAACTCATGGGAATGCACGCCCTGGGAATGAATCACGTTCTGGCGCTTACAGGAGACCCCGCAAAAGTGGGTGATCATCCGGGCGCTTCGAGCGTCTATGACGTGAATTCGATCGGGCTAATCAAGACCATCAAGCGATTGAACGAAGGATTTGCCGCCAATGGACGCGATCTCAAGGATAGAACAAGATTCCTGATAGGGTGCGCCTTCAATCCAAACTCCCGGAATATCGACAGCCAGGTGAGGAAGTTGGACGACAAGCTCAAGGCCGGCGCTCATTATGTGATGACACAGCCGATCTTCGATCCTGCGCTGGCTCGCGTCACATTCGAGAAGACCCGGGCTTTTGGGGTTCCGATTTTAGTGGGGGTCATGCCCCTCCTCAACGCGCGGAACACGGAATTCCTTCACAATGAAGTTCCGGGAATTGTGATTCCAGATTCAATCCGCGAAAGAATGCGCGGGAAAGAGGGGCCCGTGGGCAACTCGGAAGGACTGGCTGTGGCTCGCGACCTTTGCGATGCCGTCCTTGAGTTTTTTTCAGGCATCTATCTGATCACGCCGCTGATGAGGTACGATCTGACGGTCGAACTCTCCCGTTACGTGCGTGAAAAGGAAGCGGCGTCCCGCGCAACGCCCCCGGCCAAATAGAGCCTGATTGTCGGCTCAAACGGATTTCGCGAGCCATCTGCCATGACTCAGTCAAAGACACTCTTTGTTCTGAGCGACGTGCATTACGCCTGTGATGCGGAGCGGGAGCGCGGTGTCACGGAGTTCCACGTGATCCAAAATCCCCTTGTGCGCGTGCTGGTTCGCGGATACCGGCACTTCATCTGGCGCCGCGATCCGTTCGCACACAATCATCGTCTGGACCAATTCCTCGCTGGCGCGAACGGAGCTGATTTCGTGGTGGCGAACGGCGATTATTCTTGTGATACAGCGTTTATAGGATTGAGCGATCCCGCGAGTTATGAGAGCGCGGGACAATGTATCGCGAGATTGCGTTCGGCTTTCGGCTCTTCCGTGGAATTCACAATCGGCGACCATGAATTGGGAAAAACCAGCCTCTTCGGTGAAAAAGGAGGTCTGCGACTGGCCAGTTTTTCAGCAACGAAACAACTCGGACTCCAGTCGCACTGGACTCGCGAGCTGGATGATTTCGTCCTTGTGGGGGTGACTTCATCACTGATCGCTCTTCCGGTTTATGAGCCGGAAGCGTTGCCTGGCGAGCGCGGCCACTGGCGGGAGCTGCGGGAACAACATCTGAGCGAAATCCGGAACACGTTTTCCAGCCTGGATCCTGGTCAGAAGGTTTTGCTCTTCTGCCACGATCCCACGGCACTGCCATATCTCGCCGAGGAACGGGAAATCCGTTCCAAGCTCAATCAGATCGCGGTGACTCTTATCGGTCATCTTCACTCAAATCTTTACTTGTGGCAGAGCCGTCTCCTGGCCGGGATGCCGCCCATCCGGTTCCTTGGAAATTCGGTTCGCCGCATGAGCACCGCCTTGAATCAGGCACGTTGTTGGAAAGCATTTCAAACCCGGCTTTGCCCTTCGCTTGGTGGCATCGAGCTTCTGGATGATGGTGGATATTTTCAAATTCAACTCCGGAAGGACCGCGAAGCTGCCATGCATTTTCGATGGCACCCGCTTCCACGGAAAGTCGCCGCTTCTACGCCGTGAATTGGTTCAGTTTCTCAATTCTGTCCTAAAGGGAGACGACACAGCCCATAATTCTCGCTTTTGAGCGGCAAGGTGCAGGAGCAATCCTCGTATTCCTTCGAGAAGTCAACGAGTTAGACCACCTCCCGTCTTCGGTACGCCCGTTGCTAGTGTGCATGATGTCGGCTTGTTGCGACGCTAATCCGCAACGACCGGCACAGCCAGAGAGACACGAAACCTCTCAAGGTAACGCTAGAGCCGCCTACGTGTGTAGAGCGGCTCTTACTTTTTGGAACCTCAACTGATAAATGGTGTCCGGCGAATTTCGCACGGTTGGAGCCCTGTAGCCCGGGACTCGTCGGAAATGGCGGCCGGATAAACGATTCCCACTGAGCTGGGATCAAAAATCCGTCGGATGCCTCCATCGTGCTCAACTGCACGGGCGCGCCTATTCCACGGTGACGCTCTTGGCGAGATTCCTTGGTTTGTCCACGTCGCAACCGCGGGCCACCGCCACATGATATGCCAGCAACTGGAGCGGGATCACGGCGAGCAATGGGAAGACCGGTTCGAGCGTTGAAGGAATGCGAATGACTTCATCGGCCAGCTTGTCCACACGGGTGTCCCCTTCCGTCGCAATGGCGATGATCGGCCCCTTCCGCGCCTTGACTTCCTGAAGATTGCTCATGGTCTTTTCGTACATGGAGTCACTTGGCGCGATAACGACACTCGGGGTGTGCTCATCAATGAGTGCGATCGGCCCATGCTTCATTTCAGCAGCCGGATATCCCTCCGCATGGATGTAGGAAATTTCCTTGAGTTTCAGCGCGCCCTCGAGCGCCACCGGAAAATTGTACTGACGGCCGAGGAAGAATAAATTCTGCGCACTGGCGTACTTGAGGGCGATGCGCTTGATGTGCTCATCCTGTGCCAGAATGCTTTCAATCTGTTCGGGCACCCGCTCCAGTGCGCGTATGATCTCAAGGCCGCGTCGCAGGGGAAGCATCCGGATGCGCCCCATGAACAAGGCGAGCAAGGTCAACACCGTGACCTGCGATGTGAACGCCTTGGTGGATGCCACGCCAATCTCCGGTCCCGCGTGAAGATAGATGCCGCCGTCCGCCTCCCTCGCGATGGTGCTGCCAACGACATTGCAAATCGCGAGCGCCTTGTGTCCGCGACGCTTCGATTCCCGCAATCCCGCCAATGTGTCAGCCGTTTCTCCAGATTGGGTGATCGCAATAACCAATGTGTGCTTCTCGATCGGCGCGTTTCGATAGCGAAATTCACTGGCGTACTCGACCTCGACCGGAATATGGGCGAATTCCTCGATCAGATACTCCCCGACGAGCGCCGCGTGCCAGCTCGTGCCGCAGGCGGTGAGGACCACCTGATCCACGGCGCGTAACTCAGCCACGGACATGTTCAATCCGCCAAATCGCGCGGTTGCTTCTTCGTGATCCATCCTTCCACGAAGGGCATTCCTGACGGTGACCGGCTGCTCGAAGATTTCTTTGAGCATGTAGTGCGGGAACTTCCCACGCTCCGCGGCTTCCGGATTGAATTCGATCTGGCTGATCTGCACCTTCGCGGTATCCGCCCCGAGGTTGATGACGCCGAACTCATCCGCGGTGATCGTCACCACATCGTAATCGTTGAGATAAACCACCTGCCGCGTGTGTGCGACCATTGCTGTCACATCACTTGCCAGGAAGTTCTCCCCCTGCCCGACGCCGACTATCAATGGCGACCCTCGCCGGGCCCCCACCATCACTTCCGGATAATCGGCACAGACAACGGCAATGCCGTAAGTGCCGATGACTTCCCGAAGAGCACCGGCCACCGCGCGGGCGAGCGGATGGCGCGCGTCCACCTCGCTGTTCGGGACTTCCGCCTGCTTGAGATGTTCCCCGATCAGGTGAGCCAGCACTTCCGTGTCCGTGGCGGACTTGAAAACATGGCCCGCACGACTTAACCGATCCTTGATGCCGTCGAAATTCTCGATCACGCCGTTGTGGACCACGGCGATGCGTCCACTCTGATCCAGGTGAGGATGGGAGTTTTCATCCGAGGGCGGACCGTGAGTAGCCCATCTCGTGTGCCCAATTCCGAGCTGTCCAGCGACGGGTGAACCGCCGATCAACGGGGCCAGGCCCTCGTCGATCTTACCCTTCTTCTTCCGCAGATGGATGGCGTGGTCGCGCAAGACCGCCACTCCAGCGCTGTCGTAGCCGCGGTACTCGAGCCGCCGCAATCCTTCGATGATGATGGGCGAGGCCTGCTTTTTTCCGATATATCCAAGAATTCCGCACATGTGATGAAACGGGGGTTAACCTGAACCGGGTTTGCTGAGTGACTCAAAATCCGCCGGTCGAGTATCAGGGAGACCGGCGGAAGGATTCCAACCGCATCGGGATCCCTGGGCATTATTTTGGCGCGTCACTTTGTTTATTTACTCACCAAATGGAGATGTTGTTTACTGAGGGCGAAATCTAACAGCAATCGACCTGTCGAAAAAGGAATTTTATGGCGAAGCGTCCAACAGTGAATCCCGCGAGAGTTCTGGCAATCATCATGGGCGGTGGCCAGGGCACCCGCCTCTTCCCCCTGACCCGCGAACGGTCAAAACCGGCTGTGCCGTTGGCAGCCAAGTATCGCCTGGTGGACATCCCCATATCCAACTGCATCAACTCCGGCTTGAAGCGCATCTACCTGCTGACCCAGTTCAATTCGGCGTCACTGCACCGGCACATCTCTCAGTCTTACAAGTTCGATCATTTCTCAGGCGGCTTTGTCGAGATCCTCGCCGCTGAACAGACATTTACCGACACATCCTGGTACCAGGGAACGGCAGACGCGGTGCGGAAGAACATCTCCCACTTCATAAATCTGGATTTTGATTATGTCCTGATCCTGAGCGGCGATCAACTTTACCGCATGGATTTTCAAAAAGTCCTGGCGGACCACCTGGAAAACCATGCGGACCTCACCATAGCGACGATTCCCATGGGCCGCCCGGAAGCGCAATCGCTCGGGATCATGCAGATTGATCACGAGCACCGCATCACCCGGTTTGTTGAGAAGCCGAAAGAAGACGCGTTGCTGGACTCGCTGCGCCTGCCCAGGGAGTGGTACTCCGAGCTGGACATCGAGGGAGACCGTGAGCTGTTTCTGGCCTCGATGGGAATTTACGTTTTCAATCGGGACGTCCTCCTCAAGTTGCTCGACAACAACCTGACTGACTTCGGCAAGCATATTATCCCCGGCGCCATCGAAACACACCGCGTTTTCTCGCACGTGTTTCAAGGATATTGGGAAGACATCGGCACGATCCGCTCGTTCTTCGAGGCCAACCTGAACCTCACCACTGAGCTGCCCCAGTTTAATTTTTTCGACATGGGAGCGCCGATATTTACGCGGCCCCGATTTCTTCCGGCCTCGAAGATCAACGGGGCCCAGATCGATCACGCGGTCATTTCCGATGGTTGCATTCTCAACCATTGCACGATCTCGAATAGCATTGTTGGTGTCCGATGCCTCATTGACGAAGGATCAAGTCTGCATCGTGTCGTCGGTCTGGGGTCTGATTACTACGAGTCCGCGCGCTCGATAGCGGAGAATGAAGCCGACGGGAGGCCGCGAGTGGGGATTGGCAGGAACACCCGGATCGAGAACGCCATCATCGACAAGAACGCCCGCATCGGAAGCAATTGCGTGCTCTCTCCGGCTGGCAAACCGGAGAACCTGGATCACCCGCTGTATTACATCCGGGACGGCATCGTCATCGTTCCGAAGAATGGGATCATTCCCGACGGCACGGTGGTCTGAATTCACTTGGCCAGCTTCTGGCTGAAGGCTCAGGAATGGGCGTCAAGCCGGCGGGAACTCCATCCGACCTTCAAGGTGAAGTTTTACCGCAGGCCATTCGGATGCCAGTATGCTGAAGTAAACGGTGTCCCTCACCCGGCCGTCAGAGCAGATGATGTGTTGCCGGAGCGTGCCTTCCTCGCGCGCTCCGAGCCTTAGAATCGCGCGGCGAGAGCGCTCGTTCAAGGCATCGGTTTTGAACTCCACCCGTAGATCTCCTCGAACCTCAAATGCATGTCGAAGCAGAAGAAGCTTTGCCTCGGTATTGACAACGGTGCGCTGCCAGGGTTTGGCAATCCAGGTCCATCCGATTTCCACTCGGCGGTGCGTGGGCTCTACATTCCCGAATCGTGTACTGCCGACGACCATGCCACTGTCGCGATGAATGATGGCAAACGGGACTGCCCTTCCGCGTTGCCGCTCTTCCAACGCTTCAGCAATGAATTGAAGCATCCCGTCACGACTCCCAACTTTCACTGGCATCCATATCCAAACATCGGGATCGAGCCCAACTTCACAAAGAGAGTCCAAATGGCTGACCGCGAGTGGCTCCAACCGGACGGAGCGGCCTTCGATCAACAGCGGAGCAGTCGGAAGCTGAATCAAATTTTCAGGTGGTTGACCATCTCGTGCCCAGGCTTCAAGCAAACGCCCTCCAGTACCAAATCTTCGTCCGCCTAGGCCAGCCAGGGGGGTAGTTTTTCGAATTTCCAAATGTCCTCGACGGGTTGCCGATCACGGACGACGCAGACTTTGGTGCCGTTGACGAGAACCTCTGCCGCCAGGGGACGGGCATTGTAGTTCGAAGCCATCACGAAGCCGTAAGCTCCAGCGCTGAGGAGTGCCAGATGCTGGCCTTCACTGACCTTGTGAAGCGGCCGGTCCTTGGCGAAGTAATCCCCCGACTCACAAATCGGCCCAACAATATCCGATGGGATCTCGGCTCCCCGACGCTTCACCAGTGGGAGGATTTCGTGATAGGAATCGTAAAATGCGGGACGGATCAGATCATTCATCGCCGCATCCACGATCACGAAGTTCTTTTTCCCGGTGCGTTTGACATACTCGACACGCGTCAACAGCACGCCTGCATTTCCAACAATGAAACGCCCCGGCTCCAACAGGATTTTCAAGCCAAGAGGTTTGAGAAGCGGTGTCAGGGCGTCCGCGTAACGTGCCGGTGTCAACAAGCCCTTTGCTGCTGGTCGCCGCCACCATGCTGCGTTCCCGCTGGCCAGCGCCGGATTGTAAATGATGCCAATGCCTCCGCCGATGCTGAAGAACTCGATTCCGTATCGCTGTTTCAAGCTCCGGACGAGGGGAAGAACTTTCGCCACGGCTTCGGCGAAGGGTTTCACCTGGGTAAGCTGCGATCCAATGTGCATCTGAACGCCACGCAGCTTGATGTTTCTGAGTTTGCTTGCCCGCGCGTAAACCTCTTCAACCCGTTCAAAGGCGATCCCGAACTTGTTTTCGTAAGTCCCCGTGGTGATCTTCGCGTGAGTGCGCGCGTTGACGTTTGGGTTCACGCGAATCGCAATGGGCGCGACCTTCTTCAGCTTTCCAGCGACGCGGTTGATCCGTTCCAGTTCAGGTTCGCTCTCGACGTTGAAGGTGTGAATGCCTGCCTTCAATGCGAAGGCGATCTCCGACTCCGTCTTTCCGACGCCGGCAAAGGCGCACTTGGAGGTATCGCCTCCCGCCGCAATCACCCGCCGCAACTCACCCTCACTGACGATGTCAAATCCAGCTCCAGCCCCGGCGAGAGCGCTCAGGACGGCCAGGTTTGAGTTCGCCTTCACCGCAAAGCAGACCAGGTGATCCATTTCCGAAAGCGCGGAATCGAGCTTTCGAAAATGTTCGAGAAGTGTGTGCTGGGAATACACATAAAGTGGAGTGCCGTGCTTGAGGGCCAGGGATTCCAGCGAAACGCCCTCGCAATACAACCGCCCATTCACGTAACGAAAATCGTGCATGGCGCGTAGTTATGCCAGAGGACGTGGTGATGTCACGGAAAAGTCCAGGCAAGGAGGAGCTCCATATCAGAGGCCGGAAAGAGGAACTCCCCGGTCCGGAGATTTCCAGACCGGGGAGTGTAGGATTGTTGTCAGCCTTTGAGGTTTATTTATTGTGTGACGCTGATAGCAATCCTGTGGATTTCATCGCCTGGTCATCAGCTATTAACGGCGGCGCTTCAGCAGGAGAGTTGTCGTGGATGACTTGACGGTGATATTGACGGTCGCGGAGGACGAACTGAGAGCGCCGTCACTCACTTTGAATTTGAAACTGTCAGAACCATAATACCCGGCCGTCGGTGTATATGTGACGGTCTGACCGGATACTTTGAGAGTGCCATGGTAGGGATTGCGGCTGATGCTGTAGGTCAGGGCGTCGCCGTCTTGATCACTGCCCAGCAAAACCACTGTGGCTGCAGCATTCTGAAGGGTGGTAACAGACTGGCTGCTGGCGACTGGAGCATGATTCTGAGCGATCACATCAATCGTCACAGTGGACGCGTAGGAGGTGAGGGTTCCATCGCTCACAGTATAGGTGAAGCTGTCCGTGCCGGAGAATCCCGCTTCAGGCGTGTAGCTGAGACTGGGGGCGGTTCCAGAAAGCGTCCCGTGTGAAGGTGATGACGCGACCAAGTAGCTCAACGGATCGCCATTGGGATCGCTTCCGGCGAGTGTGATCGTGACTGACTGGCCCGCCGCTGTATTTGCAGTAATGACCGCCGCACTGGGGGCGCTGTTGACGCCGGACACAGTGATGCTCACCGTGGCAGCGGCAGAAACCAGAGCTCCATCACTAACTTTGAATGTGAAGCTATCACTGCCTGAGTAGTTGGATGCGGGTGTGTAAGTCAGATTGGGCGGAGTACCACTGAGTGTCCCGTGGGCTGGATTGCTCTGAACCGTGAATGTGATCACATCTCCGTCAGCATCAGTGCCGCTCAGGCTGACTCCAACAGGTTGATTTTCGAGGGTCTGCACACTCTTGCTGCTGGCCACGGGCGCGTTGTTGACACGCTGCACCGTGATACTCACAACTGCGGGTGAGGAATCCGACTTTCCATCGTTGGCAACGTAAGTGAACGAATCCGAGCCGTAGAAACCAACCGCTGGTGTGTAAACAACATTGGGAGTGGCTCCCGACAAAGTTCCATGCGAAGGCGTGGTCACGATTCTCAAGGAAATCGGGTCGCCATTGGCATCGCTTCCACTGAGAACAACCGGGGCAGACTGACCCTGCAGAGTCTGCAAGTTCTTGTTCAGGGCAGTTGGTGGCGTATTGGCCAGTGGCACCGTGTAGGAGATGGATCCAGATGGACTGCTTTCCGTCCCGGTAGCATCATATGCGGTCACATAGAAAACATACGTCGCTCCTTCAACCAAGCCTGACACCGTCGCCGTCGTCTGATTACCGACGTCAGTGGCCACGGGAGCAGGACCGCCGGAATCTGTATAGAGGTTATAGCCTGCGGTGACCAAATCCTGATTTGGATCCCAGCTCAACGTGACGGTCTGCAAGGCCATCGCATTGACGGTGAAGAGAAGTGATACGGCTAGAAACAGAACCCGTGCTGAGAAGCGACTCGAAGCTGGCTGATTCTTCCCGTCCTCTTTATTGCACAATGACTGAAACAACATGGGATGGGCTTTAGCAACCGGACTGCCACGAATTGGCGCAGCCGCTTACTGGACACTCACTGGACACTCGGAACCTACAAATCTCCCTGGCACAACACTCACAAATCCACCGGAGAATTTCCGGCGCGGATGTAGGCAAGATCACCTTGATGAATCACTTGCAGAAAACAGATCATTCCGCAGCCCGGTTCTCCTCCCATTGTGATCGATACCCCCGTTGCACCAGTCGTGTCCTGAAATCTTTTTGTGCCGCATTTGGAGGCACTCAAAATCGTCTATGGGGCATCCAGAAAATACACAGTTATTGTCAAGAAGTCGGGTGGGCTGTTTTAAGACAGCTGTCCAGATTCGTTGTGGTTCGATAGCGCCAGCACTCAAGGAAACACCCGAAACGCCAACAACAACCATCGAATCCTTTGCATGAGGTGGCTGTCTTACATCGAGACTGATCACACAAGACAGACTTACGAAATGGATGCCTGATCCCTGTTCCAGACTCGTCCTCGCAGACTGTCCATTTAGTGACCTCCATCCTTTACATCGCCCCTATTGGACACGCTTGAGCCGGGAGGATGGAAAGAACCTTTCCCGACCAGGAATTATTGCCGCTTGAAGATTTTCGAGTCCGCCCGGTATGGTGACATTCATTCCATGAACTCACAGGCCTCATCGGCGACGTTGACGGGGTTGACGGAGAGTCAAAAGGCTGCCCTGCTGACATTACTGGCGGACGACGACCCCGCAGTTTACCAACTCATCCGACGAAAACTGCTGGGTTATGGCGATGCTGCCGTCGTGTGGTTGAGTCAACACCGTTTGAGCAGTGATCCCGTGCTTCGGCTCAGGGTGTCGGCGATTGTCCGTTACGTCCGCGGGCAGCAGGCTGACAACCGGTTCCTGGCCTTCTGCCTCAACCATGGCGAGGATTTCGACATTGAGGAAGGAGCCTGGCTGCTCGCGCAAACACAGTACCCGGAGATCAACGTCCTGGGATACCAGGCGGTGCTGGACAGTTATGCCAATGTTCTGAGCGAGAAGATCGGCGGAGAGACTTCGCCTGAGGCGGTTCTTCGGGCAATGATTGAGTTCCTCTTTGTGCAGCAAGGATTCCGGGGAGACGAGCTGAACTATTACAACCCCGAGAACAGTTACCTGAATCGGGTGCTGGATCAGAGAAGGGGAAATCCGATCAGTCTGTGTCTTCTCTGCATGCTGCTCGGGCGGCGGCTTCATGTGCCCATTGTCGGTGTGGGAATGCCCGGGCACTTCCTCGCGAGGTACCAGTCGATGCAGGGAGAGATTTACATCGACGCCTTCCATCAAGGCAAACTGCTCTCAAAGGCGGACTGCGTGAAATACCTGAAGCAAAACCGCATTGGATTCGAGGACAGCCTTCTGTCAGTCGCGAATTCCCGTAGAATGTTACAACGGATGTGCGCCAATCTGCACCAGATCTACTCGGAGAAGCAACTCGCCGAAGAATCAGAGCGTTTCCAGCGCTACATCGTGGCGTTGGCGAGGTAAGCACCCCGTCCGACGAGCGCCACGATTAGGATCAGACTTTAGGGCGTCTTGAGTTTTTTTATGATCGTGAAATCATCCCTTTGATCGCCTTTGTCATCCAAAAACGTCGCATCGAGTCGCGAGCCATAAACATCGATCACCAGCGACCCAAGGGTATGGATGCCGGCGACCATTGCGGGATGTTTGAACTTCGGAAACTTGTGGGTTTTTCCGGAGCTGCCGGCGACAACATAGACTGTTCCGGCGTGAGGCGCAGGGGGGGCTCCGGATTTCACGTAGGGTCCATCGCCAAAAACCCTTCCATCCCCACGACTGCGCTTATGGGCGTCTGTAAATGCATCGATCGAGCCATAAAACCCATCGAGGAGAAAGGATCGCTCGTAATTATGCGAGTGGCCGGACAGCACCACATCGACTCCGCCTTGCTCGATAATCGGAACAATGTTTTCCCGAACCAGCCTCATGATCCCGTCGCTGTCAGCATCGTTGTCGGAATCATGTCCGCCGTGCGTGTAGGGAGGATGATGTAAGTAGGCGATGGTCCAGGTTTTTGTGTTGGCCCCAAGATCGCGTCTGAGCCATTCAAGCATCGGACCATTTTCCGACAGGTCGCTCGCCGCTGAATCGAGACATATAAAATGGATGCTGGCGTGATCGAAGGAATAGAAGGCTTCCGTGCCTGAAGGTGCCCCACCGGCTTGACCGAACGTTGGCAGAGTAAAGATGTCAAAATATGGGCCCGTCTGGTTGGTGGAATTCGCGGATCGCGCGTCATGATTACCCAACGTCGGCCAGAGCACGGCCGAGCGCAGCGGGCGCGCATACATCTCGAACAACGCACCTTGATACTCGGAATCCTTTCCGGAAGTGTATGCATTGTCGCCGAGCATCAGCCAGAGATCGGCGCTGCGTGCGATGGAGAATGTAGCGTATGCGTCACGGACGGATCTCGCTGATTTGTTCTGTGTGCCGGAGTCGCCAAGAACCCAGATACGGGTTGGCTTCTGATGTCCTGGTGGCGGCGCCGTCATGAAGAAATGGTCCTCGTCCCCGCCTGCGGAAACTCCTTCGCGGCTGCCGACAGTGTAGAAATATCGAGTGCCTGGCATCAGACCCGAGAGTTCAATCACATGGTCCCGAGTGATTCCATCAGCACTTACAGTGTGAAGCAATCGATCAGGAGCCGGTCCGTAACGAACCAGGCTCGAGGTGGGTTTATCAGTACGCCAGCGAATGGTGATGGCGGTGGGAGTTCCCAGTTGCAGATAAGGGCCGCGGACAATTTTGCGTAACTCCCGTGTCGGTTGCTCCCTGGCACCCATCTGAACTGGTGCTGCGGCGTGAAGCAGAAGGGGGATCAAGGGCAAGGCGGCGATGAACCTAGTCAGAAATGCGTGCAAGGCTACTGAGGAATTGAGAAGCGTGTCCGATCCGGCAGGGCTGTCAGGAAGAGTTTGGTTCGCGGATTCCATCAACCCCAAGTTTGACACTGCACCTGCCATCGTCATTTGCCCGCACTCCAGCCCCCGTCTATCAAAAAGGCGGTGCCCGTGATGAAGGAGGATTCGTCACTCGCCAGGTAAAGCGCGGAAGCAGCTATCTCCTCCGGCCTGGCCATGCGTCCGAGCGCCTGCGTGGCCGCCATTTCCTCGTAGGCTTTCTTGGGATCGGGATACTCCTGGAGGCGTGCCGAGACGAAGGGCGTTTCAACCCTTCCAGGACAGATGCAGTTGCATCGAATGCCTTCCCTGGCGTGATCGAGAGCGATGCTCTTGGTCAAACCCACCACAGCGAACTTGGTGGTGCAGTAGGCCAGGCGGTCCCTCACTGCCACGACGCCACCGATCGAAGCGAGATTGATGATGTTGCCGGAGCGCCGTCGCAACATGTCAGCCAGAAAGGCCTTCGACATGTTGAAGACACCCCGGACATTAACCGCGTAAAGCCTGTCCATGTCAGCGCCCGCGGTTTGCATCATCGTTCCCACATGCCCGATGCCCGCCTTGTTGAC
>SXMN01000042.1 GCA_005777315.1 Verrucomicrobiales bacterium
GCACAGGTCACGAACCCGCCGATCGATTGCATCCGCGAAGAACTCATCACGTCAGCGGAAACCACCATTGGTTCGGAACGGAATCTCCTCAAACCGGAACCCGCCAGTGCGCACTTGATTGAACTGCATTACCCGATCCTGACGAACGAGGAACTCGCGAAACTCAAGCACGTGGCGCAAGGGCAATTCAAGTCTTCCACGCTGCCGATCATCTACAAGGTGGCAGCGGGACCGTCTGAACTTGAAAAGGCGTTGGACAATTTATTCGCGCAAGCAGACCGGGCCATTGCCGACGGCGTCAACATTCTGATCCTGAGTGACCGTGGAATTGACAAGGACATGGCGCCTGTTCCCGCGTTACTCGCGGTTGCCGGACTGCATCATCATTTGATCCGAAAAGGGACACGGACTCGTGTCGGGCTGGTGCTTGAGTCAGGCGAACCTCGTGAAGTGCATCATTTCTCGTTGCTGATTGGGTACGGTTGCGGCGCGATCAATCCCTATGTCGCGTTCGAGACGATCGACGACATGATCCGGCAGGGGCTGTTGAAGGGCGTCAAGCACAAGGATGCCTGCAAGAATTTTGTTAAAGCAGCGGTGAAAGGTGTCGTGAAGGTCATCTCGAAGATGGGTATCTCCACGATCCAAAGTTACCGCGGCGCGCAGATTTTCGAAGCCATCGGCCTGAGTCATTCATTGGTGGACAAGTATTTCACCTGGACCGCCTCCCGGGTGGAGGGCGTGGGCTTGGATGTCATCCATAAAGAAGTCTCCATCCGCCACGAACACGGGTTCCCTGATCGCCAAACCAACGGGCACACATTGGATGTTGGTGGCCAATACCAGTGGCGCGCTGAAGGCGAACCGCATTTATTCAGTCCGCAGACGGTTCATAAACTTCAAATCGCGTGCCGCACAGACAACTACAAGGTCTTCAAAGAGTATTCTGCTCTGGTCAATGACCAGACGAAGAATCACTTCACATTGCGAGGCCTCCTGGATTTCAAGCCCCGGCAACCTGTCCCAATCGAGGAAGTCGAACCTGTTGAGGCCATCATCAAACGCTTTAAGACAGGTGCGATGTCCTACGGTTCGATCAGCAAGGAGGCCCACGAGGCCCTGGCCATCGCGAAGAACCGGATAGGCGGCAAAAGCAATACCGGGGAAGGGGGCGAGGATCCGGATCGTTATTCTTGGACCAACGAACGTGGCGACTCGAAGAATTCGGCCATAAAGCAAGTGGCGTCCGGCCGGTTTGGTGTGACCAGCCTTTATCTGGTGAACGCGCGCGAGCTTCAGATCAAGATGGCCCAGGGAGCGAAGCCTGGCGAGGGCGGGCAATTGCCAGGTGGGAAAGTGTTTCCCTGGATTGCAAGGACTCGTCATTCCACGCCCGGTGTCGGACTGATTTCACCGCCGCCACATCATGACATCTATTCGATCGCAGATCTGGCTGAACTGATTCACGACCTCAAGAACTCAAACCATCGCGCGCGCGTCAGCGTGAAATTGGTTTCCGAGGTTGGCGTGGGCACCATTGCGGCAGGAGTTGCCAAAGCGCACGCCGACGTCGTTCTCATCAGCGGCTTCGACGGTGGCACAGGCGCTTCACCCCAGACCTCAATCAAGCACGCTGGCATTCCATGGGAACTCGGATTGGCTGAAACACATCAGACTCTGGTGCTGAACAATCTCCGATCGCGAATCGCCGTCGAGACAGACGGGCAATTGAAGACTGGCCGCGACGTGATCATGGCTGCCCTGCTGGGAGCGGAGGAGTTTGGTTTCGCCACGGCTCCACTTGTCTCGCTCGGCTGCATCATGATGCGTGTATGCCACCTCAACACATGTCCTGTGGGCGTGGCGACTCAAGATCCCAGGCTGCGGAAGAACTTCACGGGCGACCCGGCGCACGCGGTCAATTTCATGAAGTTCATAGCGCTGGAAGTCCGCGAACTCATGGCGCAGCTTGGTTTCCGCACCATCAATGAAATGATTGGTCGCACGGACGTGATCGAACCACGCAAAGCCGTGGAGCACTGGAAAGCTCGAGGGTTGGATTTCTCGCGCATCCTTTATCAACCCAAGTCTGGCGCCGAAGTCGGTCGATATGTACAGATTCAACAAGATCACGGGCTCGACAAAGCCTTGGACAACACGACACTGCTCAAGCTTTGCGAATCGGCACTGATGCGGAAGGAGCCAGTGCGCGCCAGGTTGCCGATCAGGAACGTGAATCGAGTCGTCGGGACAATTGTCGGTGGCGAGGTGACATTGAGGTACGGCGTCGAAGGGCTGCCGGAAGACACCATCAAGATCCATTTCCAGGGATCGGCCGGCCAGAGCTTCGGAGCATTCATGCCAAAAGGGATGACATGGGTGCTTGAGGGGGATTCTAATGACTACCTTGGGAAAGGCCTTTCGGGCGGGAAGATCATCGTGTTCCCCCCCGAAGGTTCAACGTTCCCGGCGGAGAGCAACATCATCACTGGTAACGTGGCTCTCTACGGCGCTACAAGCGGCGAAGCATATATCTGTGGAATGGCAGGCGAGCGTTTCTGCGTGCGTAATAGCGGCGTAGATGCGGTCGTCGAGTCCGTGGGAGATCATGGCTGCGAATACATGACTGGCGGCAAAGTTGTCATTCTCGGCACGGCGGGACGAAACTTCGCAGCCGGCAGGTCCGGCGGCGTGGCGTATGTGCTCGACGAAGCAGGTGATTTTGCTGGTCGATGCAATCTGCAGATGGTCGCGCTGGAACGGTTGGAAGACGCGGAGGAGATTGAAGAGGTGAAGTCCATGATCCAGCGCCATCTTGATCACACCCGCAGTCGGAAAGCTTCCGAAGTCCTCGGCAGTTGGAGTCAATTCGTGCCAAAGTTCGTCAAGGTGATGCCGAAGGATTACAAGCGCGTGCTTCAATCCTTGAAAAAAATGAAGGCGCAGGGTCTCAGCGGTGATGACGCCATCATGGCTGCCTTTGAAGAGAATTTAAAAGATGCCGCTCGGCTCGGTGGCGGTTGATTCAAACCACTCCGGAACAACTTCACGTCATTTCAAAATCAATCAGCCAAAATGGGAAAACCCACAGGATTCATCGAGTATCTTCGCGAACTGCCGCTCGACCGCCAGGCCGTGGAACGTATCCGCGACTGGAACGAGTTCCACCTTCACATGGACGAGTCGAAGCTCCGCGACCAGGGCTCGCGGTGCATGGATTGCGGTGTCCCATTTTGCCATACCGGCTCGCTCTTGAGCGGAATGGCGAGTGGTTGTCCGATCAACAACCTGATTCCCGAGTGGAACGATCTTGTGTATCGCGGACTCTGGAAGGAAGCGCTGGAGCGGCTGCACAAGACGAACAATTTTCCAGAGTTCACCGGACGTGTGTGCCCTGCGCCGTGTGAGGGGTCGTGCGTTCTGGGCATCAACTCACCACCGGTCACAATCAAAAACATCGAGTGCTCGATTGCTGACAAAGGATGGGACGAGGGCTGGATCACGGCTGAACCACCGGCGGTTCGAACGGGCAAGAAAGTGGCGGTGGTTGGTTCCGGACCCGCGGGGCTCTGCGCCGCGGCGCAACTGAACAAGGCCGGCCATGCTGTGACGGTGTTCGAGCGGGCGGATCGCGTCGGCGGCCTGCTCATGTATGGGATCCCCAACATGAAGCTCGACAAGAAGGAGGTTGTTCTTCGCCGCATTGACATGCTGGCAAAGGAAGGGGTCAACTTCGTCACCAATACGGAGGTGGGGAAGGATTATCCTGTGGAGAAACTCCGAAGCGAGTTCGACGCGGTGGTGCTCTGCCTGGGTGCGACGAAACCTCGCGATCTATCGATTGAGGGAAGGAATCTGAAGGGGGTCCACTTCGCGATGGAGTTCCTGCACGGGAACACCAAGGCTTTGCTCGATGGTCGGCGCGAGGGCTGTTTCATCTCCGCCGAAGGGAAAGATGTAATGGTTATCGGTGGCGGTGACACGGGAACCGATTGTGTTGGAACTTCGATGCGGCACGGTTGCCGGAGCCTGGTACAGGTCGAGATTCTCCCGCAACCGCCAGCGGAGCGGCAGCCGGACAATCCATGGCCGGAATGGCCGAAGGTTTATCGCATGGATTACGGTCAGGAAGAGGCTGCGGCGAAATTTGGAGCGGACCCCCGTGTCTATCTGACGACGGCGAAGAAATTCGAGGGCGACGCCGATGGTCAGGTAAGAGCTGTCCACACCGTGCAGGTGAATTGGGAAAAGAACGACAAGGGCCAATTCATCCCCAAGGAAGTTGCCGGCACCGAGCAGGTGCGCCCGGCGCAACTCGTCCTGCTTGCGATGGGTTTCCTCGGGCCAGAGCAACTGATCTTGGAGAAGCTCGGCGTCGAACGTGATCCTCGAAGCAATGCCAGGGCAGACTACGGCAAATATGCGACGAGCGTTCCTGGAATCTTCGCGGCGGGTGACTGTCGCCGCGGGCAGAGTCTCGTCGTATGGGCCTTTAATGAAGGCCGTGGAGCCGCGCGCGAGTGCGATCGCTATCTGATGGGACGCACCAGTCTTCCGTAGCACCGAACTTCAACGGTCGTGGATCATTGGTAGCCGCTTGAAGTTTGAGACTTCCCTGATTTCAGTGTGAATGCGGTACACCGGTCCCACACCGGCCGCATGAGCTTGGTTTGCCACTGCAAGCAGGGCTCTCGTCTCCGCCGCCCGCCGAACTGGACGCGAAGACGGAAAGTTTCTTCTGGAGTTCCGTTGAGCCGCACTTCGGACAGGATGTGCCCTTCCAATCGCTTGAACGCACCAGCACTTCGCTGTCTTTATCACAGTGAGAACAATGAAATTCGTAGATCGGCATGGGTTCTAGTGTAACCAGGGCGTTGGGAATCTCAAGGCTGTGTTTCAGACGGAGCCTTGCTTGCGGCGGTCTGAAATTGATAAGCCACGATGTTTCTGACAGCGGCCTGCCGTTCGGATGCCACCGGCTCCGCCTGCGGCAGAAAATCCGCCATCGTCTTCTGGTGCGACTGCTTCTCCACCGCCGAACAGACAGTCATTCCGCTTGGCTTTCCATCGGGTGTTTGCTCGACCATTTGGATTCGCGCTACCAGCACCGGAGTGATGGCCACCGCAGTCGGCATCAGTCCATGCATGTCATCCTGAAAACAGCAGTTGATTTGAACAGAAGTTAACGAAGGAAACCAAGTAATCATAGTCATAGCCACGCCAGCAGACCTACAATCCTGTTTGCCAAACACATTGGCGACGATAGTTTCTGCCGCCTGATAACGACCTGCATGACTAACATTGCAAACTCAGATCGTGGCACCGCTTTCTCGTTTGTTGCTCAAAACGCTTCGTCAGTTTTGGTCTCTTCACAGGTCGGAGACGAATGACATTCCTGCAACCATTCATTCTCTGGGGACTGCCGCTGATCCTCGTGCCGGTATTGATCCATCTGATCAACCGGTTGCGGCATCGCCGGCAGCAATGGGCGGCGATGCGTTTTCTGCTGTCAGCGACGCGCAGTTCGATCAGCCACGCAAAGTTGCGGCAGTTCCTCGTGCTGTTCTTTCGCGTCATGGCGGTGCTTGCGCTGATCTTGTTCCTGAGCCGCCCGCTCGCGGGAGGCTGGCTCGGCTGGGCTCTGTCCCCGGCTCCGGATGCGATCATCCTTCTTCTGGACCGTTCGGCCAGCATGGAGACGAAACTGCCGGGCTCGCAGGTGACACGGCGCGAGCAGGCGCTGAGACTGCTCACCGAGACGGCGCGAGGATTTCAGCAATCCAGCCACGTGGTCCTGATCGACAGCGCCTCACGGACGCCCCAGGAAGTGGCGAATGTGGCGTCTCTTTCGGGCCTTCCAGCTTCGGCGGCGACGGACACGGCGGCTGACTTTCCCGCGCTGATCCAGACTGCGGTGCAATGGTTGATCGAAAATCGCGCCGGCACGGCTGAATTGTGGATCGCCTCGGACTTGCAGCAGAGCAACTGGCAGCCGGGGGATTCCCGGTGGACAACGGTGACGAGCCAGTTGGCGGCGCTTCCTCAGAAGGTGCGAGTGCGGCTGCTCACCTTCGGAACCAGCAACGAACTCAACACTGGAGTGGCTCTGCGCGAGGTGGTGCGCCGGCAGAGAGGGGACGAGGGTGAACTCAATTTCACCGTGGATTTCCAACGTCAATCGGCGGCAAAGGAATCCCTGCCGGTGACATTGACAGTGGACGGAGTGACCGCGCAAAACGACCTCGCGATCGACGGACCGGGATTGCGATGGAGACACAAGGCCGGTCTCGGTGGGAGGAAAACGGGAGGGTGGGGGAGCATTCTGATCCCGCAGGATGGCAATGTCCGGGATAACGCCGCTTACTTTGTCTATGGCACGGAGACACCCATGCGCGCGGAGGTCGTCAGTGCTGACGCGGGGAGCGCGCGCTACTTTCAACTCGCCGCGCAGGCTCTGGCTCGTGGAACGAATGACTCGGTGCGCATCATCAAGGCGGAGGATTCATCGAGCCTGGGTGCGGGCGATGTCACATTGATGTTGTGGCAGGGCGCGTTGCCGGATGCAGCCCCGGCGGAGAAGATCCGCTCCTTCGTGGAAGAGGGCGGCGCTGTGATGTTTTTTCCGCCCGGAACACCAGATGGGCAGCGTTTCAACGGAGTTGGATGGGGCGAGGTCCAGGGTGTTGCGGCCGAGGCGGGATTTCGCGTTGCACGCTGGGATGAAGATCAAGGACCGCTGGCGAGGACCGATGAAGGAATCAGTCTTCCATTGAACCTGGTGACATTTCAGCGGCGACAGGGGTTGGTCGCACCGAATGGTGGACTGGCTGTGATGGCCGCTTTTGAGGACGGCGCTCCATTTCTCGCGCGGCAGACGATTGGCCGCGGTGAAATCTATTTCTGCGCATCACAGCCCCGCGCCGAGTGGTCCAGCCTCGGTCAGGGAGCCGTGCTCGTGCCGATGATCCAGCGGCTGTGGCAGACGGGGACTCGCCGTCTTCAAAACGCCACTTCCATCTCCTGCGGGGAGTTGTCCGCGGCGGATCGCGGCAGGCAATGGGTGGCGGTGGATGGAAACGTGCCGAAGGATATCCGGGTTCAGGCGGGTGTGTATCGCTCCGGCGACCGGTTCATGGCGGTCAACCGCCCCGGCGTGGAAGATGAGCTGGAAGTGATGGACGCGGCGCAGGCGAAGAAGTTGTTCGGTGATCTGCCATTCCAGATGCTGGAGGAGCGCCGTGCCACGACAGATGCCCTACAAGGCGAGATCTGGCGAGTGCTTCTGTTCGGAATGATGGCGTTTTTGCTGGGCGAGGGAATTCTTATGCTGCCACCACGAGCCGTGCAAATGCAGAGCCGGATGCCGGTGTGACCGGCGTTCTCTGGATGGCCGCGCCCTCGCGGACAGCCCCGGGAACGTCTCTCAGCGCCGAAAGGCCCGGAACAATTCTGTGTGATCGAGGCGGGTACACTCTTCGTACGATTTCGGAATCCGGTGAAAAAAGAAAAGAGCCGGACCGTTTCCGATCCGGCTCGTGCGTTGTTTCCTTATCCGAATTATGCAGCCTTCAAAAGTTCGACAGGCTGTGGCTCATCTGACTTGCGGGTGAGGCCGCTGGCGTAATCATCCTTGGGCTTGTAACCGAAGGATTCGTAGAGCTCGCTGTTTTCACCGTACTCGGGATTTCCTCGCACGGAGTTCACCACATTGAGCACGTCTGCGATGCTCGTCTTGTCCGCGTTATCGCGCAGGCGGCGGGCGCCGCGCAGTTGCGCCTCAAGATTGGCGACCCCAGAGCGGGCTTCCAGAGAGGGGCCCACTGATTCCTTGAACTGATCGAGTGTGAATCCGGCAAAGGCCGCCCCGGGAGCAAACTGTTCCCACCCACTGACCACCCTGTTGATCTTCTCACCGATTGCAGTTGGATTGTTTTGCGTCTTCATTCACTTCCTTTCTGTTAGTTGAGCTTTTACTGTGATTTCCGAAAGGCGCTTTCCCTCGTCCGGCTGGGTTCTGCTCGACATCACCCTGCCTGGCGAACAAACCGGAAAGTTCCCTTCCATTATGAGTCTGAACACTCATTGTGGCCTTATTTAGCAGGCTCTTTGCCAATGTGAACCCACACAGCGAGTGCCCAGCGCTGAGACAAACTTGTACGCGATCCAGTCACTCAATCCGTCTGCCAACCATGAACTCAGCAACACACACCGCGTTGAAGGGCAGTAAATGCCCGCGACGGCAAAATCATCCACTCAATGCCTTGCCGTGCTCCGATATCACTTCCGCAAATACAAGCGCTCGATTCCACCCTCCGTGTCGGGTCGGTAATGTTCCCGCAGGTAATCGGTAAGTTTGAATTTCGTCTCCCAATCTTCCGGTACTAATACCATCTCCGGCTGATACCGGTTCAAACAGCTTAAGACCTCCGCCTCGCTGATTTGTCCCGACCAGATCCGCTTTGACGGGATCACCGCAAGCTCAGGCGGGATTGGCAATCCGGCCCAGAACGCGGCGATGCGATTGTTCGTGAATACCCACCTCGTCTGGGCTGCGCGACTCTTGAAGGCGGCCACGGTCCGATCTTCCGTGGCGGATTGCGCGACACGAACCTTCGCCAACTCATGCCACAAATTCTCCGGCAATGAACTCAACGCCAGCGAAGTGACGGCAGACCAGGTTAACAATCCAATTCCGAAACGAATCTTTCCCCAAGCTGAGGAGCCGAAAGCCAGCTTCCAAATCAACTGAAACAGATCGACTATTCCGACCGCTGCCAGCCACGCCAGTGGGATCGAGAAGTGCAAGTGATAATAGTACCAGAACGGTCGATGCCATGCGTGAATTCCGAGTGCGGTTGCAAGGAGCACCACCGGCAGCAGCAAATCCCAGCGCCGCCTGGCGACGATCAATATCACGCCCACAGTTGCCGGAACCGACATCGACAAGTCCTCGAATAATGACCCGAACCGGAAGCGATAACCTTCACTCGCCACCACTTGCTGTGTCCCCTGCGAAAAGTGTGACCCGAAAAATATGCTCAACGTGTCCATCTGATAGAACGCAGCCAGAATGATCCCGAATGCCGCCAGGCTCGCGCCACTCCACAGCAGGACATCGCGGTGCGAACGCCACCAGTTTCGCTCTCCATCGGTGGTTGCATCCGGTCTTATTCTTCGGCGATTCACCAGGTAATCCACCAACAATGCTGGCAGCAACAGAACCGCCGTGAACTTCACTTGTAGAGCACAGCCGAAGAGGACCCCGGAAATCACCAGCCATTTCCATGAAGACTCTGGGAAATTCCATCGCGCTGGAGATTTCTCTCCCTCTCCTCCATCTGATAGAGGAGAGGGCCGGGGTGAGGAGGCGCCAGTCTGTGAAGAATACCCCTCTCCTCGGTCCTCTCCCCGCTCGTCTCTCGCGGGGAGAGGAAGAGGAAAGGTGGACTTTTGAGCGAGTTTCGATTCCTTACCCTGGCGGTAACGGGACCACGCCCATATCGACGCCATCGCCACGGACATGGCCGGCAGTTCGAGCATGACCGACACGCTCAATTGAATGAACGACAGCGAGGCCGTTAGTAACCCTACCGCCAACAATCCCGCCACCCATCCCGAGCGGTGACGCACCACCTGATACAGTGCCCCTACCATCACCATCGCAAACATGACGCTTAATAATCGCCCGGCGTAAGCCGACGGCCCGCAGATCCGGAACAACAGCGCCAGCAACTCCGTGTGCAGCGGCGGCTGGTCATTCCAGAACTCGCCAAACAGTGGATACCCTCGGCTGACGAGCAAGCCTTTCATCAACTCGAAACCCTCATCCGATCCGAACTCGAACGCAGTCCGCAGGGGAACCATGAAGCAGAGACCCAGGCCAAAGCCAACTGGTAACAACCAATCCAAGATCCAGACTTTCGAGCGCCAGTTCATCCAGCCCACCCATAGTTTAAGAAGCGCCACAGAAGCACGACGTGGAGGATTATCATTGCCGGGAGAGCCACAAGCCGCAGCCATCGCCCGCCTGGTCTCGTTGCGATTACTCCCAAGGCGATGAAGAGCGGGAACACGACCGATTCAAACCGGGTGAACGAGATGAAGGTGCCACTCATCGCCGGCACGATACCCAAAACGCAAGCCCACATCACCAGATCCTTTCCCAAGCGCCAGAGCAGCGGCAGGCAAAACGCGAGCATCAAGAATCCGCACCGATCCAGGACGGAGCCGCGGAACTCGTGCCATGACGCAGGCTCGAAGAAACCGATGAAGAACTTGGGCAGATCCCACAAATTGTTGATCGAATGCGCCTGCCAGTTTTCCTGAGCCCGAAATCCTTCAAACGCATTTCCAGTCCAGTGCTGCATGAGGCCGAAGTACGTCGCCCAGCCCAAGAGCGGAGCCGCGACGAGCAGCGTTGGCCCCGCCAACTGTAGGCGTGCAAGCAGGCGGAACTCTCGATCCGAAGTGCCGCGCCTGGGAGCGCCGGCATCTCTGCCGGCGAGATCCTCCACCCGCGACACGCCGGCAAGGATGCCAGCGCTCCCAGGTTCATGGGGTTTCGCGTGGCTGAACTCTTCGAGGTCGTCACATCGGCCTTCAACCGGTACTATGCCGCCCTGAGTGGGAGCCGCATTCCCCGGAGCACGTGCTGCTCCACGCCAACGTTTCAGCATGTGCCAGACAATTGGGAGCAGAGCAAAGACGCCCACCGCCCGCGACAACGGCAGCAGGAAAGCCGCGCCAAATGCCAGTCCGTACCGTCTCCTCTCCAGCCCGCACCAGAGCAACATCAATAGAAAAAAGAAGAGTGGCTCAGTGTAAATGAATTGGTAGAAGACAGAGCCGGGGAAAACTACCAGGAAGACCAATGCCCACGTTGCCACGGTCTGTCCAAAGCGTCTGGCAGTGATGCTCCAGAAAAGAGCCCACCCGGCTAGTGAGAACAGATTCGCCAGCAGCATGCCGCTAATCAGATGGCTGACTCCGGTTGCATAAGAAAACCACCGGACCGTCATTGGCCACAAAGGATAAAATGCGCACGCCTTGAGTCCCTTGAAATAACCGGCCTCGCTCAACACAAGGTAATGCGCGGCATCCCAGGTCGTGAAATGACGGGAGAATTTTGTCTGCTGCGCCGCCAGCCACCGAGCTTCATTTGTGGGAAACCAGTTTTCCAGGACCGCGTTGTTTCTGTTCTCATCAAAGTCCGGCCACAAACTGATCAATCCAGCCACCAGCGCGAAGTACCCGATCTTCAACACAGCCAGCCAGAGGATGATTTTTTGCCAATCCCTCAGCTTCGTGTTCATTCATACTCTTTTACCAGATACGGATGAATCACGGAAGGATTGAAGACAGCCCCTCACCCTACTCTCCATGGCCCTCGACAAGGAGGGTGGAATGAAGTTTGAGGGCAAGGAGATGGAATGAATTTGGTGGCGCGCCGCTGTGGACTCTGATTGGATTGGCGCATGTCCATCGCGCATGCGGATCAAATGTTGGCAGGATTGCCC
>SXMN01000003.1 GCA_005777315.1 Verrucomicrobiales bacterium
AGTTCAAGGGCACCGGCAATATGGAGGTTCATCTGGACCGTCATCTCGTGGATCGCCGGATTTTCCCCTCGATCAACATCGAACTTTCAGGCACGCGCAAGGAAGAGCTGCTGTATCATCCGGACGAATACAATCGGGTGGTGGTTCTGCGCCGTGCGCTCACGGGTGTCCCGCCCGTCGAGGCGATGGAACTGATGCTCAAGAAGCTCAAGAAGACGCGCAGCAACATCGAATTCCTGCTATCCATGAGCGTAGGTTGAACGTCCTGAATTGATCTCTGGCGACTTCAAGGCCGCGTGGATCCATCCCACGCGGCCTGTTTGTTTCCAACATCGGCGATGCCCAGGAAGACAATAATATGCCGCTTCATTCCGCTTCAGACTCCGCCTATACGCTTGTATCCAAACTCTCGCTACCAGCTCTCACGCACTCGAGTTGAATGTTTTTCCTTCCGTCCAGAGCTGCATTTGTCACATTCCGCTCATTGAAAGAAACCAAGAAACAGTCGTCCGAGCCCGTGCCCACTCCGGATCCAACTGGAAGCAACCTTCGACGTCCAAGCTGGGCGTTCAGAATTGCGGCCGCAGTCCTGGTTCCGCTGATTATCCTTTGCGCCATCGAACTCGGCCTGCGCGTCGCGGATTATGGCTATCCCACCTCGTACTTTCTGGAAAGCAAAGTTGGGGCTGAAAAGGTTCTCATTGAAAACTCGAAGTTCGGGTGGCGCTTCTTTCCTCCGGGGGTGGCCCGCAGTCCAAGCGCTACGGTTTTCCACCCCGTCAAAGCGCCGGGTGTATATCGCATTTTTGTCTTTGGTGAATCAGCGGCACTGGGTGATCCGCGGCCCGGTTATGGAATGGGGCGTTATCTTGAAACGCTGTTGCGCGCCCGTTTTCCGAAGTCAGAATTCGAAGTGGTCTGCGTGGCGATGACGGCGATCAACTCGCACGCGATCCTGCCCATTGCCCGTGAATGCGCCCGCTACGACGGCGATCTGTGGATCGTCTATATGGGGAACAACGAGATGGAGGGACCGTTCGGAGCAAACACGATTCTTGGGCCTCGGGCGCCCCACAATGGCTTGATCCGCGCCTCGCTTGCCTTGCGCGCAACACGCATCGGGCAACTCATGCAAGTGGTCGGTGCCCGGCTCGGCAAGTCCTCGGACGCTGCGCAATCCTGGGAAGGGATGAAGATGTTCCTCAAGCAACAACTGCCGCCCAACGACTCGCGCAAGCAGATCGTCTATGACAATTTCCGCCGCAACCTTGAAGACATTGTCGCAGCGGGGTTGAGCGCTGGTGCCAAGCCTGTGCTCTGCACCGTGGCCTCGAATCTTCGCGACTGTGCTCCGTTTGCGTCGCATTCCCTGCAAGACCTGAGCACCGATGATCGGGCGTTGATTGAATCCGCCATGGCAAGCGCCCGGCAGTCCGCATCAACGAATGATTTCAAGGATATTTGGAAGTCGGTCAGCGATGTCCTTCGCAAAGATCCCTCGCACGCAGAACTTCACTATCACGCCGGTTGGTCAGCTTGGAACCTCACCAACATCGCCGAGGCGCTGGCGAGCTTCGAGCGTGCCCGTGATCTGGATGCCCTGCCCTTCCGCACGGACTCAGCATTGAATCAGATCACGCGCGAAGTCGGACAGAAATTCGCTTCTGCCGGAGTTCAGTTGCTTGACGCGGAAAAGGGACTTCGAGCCCTGAGCAGCGGAGGCATTCCCGGCGATGATATGTTCCTCGACCATGTCCACTTCACTCTCGAAGGCAACTACGGCATCGCGCAATTGCTGGCACGCAAGATCGAGCCACTGCTGCCGTCCTCGATGACGAATGAAGCGGGCGGCAACTGGATCTCCGCCCAGGACTGCGACCGCAGGCTGGGAATCACGGATTGGAATCGATCAGCGATGATCGAGACCATGCGGCAACGACTGGCTGACGCACCCTTCACGAATCAAGTGAACCACGCCCGTCGTTCCAGGACTTTGATCGAAAAAATCGTGGCCGCGCGGAATGGCATGACCCAGGATCGTGCGATCGAGTCGCGTCCGATTTACGAAGATGCCATCAAAGCGCATCCGAAAGATCAACGGCTCGCGGAGAGTTATGCCGAATTTCTGGAGGCCATCTCGGAACCTGTCGGCGCGATCCTCCAGTGGCAGCGCATTACCGCGCTCATGCCGCATCATCATGCTTCCCGATTCCACGCCGGCCGCCTCCTCGCGCGTGTCGGCAAGCATGACGAGGCCAGGAAGGAACTCAATGCGGCGCTGTCAATCCGCCCCGACTTGACCGAGGCGCGGCTCGAACTTGGCCAGCTTTCGCTCAAGGAAAACAAACCGGATCAAGCCCTTGTCGAACTCGCCCTTTCGCGCACCGAGCGTCCGGACGACGCGCGCATCCACTTTCAGATCGCGAATGCCCATATCGCCAAGAAGTCATTCGCGGAAGCCGGCTCCTCCCTTCGCGAAGCCATCCGGCTTCAACCAAGGTATTGGGAGGCACGCTACTTTCTTGGCGTGCAACTCGCGTCTGAAAAGAAGTATGCGGAGGCTCAGGTTGAATTTGAGGAAGTGATCCGGTTGCGCCCCAACCACGCATCCACCCGCTTCAACCTTGGGGTGACTTACGCGAAACAAAGCCGCCTCGCCGAGGCAGCGCGGGAGTTTGAAGAAACACTCCGCATCGAACCCAGCCACCGCATGGCGCAGCAGTACATCGAATCCCTCAAGACCATGGCTCCATCAAAGCCGTGAAGCCGGCGCGTCATTGCAGGTTCATGTAGAGGGAGAACAACGCGCGCAATTCCTGTTCTGAAGTCACCGGCCCGGCGATGATGTTCGTGCCCATGATCAATTGCGGCAGGCGGGATTTCCGGTACTGCCGGTAATGCGCCTCCAGCAATCGAACTCCCAGACTCATCTGGCGCTCCATCCCGGGATCCTTCATCGCGGCTTCGAACTTGTCAGCCCCCACCAGCCGAATCGCCTCGGCCCGCGCCAAATCCGGCAATGGCGCGTGCTCGGGCGCAAACATCCAGTCGTCAAACTCCGCCAGTTTTGTGGAATCCGCCTTCCAGACAGCCAGTCCGCATTGCGCATAAAAACATGCATTCGTGTGATCCGGTATCGGTGATTTCACCAACGGATTGCATGCCATGTCCAACGGTGCGGACAGCAATGCCACCGCCACCTGATTGCTCAAGCCGTGAACCACCTTTGTCAGCAGCGGATGAAGCGCACGGCAATGCTTGCAACTGTAATCAAAAAGATGAACGACGACATTGGAGGCCTGGAGTGAGCCGATGATGGGCACCTCCGCCAGATCAAACGTGATCATGCCTTCGGCAAGCGTCATTGCTTTCATCGGTTTCCTCATCGCGGTAACGGATGGCACCACCGGAGGACTCGTGCCCTGAGTCGTGGCGGCGATCGATGCTCCAGATGATGTTGGTCGCACTGCTTGCACTTCATACGACTTTGGTCGGAAAAGGAGTTGCCCTGCGGCGACCACCACGACGGCGGAGAACCCAACAATTCCAGCAGGGAGAAATCGACCTGGTGGAACACGCTCCGTCGGCCTGGACAAATCCAGAACCACTCCGTCCGAAAAAATTCTCTTCAGCACAAGAACACCAACGAGCCCTCCGAGGGCATGGGCTGTCAGGCAGTAGGCGCACAGAGAGCCCACCGCCAACATTTGAAGCGCGACGAACCACAAACCGGCTGCGAGCAATACCACCGCTGAAAAAGCCAGGCACGACCAGGCGCGCGGCCAGTGAGCAATTTTAAGCCTGCTCGACAAGGTGATCGTGGAGGCGAGCACCAATCCGTGGATCAACACCGCTCCCAGGCTCACTGGAATACCTAGGAAATACGCCCATCGGCTGCTCAACACCGCACCGCATCCGGACTCAATCCCACAGCCCATCGCTTGATCACCAGTCAATGAGATCCATCCCAGGTAAATCGAAATGATCATCGCCGCGCCGCTCGCACAACGGACGGTCCATAACCAGCATGTGGATACGGCAGGCGAGTTTGATGCCCTATTGGGCTTGGCTGTTGATTTCATGAAACAGTGCTTATCTCTGGACAGTGCTTTCCATAAACCACAGCCGCAAAGCAAAAATGCCGACAGAATTCCTGCAAAGGGAAATTCGGATATCGCGAACGGGCTTGCCCTGTTTGAACTGAAGTCAAACCTGACCGTTTACAGCGCACTGCAAACTTCGAAATGACTACCCCAACCCCGTCAACACTACGGCATGGTGAAGCCCCATTCTCATAGTGTCACGTGACGACACTCGATTTTATCCAGAACCATGCAACTGAAAAGGAACCGCCGATTGGGGACGGAATGGTCGCTCCTTTTCAACGAGATGAATTTGGCGAATTCCAAAAAAGTTCAGAGGAAGCTCATGGAATAAAAAAGGCCCGTCTTGCGACGGGCCGTGAAGTTCAAGCTAGAGCTTGAAGATTGGAATCAGGCGAGCTTCCGGCGGAGGCCAGCGAGACCGAGCAGGCCCAGGCCAAGCAGAGCTGCTGAAGCGCCGCTGTCTGGGACGGAACTCCCTCTCTCGACCCAATGACCGCTACCAGATACCTCCCCCCCCCCGAACCTCAGCAAAAAAAATTTGCGCCGTGTTGCCTTGCCCAGTACTGTACAAATAAAACATGTATACGGGTGTGAGAGCTGAATTCGGCTCGCCATTTACGAAATCCAAATTGCCCCCCCACCAGAAGACACCCTCCCCCTTCCAGAAGATACCGAGGTCATAGGAACTCATCGGGCCGTCACCATCCGGGTCGAAACTACCACCTGCGAGATGTTGAGTGTCGGTGGTCGCTTGATTCAACGTGATGGAGCCGGTAGCGTTTTCGCCGCCGTTCGAGCCATGAACTGCAACATAGTCGTAATTAGCCGCGAGAGCTCCGGTAGCTGCGGCTGCATACATGAGGATAGCAAGCGCTGCAGACGACAAGGGCTTGCATGGGTTTGAAGGTATTAGCTTCATCATTTTGTTAACGCTTTTTTGTATTGTTTTGTTATTTCGATGCCTCACTCAAGCTTCAACAAACACGAACATCGGGTCTGCAATTGAGTTCGTCTGAGCTGTAGGAGAGCAGATTACATGCAAGGCGCGTAACAGGGAACCACGGACACGCAACGATTCGGCCAATACTTCTAATCAACAAGTGTTTACGTGGCGCTGTGAGTTCAGTCGCGCGCGATGCGTGCCGCAACGGCTGGTAGTAGAGATGTAAGGAATTCCGACGAATCAACCACACCGCGAGCAACGTGGAAATCAACCTTTTTTGCTCGGAATTACCACCTAAACCGCTTGGGCTTGCCTCGATCGAGTGAACAGATCTCAGGGGCCAGCAGCATGGGTTTGCTTGCTGTCACCGGACGAGCCCAGCCATCGCCGCAATGAAGGTCAAGTAGGCGGCCAGTGAGCCGAACGCGAGAATGCGGCATACCAGCGGCATCCAAGGCTGGCTGGTCATTCCCACGAGAGCAGCCAACGCCAGGAGCACCCACGTCAGCGCATGAAACCACCGGAGAATGATGAACCGAAGACCAGACGTGGACGAAACCCTTTCCCGCGGCCAGACGAATATCCACACGCACGTCATGGCGAAGCAGACCAGGGCGCAGAGCCAAAGCGGGATTCCCCAGAAGGTATTCATCACTCGTGGAATTCTGTCCGACAAGTCACCACGGTTTGATCGCGTTCAATTCCTTGACGATGGCCCGTTTCAGCGCGAGCGGATCGATGCTACCCAGTTCCTGATAGGCGATCTTACCATCGGGCCGGATCAGCACTGTGAACGGCACCGCGCCCTGCCACTTGAGATCGAACGCATCTATGAGTTTGTCGCGATCCGCCGAGGCAAAGATCAGGTTCTTGTTCGATGCCTGCTTCTTCTTCAGGAATTCGAGCACGCTCTTCTCCTCGTCCGGGCGATTGAGCGAAACCATCACCAACTCGAAGTCGCGCTGGCGATACATCCGGTTCATGGTCACGAACTCGTCGAACTCCGCCACGCACGGCGCGCACCAGGTTGCCCAGAAGCCAACGAGCCGCAGCTTGCCGGAATCATTCTTACGAAGCACTTTGAGTCCCTCGGCATCCACCTTTTCAATGTTCACCGGTTCGGCGGCAAACTTGGCGAGCTCCGTCTTGCCGGCGTCCACCTTCGCAGCCCACTTCACGGAACATCCGATTACCTTGGTCTGTGCGACCGAGGGTTCCTTGCCGACCAGGAGCGAGTCGAGAGCGTTGCGAGTGTCGCGGACTTTGACAAATTGCTCTCGCTCGGAATCGTCGATGCGCCCGACGAAGCGGAGCTTGCGCGCCGAATCGAAGATAAACACATGCGGCGTCGCCACCGGCCCGTAGGCCCGGGAAACGGTCTCGGTATCTCCATCGTAGAGGTAAGGAAAATTGTATTCGAGGTGCTTCGCGCGAATCTTCATCTCATCGAATGAATCGCCGAGATCGGTGTAGCCAAGTTCATTCAGACGGACAGCCTTGGGGTCGTTTGGAGAGATGGCCACGACGGCGACGCCCTTGTTGCGGTAGTCAGTGACGAGTTGTTTGATTCGCTCCTCGTAGTATTGGGCGGTGGGGCAATGGTTACAGGTAAAGATCACCACCAGCGCCTTCGCAGCGACAAAGTCCTTGAGCGCCCAGTTTCTGCCGTCCACGCCAGGCAGATTGAAATCAGGCGCCGGTGAACCCAGCGGCAGGGTGGTGGGTTGTTACGCAGCCTCGCACGCGAACGAAATGACTGCACATACCAGGCAGGAAAGGAGGCGGTTCATGGTGAGCGACTGTAGGTGTGCGTGGGATTCAGGCAAGACAGTTCCAGAGCGCACGCACTACTGCTTTCCTCAACGTGAACTGCTGATCCACGCGGCTTCAACCTTGCCGGTCAGGAGTGCGTTCCTATAATGCACCGATGCTCGACATCAAATTCATCCGGGAAAACGCCACTCTTGTGAGGGAACGTCTGGCCACGCGAGGCGCTGGTGATGAGAGGAAGATCGACGAAGTCCTGGAGCTTGACGAAAAGCGCCGCAAGCTCCTGGCGGAGGTGGAAAGCCTCAAAGCACAACGCAATCGCGTCTCGAAGGAAATCGGCGCTTTGATGGCGCAGAAGAAAGCCTCGGAGGCGGAAGCGCGGAAGGTTGAGACTCGAGAGATTGGCGATCGGATTACCGGTCTCGACCGGCAGGTTGCCGAATCTGAACTGGCACGTGATGAGATTTTGCTTCGCCTTCCCAATCTCCCCCATGCCACCGTCGCTGTGGGAAAAACCGCCGAGGACAATCCAGTGATGCGGACCTGGAGCAGTGCTCCGCACTTCGCTTTCAAACCCAAAAGCCATGTCGAGTTATGCGAGAGTCTCAAGCTGGTGGATTTTGCCCGGGGTGCAAAGCTCTCCGGCAGCGGCTTCCTGCTTTACACAAACTGGGGCGCACGACTCGAACGCGCTCTGATCCAGTTCCTGCTGGACCTCCACACCGCGGAGCATGGTTACACGGAGGTTTCCACGCCTTACGTCATTGGCCGGGATTGCATGATTGGCGTCGGGCAATTTCCCAAATTTGTTGATCAAGCGTACGCGGTGCAGGAAGGGCTCGATCAAGGAACGATGGGGAAGCTCTATCTGCTGCCCACGGCGGAAGCGCCGGTCGCGAACATTCATCGTGATGAAATTCTGAAGGAAACGCAGTTGCCTGTCCGCTACTGCGCCTACAGCCCGTGTTTCCGGGCCGAGGCAGGGGCAGCCGGCGTCGGCACTCGCGGGATGATCCGGGTTCATCAGTTCGACAAGGTGGAACTGATCAAGATCGTCAAACCTGAAAATGGCTACGACGAGCTGGAGAAGCTGGTTGCAAACGCGGAAACGGTCCTCCAGCGATTGGGGCTCCATTACCGCGTGATCATGCTTTGCACGGGCGACATGGGGTTCGCGAGCGCCAAGACTTACGACATCGAGGTGTGGGCGCCCGGTCAGAATCAGTTTCTGGAAGTCTCCAGTTGTTCGAACTGCGAGGATTTTCAGGCACGGCGAATGAGTCTTCGTTTCAAAACGGAGGCAGCCGAAAACCGTCTTCCCCACATTCTCAACGGCAGCGGCACCGCGCTCGCGAGGCTGTTCGTCGCATTGATTGAAACTCATCAGCAATCCGACGGAAGCATCGCGGTGCCTGAGCCATTGCGTCCGTACCTGAAAACGGACAGGATCACCGCCTGACAACCCCATCCAGATTATGAGAGTTCTACAGGCCTCCAGCGAGCTGCACCCATTCTCCAAGACGGGCGGCCTCGCGGACATGGCCGGGGCGCTGGCGAAGTATCTGGCTGCCGATGGGCATGAAGTGACCGTGATCACCCCGCTCTACGGAAACATGCGGGACCGGTTTCCCGAGATAGATGCCACGGACATCAGTTTCGCACTGCCGTTGGGTGAACTTGTCGTCACCGCGAAGCTCTGGCAGCTTTCGCCGGCGAAACGGTTGACAATCTATTTCGTTGATCAGCCGGAGTTCTATCAACGGGCGGCGCTCTACGGCGACAAGGCGGGGGATTACACCGACAACGCCGAGCGATTTGTCTTCTTTTCCAAGTGCGTTGTCGAACTGGCGCGTCACCTGCCTCTTCCGACGGAAATCATTCATGCGCATGACTGGCAGGCGGGGCTGGTGCCGTTGTTCGTCCAGCACGCGCGACAGGCAGGAGACTGGCTCAAAGCGCCGCGGACATGTCTGACGATTCACAACCTCGCCTATCAGGGGGTGTTTCCATCCTGGAAATTTCCGCTGACGAATTTGCCGGCGAGCTATTTCACTCCGGCGGGAGTCGAGTTCTTCGGTTGGATGAACTGCCTCAAGGCAGGGCTCGTTTACGCGGACATGCTTACAACAGTCAGCCCCCGGTATGCGCGCGAAATCACCACGGAGGAATTTGGCTGTGCTCTCGATGGCGTTCTTCGCGAGCGCCAGCATGACCTGACTGGTGTGCTCAACGGTGTGGATTACGAGGAATGGAACACAACGCACAATCCATTTCTGCCACAGCCTTATTCGCAGGAAAGCCTGGAAGGCAAGGCGACGGCCAAAGCCGCGTTGCAACAGGAGTTCGGGCTTCCTCAGAGCGCCAACGTTCCCCTCTTCGGTGTGGTCTCACGGCTTGCGGATCAAAAGGGCGTGGACATTCTCACCGGCGCGCTGGAGGAGATGCTCGGAGCGGACATCCAGTTTGTCCTGCTTGGCAGTGGACAGGCTGAATTTGAACGCGCGGTTCGCGGCCTCGCCGTCCGGCATCCAACCAAGGCGAGTGTGAAGATTGGCTATGATCACGCGTTGTCGCACCGCATCGAAGCGGGAGTGGATTTCTTCCTGATGCCGTCCCATTTCGAACCCTGCGGTCTCAATCAGATGTACAGCCTTCGTTACGGAAGCGTGCCTGTCGTCCGCGCAACCGGCGGCCTGGACGACTCGATCGTGGATGTGACCGAAGACGTGGAGTCCGCCAATGGGATCAAGTTCTACGAGTACTCATCACGAGCGCTGGCCAAGGCGATTCGCAAAGCCATCGTCCTCTTTGGCGCAAAGGAGCTTTTCGAGCGCTACCGGCTGAACGGCATGGCCTCGGATTTCTCATGGAAACGGACCACAACGGCTTACGAGGAGATTTACAAACGCGCGCTGGCGAAGTGAGAACGCCAGATCCGGGAAGTGGGAGCGGTAAGTTGATCGCAATATCAGAGAGTGTGCCCCTCCATTGAGCAGGTCGCATCATTGCCCACTCCTCGCAAACTGTAAGTGCCTCCGGCAGGGCAGTGGGGAAGTTCCTTTTTCACCAAGTATGGAAGTACTGAGGAGACCGTGGGATAGGCTACGAATGATGGCGAGCGCCACAGATGCAGATGCGAGGCGCGAACGCGGGAGGATGCCCGCAGCGGCCTCTGACCAAGCGAGCAACGAAGCAGATGCGTCTGTGCCGCCGTCAAGA
>SXMN01000043.1 GCA_005777315.1 Verrucomicrobiales bacterium
GCCGATGCCGCCCGCCGGCGGCATGCCGTGTTCGAGGGCGACGAGGAAATCTTCGTCAAGCTTCTGCTGCTCGCCGCCGGCCTGATGCTCCAGCGTGCTACGCTGCTGGATGGGGTCGTTCTGCTCGGTGTAGCCGGGCGCGATCTCCTGACCGTTGATGCAGCACTCGAAGACTTCCACCGTGGTCGGGTCGTCGGGCGAGAGCTTGGCCAGCGGCACAAGCTCCTTCGGCAGATGCGTGACGAATGTCGGCTGAATTAGTGTTGGCTCGATGAGCTTCTCGAAGACGGCACCCGTCACTTCAAAGTCCTCGTATTCTTTTCCAATCTCCGCGCCGAGATCGTGGGCGCGCTGGCGGCGTTCGGCAGGAGAGATGTCGAACCAGTCCACGCCGGCCTTCTCTTTCACAAGGTCTTTGTAGCGGGCGCGCTTCCAGTTGGTGAGGTCAATGGACTTGGTCACTTTGCCTTCCGCATCTTTCGTCTCAATGACGAGCCCGCCCAGAACCTTCTGCGCGACGTGTTTGATGAGCGACTCCACCGTCTCCATCATCGACTCGTAGTCGCCGAACGCGCAGTAGGCTTCCAGCATCGTGAACTCGGGATTGTGCCGACGCGAGAGTCCTTCGTTGCGGAAGTTCTTCCCGATCTCGAACAGCTTGTCGATGCCGCCCACGAGCAGCCGCTTGTGAAACAGCTCCAGCGCGATGCGCAGGTAGAACTCGCAGCCGAGCGCGTTGTGAAAGGTCTTGAAGGGCGCCGCCGCCGCGCCGCCGGGGATGGCCTGCATGGCGGGCGTCTCCACCTCCACATAGCCGCGCCCGTGAAAGAACTGCCGGATCTCATGCACAATGGCGCTGCGCTTGAGAAACACGTCCTTCACCTCCGGGTTGCCGATGAGGTCGAGGTAACGCTGGCGGTAGCGAATCTCAGTATCCTCCAGCCCGTGCCACTTGGCGGGAGGTGGACGCAGCGCCTTGGCGAGAATCGTGAAACTGGCGAGCTTCACGGAAATCTCCCCGGTTTTGGTGATGAACAACGTGCCTTTCACACCGATGAAATCCGCGAGGTCGAGATGTGTGAAAATATGCCACTGTTCATCGCCCAAAACATTCTTCTGGGCATAGACCTGAATGCGTCCGCTCTGGTCGCGGACGTCGATGAACATTGATTTCCCCATGTCTCGATGCGCCGTGATGCGGCCGGCTACGGCCACTTCGCGGCCTTCGATGTAGTTGGCGCGCGCGGCGGCACAGGATTCCGTCGGCGCAAACTTGTTCTTGAAAGGGTCGATGCCTTTGGCTCGTAGCGCAGTCAGTTTGTCCCGGCGTTGTTTAATCAATGAATTCTGGTCGTCCATAATTCAGCGGCAGCGAGTGAAGCATGAATCCGGCGCGAAATGCCAGCGGTGAGTTTCGATGGGATTCGATTGAGAAGGGTCGCGAACCGGCAGTTTTCCTATTCATCCGCGCAATCCTGATCGTAATCACTCGGTGAGAGGGATTAAGATGAATGTCAGGAGACTGCCCCAGACCGAATGTATTGACCTGTGCCGACGGCATCGCCCAAGGTTTTTGAAAGGTCGATCGCGATGCACTCAATCACGTTTCTTCAAGATCTGGCGGTGGTGATGATCGTGGCCGGGCTGGTGACGGTGCTCTTCCACCGGTTAAAACAGCCGGTCGTGCTCGGCTACATTCTCGCGGGAGTCATCATCGGGCCGCACACGCCGCCCTTCCCACTCGTGGGAGACGAGGAGACAATACGCACGCTTTCAGAGCTCGGGATCATCCTGCTGATGTTCTCGCTCGGCCTTGAGTTCAATCTGCGCAAGCTCAGGCAGGTTGGCGGAACCGCATTCCTCGCCGCCTTCCTTGAAATCGTGCTGATGATCTGGATCGGTTATGAAGCGGGCCTCGCCTTTGGCTGGAGCACGATGGACAGCATTTTTCTCGGCGCCATTCTTTCAATCTCCTCGACCACGATCATCATCAAGGCGCTGGCCGACCTCGGCAAAACCAAGGAGAATTTTGCGCAGCTCATCTTCGGCATCCTTGTCCTTGAGGATGTCCTGGCCATCGTGATGATTGCGCTGTTGTCGGGCGTCGCGACGACGGGCACGTTGAGCCTGGGAGATGTCGGGGTCACTTTTGGCAGACTTGGCATTTTCCTTGCCGCTGCGTTAGTGGGAGGGCTGATCATGGTTCCGCGGCTCCTCGGTTACGTGGGCCGTTTCAAAAGCAACGAGGTGCTGCTCATCACGGTGCTCGGCCTGTGTTTCGGATTCTCACTGCTGGCCGCAAGCCTGGGCTACAGCGTGGCTCTGGGCGCGTTCATCATTGGAGCCATCATCGCCGAAGCGCGTGAGATCGGCCGCATTGAGACGCTCATGGAGCCGGTTCGTGACATGTTCAGCGCGATCTTTTTCGTTTCGATCGGACTCCTGATCGATCCGAAGATGCTGCTGACGCACTGGCTGCCAGTCCTGGTGATCACGCTGATTGTGGTGGTGGGCAAGATCGTCTCCTGCGCCTTTGGAACATTTGTCAGCGGCCATGACAGGCATACATCCATGCGAGTCGGGATGGGTTTGGCGCAGATCGGCGAATTCTCCTTCATCATCGCGTCGCTCGGGATGTCGCTGAAGGTGACCAGCGACTTTCTCTACCCGATCTCCGTGGCAGTGTCGGCCATCACCACGCTGCTGACGCCCTACCTCATTAAGAGCACGGACGGCGCGGTGAACTGGTTCGACCGCGTGGCCCCGCGACCGGTGACGACCTACTTTGAACTCTACACGCGATGGGTCGGCCAGCTTGGCAGGAAGCGGCATCCGAGTCTGGCGACCAAAATCGTGCGGCGCTGGATCTGGCAGATGGCGTTGAACGCCGCCTTGATCGGTGCCGTGTTTATCGTGGCGGTCTTCCTCGAGAACCGTCCCCCCGTGTGGTTGAAGAGACTTGGACTCGGGAACGAGGTGCTGAAGTCAGTGCTCTGGCTGGCGGCGATGATCGCCGCGCTGCCGATGTTCATCGCCACGTTCCGGAAGCTGCAGGCTCTGGGATTGCTGATCGCCGAGACACACTCGCCGCATTCCGCCACGGGCAAGCCGATCGCGATGGTTCGAAGCATCGTTGCCCAGACGATTCCCTTCTTTGGCATCGCGGCTTTGAGCCTGTTCGTGCTGATGCTCAGTTCCGCGTTGCTGCCGCAATTCAACATCCTGATCGTGCTGCTGTTCATCGTCGCCCTGCTCACCTGGCTGCTGTGGAGATCGTTCATCAGGGTTTACTCGAAGGCACAATTTGCGCTGGAGGAAACCCTCAAACAGCCGCCCGCACCCCGACACGATCACGCTCCCGCACCTCTGCCTTCGCTGCTTCGGGAGGCCAATTTGATCACGCTTCCCATCGCACCGGGCTCGCCTGCCGACGGAAGGCTGATCCGTGAATTGGAACTTCGCACGCGCACGGGCGCGAGTGTTGTGGGGATCGACCGGCTCGGAACCAGCATCATCAATCCCGGCCCGGATGAAGAGATACACACGGGCGATCAACTCCTGCTCCTGGGCAGCAGCGCCCAGATCGAGGCGGCCAGCAAGCTCCTGCGGGGCGGGTGACGCGATGCGGAGCGGTTGAGATGCACATAAACTTGAATGAACGCAGAGCGAGGAAATGTTCAATTTGCAAAACGATCGTGTAACCTCGGGGCATGACAGTTCACAAATCGATGCCGGTGGCGCTGACCATCGCGGGTTCCGACAGTGGTGGAGGCGCAGGAATTCAGGCGGACTTGAAAGTCTTCGCGGCGCTTGGCGTGCATGGAACGAGCGCCATCACCTGCATCACGGCGCAAAATCCAAAACGTGTGACGGCGATCCATGCGTGTTCGCCGAAGATGGTACGGGCGCAGTTGGACGCCGTGTTCGCCGAACTTCCGCCAGCCGCCGCCAAAACGGGGATGTTGTTTTCCACCGCGATCATCGGCGCTGTCGCGGAGTTTTTCAGCAGCGCGGATACATGTCCCCTGGTGGTCGATCCGGTCATGATCGCCACCAGTGGCGCGGCGTTGCTGAAGAAGCCTGCCGTGCGCGCCATGGAACGGCTGCTCCGGCTTGCGGACCTGGTGACTCCCAACCTGGATGAAGCCCGCGTGTTGACCGGGATGGACATCCGTTCGGTTGAGGACATGAGGGCGGCGGCGCGGTGCATCCGAGATCGTTTCGGCTGCGCGGTTCTCGTCAAGGGAGGGCATCTGCGGAATCATCGGGAGGCGATCGACATCTTCTACGATGGCGCTTCCGAACTCCTGTTTTCGGCGCCATTCGTCCGCGGAGTTTCAACTCACGGCACGGGCTGCACGTATTCGGCGGCGATTACGGCTGGGCTCGCGCAAGGCAAGGATCTGGCCAAGGCCGTTCAGGCGGGCAAGGAATTCATAACAGGCGCGGTCATTCACAACCGGCGGGTGGCGAGTCACCAAGCGCTCGACTGCTTCTGGCGTTAGTTGGCTTATCTGGATGCCGATGGGTGTTCCTGCCGGTCCGGTTAAGTTGAAGCCATGGGTGGAAGTAGTGGAAAAATGGGGACACAGGTCCGAGTTCTGCTACTTTTCGCCCGCATGGCAAATGGGCAGACGTTATTTCTTATTTTTCTGGTGTGTTTCGTTGCCACGGGCTTGAGAGGTGCCGACCCTGCTCCGCAGGAAAGGGTGTTTCAATTCAGCGCACCTGGAGTGTCGAAATATCGGGTTGAAATGCCTGCCAGCAAAGGAGTCGGCCTCCTATCCCTGTCCGCGAATGGCGACACGGGATGGGTCAAGGCCTGGCCGGAGAACGGAGGTTCGACGTTCGTGGAATTTGGATCGCGGCTGGTTCTCGAACTGAAGGAGCCAGGTGATCCTACTCTGGTTTTGAAAGGACACCCGCTGGCTGTTGCGCGGCAAATAAATGACAGGATGTTCGTACTGGCGGCGGCTGACACGATGACGGCCTTGGGCGCAGCCGAGGATTTGAGCCGCGACACGCGAGTGAGGGCTTGTTATCCGGTCGCGCGGAAGCAGGCCAAACGGCACGAACCGTACGCCCGCCGTCCGCGTGACCCGTATTTTTATCGGGAAGGGCTGCCAGCCGCACAATGGCAATGGCACCTCGAGAATCGCGACACCAACGGCACCCCACTCGGCCTCGACCTCAATGTTCGCGCCGCGTGGGTCATCAGCCGTGGAGCGGGAACGACGCTGGCGATTGCGGACGATGGCTTCGAGGTGGATCATCCGGACCTGAGAGGCCGCGCCCTCGGGGCACCTCATTTCAATTTTCATACGACCAGGGAGACGGATGTCGGACCCAGCGGGAGGTTTGCCGATCACGCGACGGCCGTGGCGGGGCTGGCAGCAGCCTCAAGTGATAGGCGGGCAGGCGTGTCAGGGGTCGCGCCTGCTGCGCAACTCGCAAGCTGGGTGCTCTTCGATGCGCGGGAATCACTCCCGGATGACGAGGCGCTGATGGAGATGTTTCAGTACAAATCCAACGTGGTGAGCGTGCAGAACCACAGTTGGGGCAAGGTCGGCCCCGATCAGCTCCGCGTGAGCAATCTGGAAGAGGTAGGAATCTCGAATGCCGTGCGCTTTGGCCGACAGGGCAAGGGTGTGGTGATCGTGCGCTCAGGAGGAAACGGACGCGGAGAAGCGAACAATGCAAATGACGACGGGTATCCGTCGAACCCCAGCGTGATCGCGGTGTCGGCGGCGCGTTACGATGGGCGGGTGGCCAGCTACAGCAATCCGGGCGCGTGCATTCTGATCGCCACGCCCAGCGGCGACAGCGACGCGACGGACACTCCGTGCATCGGCCCGACACCGTCGCTCTTCACGACAGACCGCCAGGGATCTGCGGGCTACAACAGTCTGGCCGGAGACGATGATCTTTCGAATTACGGTTTCGATTCCACAGGATTCAGTGGAACCTCCGCTGCCGCGCCGCTGGCTAGCGGTTTGGCGGCGCTCATTCTGAGCGCCAACGGGAACCTCACCTATCGGGACGTGCAGCAGGTGTTGCTTCACTCCGCCCGGCATTACGACCGGACGGATCCAGATCTTCACGAAAACGGCGCCGGCTATCTCGTGAGCCACAATCTGGGTTTCGGCATTCCCGACGCAGGTGCCGCAGTGTATCTGGCTCGATCCTGGGTGAACCGGCCCGCCCTCGAAACAGTTCGGCATTCCATCACGAACTCAACAGAGATCCCAGACCTGGGGTTGCGCGTGATCGTCCAGGGAGTGGATGTGCCGGAAAACCTGCTGTCAATCCCGGCAATAAGCGGTGGCGGACTTCATCCTGATTCGGAGACGGCGGCATTGCCATTGATCGATGTGGGAGCCGCAAGGGAAGCGATTTCACAGGATCTGACCGGCAAGGCTGCGCTGATCCTCCGTGGAACCTCTTTCTTCTGTGAAAAACTCACGTTCGCGGCGCAGGCGGGGGCAACGTTTGCCATCGTCCGAAATCACAAGGATGCCGATGCCAGACTGGTGATGGGAGGCGTGGACTTCGTTCCGATTCCCGCCGTCATGATCAGCCAGAACGATGGTGAGGCGCTCCTGCAGTATCTGGAGTCGGCACCGGGATCAAGCGTACGGCTGAAGTCCGAAACGGTGCGCTACCAGTTCAACGTGTCCGAGACGCTCCTTTGCGAGCACGTGGGATTACGCGTGGATTCGGATCATACGCGGCGCGGTGACCTGCGAATCACACTCGTCTCCCCGAACGGTACTCGCAGTGTCCTGCAAAATCCGAACGGTGATGCAGCTGCGGGGCCCATGGACTGGACGTATTATTCGACGCACCATTTCTACGAAAGCAGCGCGGGCACCTGGGTCGCGGAGTTCGCGGACGAGGACAGCAAAGGCATCGGATCCATCACGGGCCTCGAACTGATCATCAATGGCGTGTCGATTCTGGACAAAGATGCAGACGGCCTTGAAGACGGCTGGGAACTGAAGCACTTCGGAGCATTGTCTTCGGGCCCGAAGGATGATCCGGATCACGACGGATTGACCAATGCCCGCGAGCAAGTTCTCGGAACAAGTCCGACGGCGGACGAAAGCGTGTTCCAGGCTGATCTTTCGGTGTGGGACAACCGCCTGGCGCGTTTGAGCTGGCCGGGGCGGACGAATGAGACCTATCAGATCCGGTCTGCGGCAGATTCCACGTCCCCTTTGTCCATGCTCACGAACATCCCTGGAAAATTTCCGATCACCGAGTGGTTCGTGCCTTTCGAGGATCTCGACAACCGTTACTTCAGGCTTCAATCAACTCGCGGGAAACATTGGTAGTGTGTCATTTCGGAACGCCGAGCATCGCTCGGCTGGTGGATCGGGCAGAAACATAATGCCGAGCAATGCTCGGCGCTCCAGTTTTCAGCAAATTGATACATTACCGAAATATTGAGGCGTATGCAGGCAATGATGTCTGACTGGTGTGCTCAAGCTCCAAAGAAGGGAAAGAGCCGCTTCAGCTCCTCTTTATCCGGCCTGCGGCCATACTCGCAAATCTCGAAGGCCTCGGCGTATTTGACCTTTTCAGCACGGGCCTTTCCGTACCGCTCGCGCAGCGCAGGCCGGAATCGCCTGGCCGTTGCTGAGAAGTAACCCGCCCATTCCTCGCGGACTGCCTTTTTCCTCGCTGCCACAGCCGCCGAGTCAGCCGGGTTTGGAACCAGGTGTGGTCCACCATTGCAGCCGCCTTCATAGAACTGTGATTCGAGAGCTTCGATGGCCGCAAACTTCTTCTCCGCCACATCGTCGATTGAGACAACGATGTCCGGCGTAAATGGGTTGGGCCGTCGAAACTCATCCTCGGCGAACAGGAATACAGGATTCTTCGTGAGGTGCGGAACGTCGGGGCAGAAGTGAGGGACTGTTACCATGTAGGCCGCATCCATCACGAGCACTCCCACATAACGATGATCGGGGTGGTAATCATTGGGGCGATGGCTGATGACGATGTCCGCCTGCCAGTCCCGGATGAGCCGGCAAATTGTCCGGCGATTCTCCATGGTCACCATGAGCTCGCCGTCATGGATGTCGAGCACCTGGGATTGGTTTCCAAGGATTTCAGCGCACTTTCCGACTTCTTTCGCCCGGCGTTTGGCCAGCCGCCCGCCCGCCATGCCCCAGTGTCCGATGTCGCCGTTCGTGCAGGAGACGAACTTGACGTAGTGCCCTTGCGCGGCCCATTTCGCGCCCGTTCCGCCAGCGCTGATCTCGCAGTCATCCGGATGCGCCCCGAAGACGATGATCCGGAGCCTGCCATCGCCACTGGGCGGCTTGCCCTCCGCGCTTTGCGCCTGCGAACTGCTTGCCGCAATCGCGGACACCGTGACAGCCGCAAGATTCAGAAAAGAGCGGCGGGGCATTTCGAACGGACTGGAGAGGCGGGGAATTTTCATAAGCTGTTCAACAGGTTTGAAGAGTTCGCCAAAGGTGGCAATTCAAATTCTGTCCGATTTTCAATCCCCTCACGAGACATAGGTTGCGGTTGTCAGAAGGAGATGGAAACCAGCAAATCCAAGCCTGACTGGAGTCCCTATGGACCCAGAAACCTCCCGATCATGCCCAAGGGCTGTCGTGAAGTTTCAAAACTGCCGATCAAAACCGCCACCTTTCTTGACCGTTTGCCAGTAGGTCGTGGCAGCTTGGCCATGCCTCAGCTTCAAGACGTCCTGACCAAGCATTCTCATGATGAGAGCCATTGGCGTAAGCACGAACAGGAAAAAAACCGCCAGCAGGACTTTGCCGACGACCTGCCCGATTCGAAAACTCACGGTCATCGCTGCTCGATAGGGGGAACGGAACCACTGCGCCCGCCAACACGCCGCGCCCGCAACCAGTGCCAGTCCTCCCGCAATCGATGAAAAGCCTCCGGAACTGACATTGCCACGCCACCAGGCAAACGACCCCAGGAGCAAGGCCACAACGCAACCCGTCAGCGCGAACTTCCGCCACTCTTTCGGGTCTTCTTTGAGTTTGAGCCGCATCTTAGTCAGAGGTTGGTTGAACCCGCCGTTTCACGTGACGTTCAGGCTGGACGGCGCGCTCGATGAGGAAGTGACCGATCACGAGGTAATCCATCGCGGTGTTCATGAAACAGCGATACGCATCATCCGGTGCGCAGACAATCGGTTCGCCGCGAACGTTGAACGATGTGTTCACGAGCACGCCACAACCGGTGATGCTCTCGAACTTTTCTAACAAACTGTAAAGCACCGGATTCTCTTTTTGAGTCACCGTTTGGATCCGGGCCGAGTAATCCACATGTGTGACCGCCGGAAGGGTTGACCGGATCTGCTTCAAGCGCTCCAAGCCCCGTGATGTTTCAGTGACAACGCGACGCAACTCATCTTTCACCGGAGCCACCAAAAGCATGTAAGGTGAATCCTCCTCCAGCTCGAAATAGTCGGACACCCGTTCCCGCCGGACCACGGGCGCGAATGGTCTGAAGGATTCCCTGAACTTCACCTTGAGGTTCATCACTGACTGCATCTTGGGCGACCGAGGATCACCGAGGATGGAACGGTTGCCGAGCGCTCGAGGTCCGAATTCCATCCGGCCCTGCACCCAACCGACGACCTGTTCGGAAGCAAGCAGCGCTGCTGTGCGCTCAATCATTTCCGAGTCATTTAGTCGCAAATAATTCGCACCATGAGCGCGCAGCACGGTCTCAATCTCTTCATCCGAGTACGCGGGGCCGAGTTGCGCCCCCTGCATCGAATCACTCCTGTCATCAGTGTCCCGACTCCTCTGCTTTGGTGTTCCGTGCCATACGGCCAGCGCGGCACCGAGCGCCCCCCCCGCGTCGCCGGCGGCGGGTTGAATCCAGATCCTGTCGAAAATCTTTTCCCGAAGGATTCGTCCATTGGCAACGCAGTTCAAAGCAACACCACCAGCCAGCGTCAGAAAGCGTTCGCCAGTCAGCTCCCGCGCGTGTCGCGCCAGGCGCAGCATCACTTCCTCGGTCACCACCTGGATTGAACGCGCCACATCCGCGTGTCGTTCGGTCAGCGGCTCATCTTCCTTCCTTGGTGGACCGCCAAAGAGAGTGTGAAACTTGTCATTCGTCATGCTCCAGCCTCGCATGAAGCTGAAGAACTCCATGTTCAGCCAGAACGATCCATCCGCTTTCAGGTCCAGGATGTTTTCGAAAATGCCGGCGGCATAGCGCGGCTCACCGTAAGGTGCCAGCCCCATGAGTTTGTACTCGCCGGAGTTCACCCGGAACCCGCAATAGGCGGTAAACGCTGAATACAAAAGACCCACCGAGTGTGGAAACCGCAGCTCCTTCAACAGCTCAATCTCGTTTCCTTCTCCGCGCCCGATTGTTGTCGTGGCGTACTCGCCCACGCCATCGACGGTCAAAATCGCGGCCTTCTGGAACGGGGAAGGGAAGAACGCGCTTGCCGCGTGTGCCTGGTGATGTTCCGTGAAAAGTATCGGGCAATCCTTCCGCAAGCCGGGAAGTTCCCCTCGAATGGTCCCGCGCAAATTCAATTTCTCACCGAGCCAGGAAGTCAGGACCTGTAGAAATGTGCCGAAGCCAGCCGGCGCGACGGCCAGATACATCTCCAATAGCCGCGCGAACTTGGTGATCGGTTTGTCGTAGAACACCACCGCGTCCAGTTCTCCAACGGTCAGCCCGGCGTGCCGAAGACAGCTCGTGATCGCATTCGTTGGAAATCCCTCATCGTTCTTCCTGCGACTGAAGCGTTCCTCCTGGGCAGCCGCCACGATGCGGCCATCCGTGACCAGCGCCGCAGCCGAGTCATGGTAATAGGCCGAGATGCCAAGGATGTGGCGCATGTGGTGGACTTACATGAACGGATACATGAAAGGCGCCAGAACAGAACTCGATCCAAAAATCATGATCGCCGCGAGAAGCACGAGTAGAAGAACGAGCGGGACGAGCCACCACTTCTTTTCGCGTCCCAAAAACACCAGGAATTCTTTAAGCAAAAGCCACATTGCGTGGCGGGACACTACAAACCAACTCTGCCCGGCGCAAAAACAAATGCGCCGCAACTCGCGGCCGGCATGGTTCCATCAAGACCGCTCTCCAATTCCGTTTAGGCAATCAGGGCTATCCGCTTGATTCCCCCTGACGGTTGGGCGGGTCTGTTCAGCTCCCTCCCCTCCCGCCGGGGGAGGAGGGCCGGGGAGAAGAGGGTTGCTCGAACCTCAATAAAAACCCCTCTCCCCAACCCTCTCCCCGTCCGACGGGGAGAGGGGGAACCCGAATCGGACCTCCCATCTTTCCTTAATTCACGGCAGTGGGGCCGGGGAGAGGAGGTTCGTTGGTTCGAAATGCCCCTCTCTCCGGCTCTCTCCTCACTCGTTCCTCGCGGGGAGAGAGGGAAGAAAGCGTCCGTCGTTTCCAGTCGAGGACTCCGATTGGCCCGGGGGAATCAAGTGCATAGCCCTATTGGCAATTAATCGGATGGGCACTCTTCGTGGTTGAGCTGCCAATTCAGGGTCATCGCTCGAAAACCCGGACCCGATAGAACTTAGGCGCCTGCATATCCAGCCGTTCTTGAACAGACACAGTCCGATTGGTCGATGAGAAGAATGGCTCATTACCCGGGACGTCGAGCGACTGCCAGGAGCCTGTATCCGCTGGGGTGCTTGTTCCTTGAACTTCAAATCCGCGGTTCGCCACCGCAGGATAAGTGATGGTCACCAAGTCATCGGCCACCGACAACCGGATTCGCCACGGGTTCAGGCTCAGGACCGGACTGGTCCCAACCAGGAACTCCAGGTAATTTACCGCGCCATCGTGATCAGGGTCGCCAAATCGAGCCGCCTCGGGGCCTTGAAAGTCATCGAAGCTGTTGATTTGCCAGGACTCAAAAGTTTGAAACTGGAGCAAGTCACCGGTGATCCACCGTCGGAGCAATCCCACCGCCTGCGTATCAATTACTGTTGTGGAAATGGGAGGCATCTGTCCCACGCCTCGCGTCGCGGTGCGTTGATACAACGCCGAGAAATCAAGCCATCCAGGTCGAATCACCCGGTTTTCCGGGACGCCTTTGGTGTCATTCAGCCGGCCATTGACAATTCCGGCTGCAGATGTGGGAATCGAAAGCCGCGCATCAAAAAGGCCGAGCCGGGGCGCTCCAGGTTGATGGCAGTAGGCGCAATTCGCCGCCAGATACGAACGCACGCGGTATTCGACGCTGGCCGCCTCATTCGTCAATGCCACGAGCGAGGGAAGCGTTGCAATGTTCGTGATAGGACTTGAGAAATAGCCCGCGCCAGAGAGCGAGGCTATTTGATTAACTGAATCACCGCCGGAATGGATCGAACGATTGAGCTGGGCTGTGTTGAATCCAAGAGCAAGACCGCCGGCCGTGGTGTGGCATCTGAGGCATTCGGACCGGGATGGATAATGCCAGACTTGGGAGCGAATGCCTCCTCCATCCTGGATCAAGAGCGTCTCATCCATACCTTCGTCCGCTACGAGCACCGCGTTCGTCTGCGAATCGTCCCAGCGGTAGGTGACTCCATAAACTCCGTTGGTGCTTCGGACGAGAAAGCGGGTTTCCAATCGCCGAACCGAGTCGGGCACTCCGTTCGTCAATTCGATCTCAAAGTGCTTCACCCAAATTGTCCCGAGCGGAAAGGTCCAGTTTCCCTCCCTGCTGAAACCGATCACGGCATTTGTGTCAGGAACTGAGAACCATCGCTGTTTGCTTGCTCCGTCTGACCAGAAAGGAAGGTTCAACTCATAAGGAACCACGCCAGTAGCCGGAGTCAGTGCAGCCACGTCCGCAAAGGCTCCCGTCTCCGCGAGTGTCTCTGGCAACCCCGGCTGACCGGCGATTGGCACCAATACAAACCGCTTGATGCGTCCTTCGTCGTGATCCGCCATCAACACCTCGCCATCTCGCGGATCCGTTCCGAATCCGGCGATGCCCGCGTCGCGAGTCATTCGCTCGAATGGAACCGAATTGGTCCCGTCATGGCGCATGGACCAGATGTTCCCGCTGACGTAATCGGCGAATATGTATGCGCCAGTCAGTGAGGGAAATCGCTGCCCGCGATAAACCACTCCTCCCCTGATCGAATTTCCCTGATTCGTTCCGCTCCCGTGCGAATACTGCTGAATGGGTGGAATCGAGACGAACCCTTGCGGTGCTTGAAAAACCTTCGGCCCATTTACGGTGCCCTCACGATAGGCCCAACCGTAATTGCCGCCTTTGGTGATGATGTTCACTTCCTCGCGCGCGTCGCCACCTACATCCCCGCAGTATAGTAACCCGGTAATCTTGTCGAAAGTGAATCGCCAGGGATTGCGCAACCCGACCGCGTAGAACTCCGTCCGCACATTACCGGGCTCCACCACGCGACCATTAAAGCTCGTTGCGCCGACAAACGGGTTGTCGCCCGGGATGGCGTAGGTTCCCGGTGTCACGGCGGGATGCAGATTTGCAGGAAGGCTTTCCAACCGATGATCCACATCGATCCTCAAGATTCCGGAGAAGAAATCCTTGTCGATCCGCTGTGAATTATTACCCGCATCTCCCTGGCTCCCCTCATCGCCCAAACTGACGTACAGGTATCCATCCGGCCCGAAGTGCAGATCCCCGCCATTGTGATTTGAAAAATCATCCTTCTGCGTGATCATGACACGCTCTGAATCCGCCAATGCCCGGTCCGGATCATCTGGCGAGACTTCAAACCGGCTCAACCGTTCGTGAAGTCCTGAGCCCGCCGATGTAATCGCATTTGCAGTGTAGAAAACAAAAAAATGGCGGTTCGTGCTGTAGCCCGGATGAAATGCCAGGCCCAACAATCCCTGCTCCCCACCAGCAATCAGACGTGACGAAATATCGAGGAAGATCGAGCGAGTCGGGCTGGCCAGGTTGGTTATGACGACGATGCGCCCCAGTTTTTCAACAATGAACAGCCGGTTGCTCTCACCCGGCGGTGAAGTGATCGCGACAGGCTGCGTGAAGGACAACGGGAAGGCCGCCCCCGTGGCAACACCGTAAACCGGAGGTTCGGCTGGCATCCGCAGCGTCGCATTGCCAACACGCTTCAATGACACGGACTGCTCAGCGAACAACTGAGTTTGTTCCACAACCCCCGCAACCATCAGCATCACCAAGTGAATCCAATAAATCATTACGGGCGGAGTTTCGGTTGAAGCAGGCCGAAAGTCAAAAGCGGCTCGACAAGAAAAGCCGGTTGGGGACATTTCCGCGGACAAGAAAAGACACGGGCGCGGAAGAGAAAATCAACGATGTTCCCTTCGTGCGGCTGAAGCCAGTCGAGCTTGATCGTGGGGATGGGGCCGATGTTCAAACGGTCGATGTGGGTTGCCTCCATCAATTGCTGGCTCCATGCGTTGTCGCTGGTGATGGCACTGCAAACGAGCGTCTGGCTGATCTTCTCGATCATCTGGCCCTGGGGGCATTCCACAACAGTGACGTAGGGGAACACGTACTCGGTCTGGGCGATCTTGCGCTCGGGTGAATTGGCGTGGATCACCCACGGTCGCAGATAAGCGCACCGCTCCTTCTCGACCAGACGCGGGCCGAACTTCGCCGTCATGTCGGTCACCCCGTCTTCCTTCAACTTGTCGAGGATGGAAGCGTTCACGCCCTGCGCCTGGCCGGGCACGGTGAACGCCGCGAGTGCCGCGAAAGGATCCTCGGGCGGTTTCACGTCGATGGGCCCAAGTTTTTCCGCCAACGCTCACCGTCGCCGTGCCCTCGATCACCAGCCGCCCGGTCGTGTGATCAAAGCTCAGGAAGTTTTGTTTCGTGCCTGGGGGTGCATTGAACATGTTCGGGAACGTCATAGGTGCCGGCGTCGAGAAGGTCGCGATTCCAGGCGCTTGCACCGTGACATCGAACGTGTGTTGCAGCACGCCCGGCGGCAACATGTCGCGCACCAGTTCCGGCGGCACCGTGCTGATCCCGACTTGACCGGAATCCAGCCTCGTCCCATCGGCAGCGATCAGACTGTTCGCTGGGATTTCAATCGTCAGCCGCTGGCGCTGTGCGTCGTCCAAGCCTGCGCCGCCTTCTGGCTTGGTTGTGATGACGGCATTCTCGCTGGCGTTCACCGGCTGCAAGATCGTCTTCGCCAGTCGGGGCAGATACACGGCAGGCATCCCCAACATCGGGAAATTGGTCACGCCCGGTGCCATCTGCGCGTCCAGGACCATCTCCGGGAAGTACGTGCCGAAGGGCGGATTCGCCGCAGACTGTCCGTCCACAACCACTTTCACATTGCCAGGCGGGACGGCAGGGAAGAAGAAACGGCCATCCGCGCCGGTGGTGACGACTTCTTTCTCACGACCGAGCAGAAAGACTTTCACTCCCTGGATCGGCAGCACAAAAATATCATCCAGCGTGTTTAGTAGCCGATCCGGACCGGGCTGAGTGTCATCCGGAGTGTATGGTGCCAGATCCGCCCCAGGGTCTGCCACGATTCCCGCCAGCGCGGTTCCCGCCAGCGCAATTCGGCTGACGGTGGTGAATTCAAAGGTTCCCACGCTGCCAGCCTGGCCACTGCCGTTCGCGTCCAAGCGGGTGCCCTCTTTCGCAGCCGTGATCGTCGAGCCGTCCACGGTCACGCGCACCCGGGTGCCACCGGGAAGGGCTTGTTTGAAGAACAACCACGCAAACGTGCCATCATTCGCCGGCACGATGTTCGCCTCGACAGACTTCACGGAGGCGGTCGCAAAGAAATTATCGCTGGCTAGGGTGGTTGGATTGACCGGCTCGGAGAAGAAGACTTGCGGACGGAACGTGACGCCGACTTCCGTTGCTCCATCCAGCGGCGTGTGACGGCTGATGCGGAAGGTTGAAACGACCGCAACCTGGCGCAGACGGTAGAACCGGATCGCGTCAGCAGATGGAAGCGTGACCAAAAACCGCAGGTCTTGAAGCTGCGGAACGATCGTCACGGCGTGCCACGACGGAACTCCCGAGAGCGTTTCAGTCTCTTCGAGCACGAAGTCGGACGCCGATGAGGGCCAGGAGAATCTGACTCCGGAAGGAGAGCCGGAATCAATCGTCAAACTCGGAGCCGCGCAATGAGCAGGCACCGTTGAGTGAATCAGAGAGGCGATAGCGAGCCAAAGCATCGCAGCGAAACGAAGATGGAAGTTTCCCATGAGTGATTCACAGGCTCAACTCGCTTGAGCAACATTAGCGAGATAAATTCCGAAAGAATTTTGAACAACTTTCCCGGCGTTGCGCCCTCATCAAGCCTTCGAACACTGGCACGAATGCCTCAGTTCCTCCGGTGGCTGGTGTTCACTCCCCCCATGAATCCCCCGCTCATTGGGAAAACCGGCATCCCTCCCGGCAAGACTTGGTCTCCCAGCCACGTTTGCCGGCAAGGATGCAGGCGGTCCCAGGCTCATGGCCTCAACTGGCGTCCAATTTTGGAGGTGTTTCCTTTCCAGTGAACCTGGCGACACAACAATCCAGACAAACGGCAAATCCGCTTTGCTCGACACCTTTGAAGACTTGTTTCCGGGAGCCTATGGCGAGCAGCCTATCCATTTACGTTTTCAACCTCTCCGCCGTGGTCTGAAAGGCACGGGCGCGGAAGAGAAAATCAACGATGTTCCCTTCGTGCGGCTGGAGCCAGTCGAGCTTGATGGTCGGGATGGGGCCGATGTTCAAACGGTCGATGTGGGTCGCCTCCATCAATTGCTGGCTCCAAGCCTTGTCGCTGGTGATGGCACTGCAAACGAGCGTCTGGCTTATCCTCTCGATCATCTGAGCCTGTGGGCATTCCACAACAGTGACGTAGGGGAACATGTATTCGGTCTGGGCAATCTTGCGCTCGGGTGAATTGGCGTGGATCACCCACGGACGCAGATACGCGCACCGCTCCTTCTCGACCAGACGCGGGCCAAACTTCGCCGTCATGTCGGTCACCCCTTCCTCCTTCAACTTGTCGAGGATGGAAGCGTTCACGCCCTGCGCCTGGCCGGGCACGGTGAACGCCGCGAGTGCCGCGAAAGGATCCTCGGGCGGTTTCACCTCGATGGGCCCAAGTTTTTCCGCCAGCGCCTGCGCGATCTCCTTTGTGTGTCGCGAAGCCCAGACGCCGGAGCAATTGATGCAGCCTCGTCCGCTGTTCAGATAAACGCTGTCCGCCATCAGGTCGATGTACTTGGGCCAGTTGTCCACTTCATCATCGCCGAGCAGGATCTTGCTGAAGCCCGGTCCATGGACTTGCACGCAGGGGTTTCCGTGGTAGCGCTTCACCGTCTCCGTGCTACCGAAAATCTTCACCCGCTGGACGCGGCTCACGACTTCCGCGCCCATCTCTGCGCCGCCGGGATAAATCGCGATGGCCTCGCGCGGCACGCCGGCTTCGGAGAATGCCGCCGCCATGCGATAGGGCGTCCACGGTTCCTGCGGTCCCGGCTTGAGCACCAGGCCGATCTGCATCGGGATCACCGGAAGCCAGAGTGTGTGAACACCCGGCGAATTGGACGGCAGCACCAGACCCAGAACGGGCGATTGCGCCTGATAACTCACCACCACTCCCCTGCCCTCCTCGCCATAACCGCGCGTGAGGATGTCCAGCGGCAATCCCCGCGTGAGGCAGTCGAGGATGCGGTCCATGTTCGAGAGCACGAAGTGGTTCTTGGACATGTTGAACTTGCACATGTGCTCGGGCAGGCCGGTTGAGGCGGATTGTTGCCGCGCGAAATCGTCAGGCGTCTGTGTGCCGTCACCCATCGGAAGCGTGGCGTCGCGGTAAAGATCCGCCGCCCTCTTCATCATCTGGACGAGCTGGCGTATGGGGATCTCCCGAAGCACCTCCCGGGCGCGATGCGCCTTCTTGATGTCCTTGGCGAGCAGGCCGGGATTGGCCTGGCTCACTTTGGCGAGCGTCTCACCGGTGACGAAGTTGGAGACGTTGTCGAGTTCAAGGCTCTCGTAAGGCTGGCCCCAGCGAAGGACGGGTAGTGTGACCATAATGATATCTCGATAAGGGTGAGACGGGTCCGGTAATTGGGTTCGACGCCATTGGCTACCCAGGGCGGGATGATTTCAAGCTGAAAATTCTGCCGTGTACGGACGCTAAATGATTTGCCGTCTCCTCTTCCGGGATTGGCGGCTACTTCCACTCGAGAACCTGCCGGTCAGCCAGCAGCCGCCCGCGCAATTTAGCGTAATCCAGTTTCTGAACCGGGACGCCTTGCTCGATGCTCAGGCACGCCGCCGTCGCCGCCGATTGCCCCATGATCATGAAGACAGGTTCCATGCGGATCGAGCCGTAGGCGATGTGCGACGCCGCGAGACAGACAGGCACCAGCAAGTTCCCACACTCGGATGCGCGAGGAATGATTGAACGATATGAAATGGGGTAGGGTTTCATTGGCGGCACCTGGACATCGCCCTCGTTCTCCACTTTCCCGTTCTTCACGATGCGCTGGCAGTTGTGGGAGTCCATGTTGTAAGCCGCAAGCCCCACGGCGTCCGGCACCACCTTCGCTCCACGGCACTCGTGCTCCGTCATTACATAATCCGAAATCATGCGGCGCGCCTCGCGGACGTAGAGTTCGCGGGGCCATCCTCCGCTGTCGGTGAACTCATCTTTGCTCGGCCCCCAAAGCTGCATCTCGGCGCGCATGTTCTCGGGCACGCGTGGACTTGTGGCCAGGAAGGTGATGAAGCCGCGCGTGTAATCCTCGTGCTCGCGGGCGATGCGCTCGCGCGTGTCGTGGTCCGCCTCCGGGTAGGCGTAATTCGCCCCGATGAAATCAGTGGAGAATCCGCCGTTGTTGTTGATGTCCGTCTTGCCATTCGGCAGCCAGATGGGATTCCAGAATTGAGCCAGCACCGGTTTCCTGCCAGCCCGCACCAATGCTTCGAGGTACCGTGCGAGCAATTCGTATCGCGCAGGATCGTAACCCGCGGGCGGCGTCACCGGGAGACGGTTCGCCGCGTTCGTCGTGAAACACAGGCGGTAATTGTAGGTCTGCACCCGGCGATCTCCATCGCCCGGCCGGCCACCGTCGCCCGACTGAATGAAAGGCAGCAGGCCGCTGCCCGGGTCGCCGGGTTTGATGTAGGGATCGACCGGCACGATGAATTGATGATGCGGGGTCTCGGCGCGAATGCCATTGAGCCTCTCGCCGTAACTCGCATTCGCCTCGCGCCCGATGTGAAATGAAACTCCCGCCGCCGCCATCAAGTCACCTTCATACGTCGCATCAATAAACATCCGCCCTCGAAAAACATCCCCCTGGTGAGTCTTGAATTCCTTGATGCTCGATCCCTCACGAGTTGCCGATGAGAAGCGGTGTCCTCGAAACACCCGCACTCTGGACTCGCCAAGCATCTTCTCCAAGACCGCCTCCGCCACGTGCGGCTCGAAGGTCCACATCGTCGCGTCCGCCGAGGAGAGGTCCGAGGCCTTCGATTGCCCGCTGCCGCGCTTTGCAAAATAATCCGCCCTGCTTTCGAGCGTCCATGCCGAGTCCTGCGAGTAATGCTTCGCGATGCGCCCGTAGAACTCTCTTGAAATGCCTCCGATGGCCGCCTTGTTCCCGATGTCCGTGGCGCCGAGCCCGCCGGTCGTCAATCCACCCAAATGCCGGCCCGGCGTGATCAGCGCGACCGACCGCCCCATCCGGTCCGCTTGCAGCGCTGCCACCACGCCCGCCGCCGTTCCGCCGAAGACGCACACATCCGCCTCAAAAACCGCCGCTCGCGCGTACACCGGCAAAATCAAAGGCAGGAAACAAAAGACCCAACAGAGGAACGATTGGTTGCGCATGAAGTCCTTTGTGCAAGCCGCAGGCGGGCCAGTCAAGAAACGAAGCCTGCGGAGTGAACCTCCGACTTCATCACGGAGGAAAGAAAGACGCAGAGATCTGTTCAGTGGCCTTCCAATGGCCGCAGAGTGGATTACTCCGCCTTCTTCGGGCGGTTCAACACGTCGTTGCGGGTGCTGGCGGCGATGGCCATGACTTGATCAATCAAATCCTTGGGCACCTTCAATTCTTCGAGTGTCTTCTGCAGATTCTCGGCCACTGCGTTGAAGTGCGTGTCGTTCAAGCCGGGAATGTTTTCGTGCGCCTTGCGCAGATCCTTGCCAGTCCAGGGGACGGGACTTCCAAAGGCCGCGGAGAGAAATTCTTTCTGCTTCCGGCGCTGCTTGGTCATGTTGATATCGTCGAAGAAGTGCTTGATGCGGTTGTCCGCCAGAACCTTGACATAGAAAGACTCGACAGCCGCATCGATGGCCGCCCTGCCTCCAAGCTTTTGATACAGGCTGTTCTTGCGGGCTTCATTGAACTTCGTCCGGCAAGCGTCGTCGGCAAATGCGTAATGCTTGTCTTCATAGACGACGGTGATTTTCGGGTTCACCGGCTTGCCGCTGATGGGGCAGACCTTATTGATCTCCTCGACCGCAGGCTTCTGAGCGGACTCCGCGGCGTGGGCGGCATTGAAGAGAAGGGAAATGACAACACCGGCCGTGACGAACAATGACGAGATCAGTTTCATGGATGTTAGTTAGTTGATGATTGGCTTGCAGTCTGACAAAGCAGGAAGGGCTTCCTGCCACTCTGTGCGCAAAGGCGCAACCAGGTTGAACCGGCAGAACTGGTTGTGGAACGAGGCATTCTTCCGTGAGACATCGTAAGAAACCACTACGGAATAGAGTTCTTTGCGGCAACTCATTTTCCTCACCATTTCGAAATGATTTCCTGAACGTCCAAAGGGTGGAACTCCGCGAAACGAGCGCATGGTCTTAACCATACTGAGGAGACCGTGGGATAGGCTACGAATGATGGCGAGCGCCACAGATGCAGATGCGAGGCGCGAACGCGGGAGGATGCCCGCAGCGGCCTCCGACCAAGTGAGCGACGAAGCAGGTGCGTCTGCGCCGCCGTCAAGATTTGCAGCCTATCCCACGGTCTCCTCAGTAACGAATGACTCGATCCATCATGTCGCCTGTCCTCCGCTTGCCGGGCAAACGAGTCATGTTGATCACCGGTGCATCCACAAGTCGGTGGAGCGCCACTGTGCTGAAAGCCAGTCGCAGCAGTTCCGATGGCTCGCCCTCACGCCAAACCTGCTGCGGCTGGTGCTGCGCACACGACCGCGCTCCAGGCTGCCAGCCAAGTTCACCGACAACTGTGGATTCACGGGTTGATCACACGGGCTGGTGGTTGCACTTGAGTTTGAAGAGGATCAGGGTCAAGACTGCGGCAGACATCGGGAAAGAATTATGATCGGGCAGACTATTTTGCATTATCGCATCCTGCGACGGCTCGGTGCCGGGGGCATGGGCGAGGTGTTTGAAGCGGAAGACACCGACCTGCATCGCAAGGTCGCATTGAAGATTTTGCCGCAAGAACTCGCCTCGAAGCCCGAGACTCTCGATCGCTTCAAGCGGGAAGCACGCGCCCTGGCCGCTCTGAACCACCCTAACATCGTCACCATCCACTCGGTCGAACAGTCTGACTCGACTCATTTCCTGAGCATGGAATTGGTGGAAGGACGCCCTCTGAGCGAGTTGATTCCCAGGGGCGGCTTCACTGTGGAAAAACTTCTCGCGCTGGGGATTCCGCTGACCGATGCGCTGGCTGCAGCGCACGCGCGGGGCATCGGTCACCGCGATCTCAAGCCGTCCAACGTCATGGTCAACGACCAGGGCCGCGTGAAGGTCATCGACTTCGGTCTGGCCAAATTGTTCCAGCCCGAAGCCGTTGCTTTGGATGTCGAGGCACCCACCGTCCATCAGACGGTGGAGGGGAAGGTCCTGGGCACGCCGGCATACATGTCGCCCGAGCAGATCGAAGGTCGGAAAGTGGATCATCGCACCGACATCTTTTCGCTTGGCATTCTGTTGTGCGAGATGGCAACGGCTCAACGGCCTTTCAAAGGAGACTCCTCGATGGCCATCATGTCGTCGATTCTGAAGGATGCGCCCCCGCCGCTGACCGGACTCAAGCCGGGCTTGCCGGAGCATCTGGGCCGGATCGTCCGGCGTTGTTTGCAGAAAGATCCGGATGACCGTTACCAGAGCGTCCTCGATGTCCGGAATGAACTGAAAGAGTTGGAAGAGGAAACCAAGCTGACACCGCGGCCTGCCTTGACCCTGCCCGACGATGCGAATCAAAGGCTTAAAGGTTACTCATCGACGGATCGCATCGAACAACCGCCTTCATCCAGGCCTTCCAAGCGAATGCCGTTAATGGCAATGGTGGCTCTGGCGATCCTGCTGATCGGCGGCGGGACTTGGTTCGCGGTCCACAAGTATGCGGTGACAACGGTGAGGGATCCCGGCGGCAGGACCGCCGCACCATTGGCGGTCGTAGTCCCTGGCTCGATAGAATCTCTGGCCGTCCTTCCTTTTGACAATTTCTCCGGCGACACGAACAAGAATTACTTTGCCGACGGACTAACCGACGAACTGATCGGAAAACTGGCGCAGATGAGCGCCTTGAAAAAGGTGATCTCACGGAAAACCGTGATGCCTTACCGAGGCAGCAAGAAGTCGATCCCGACGATAGGCCGGGAGTTGAAGGTGGACGCCGTGGTGCAGGGCTCTGTCGTGGTCAACGGCACGCATGTCAGCATCAAGGTGCAGTTGATCGAGGCCGCTAGCGACCGGCACATCTGGAGTGATACCTACAACCGGGAGACCGCCGACATCGTCCGTCTTCAGAACGACGTCGCTCTGGCCATAGCCCAGGCCATTCGCGTCGTGTTGACGCCCGAAGAGCAGAGGCGTTTGTCCAAGGCGCGACCCGTCAACCCGGAGGCGTATGAGAGTTACCTGCTGGGCAAAATCCATAACAGCAATTGGAACGACGCGGACAACCTGAAGGCGATTGAGTTGCTCGAACGCGCCGTGGCGCTCGACAAGGAATTCGCTTCGGCCTACGCCGCTCTGGCCGCAGCCTACGTCGATCGGCTCTACAATTACGCGCCGCAAGAGTATAGGACATGGGAACCGCAGGCCTGGTTGAAGGTGAAGCAAGCCCTGGAAATCGATCCGGCGTCGGCCGAGGCATACGTGGCCCGCGCCAAGATTCTTTGGTCGCCAGTGAGAAACTTCCTGCATGAAGAGGCCGTCGCCGATCTCCAGCGCGCGCTCGAACTGAATTCAAAATTGTTTGAAGCGCATTATTTGCTTGGCGTTGTTTATGGCCATACCGGTCTGTTGGACGAAGCCGTGGCGGCTTTGCGAACGTCGTTAGCCCTCGATCCGTCGGCCACGACCCCGATCGGAGACGAGGCGTCGGTGCATATTTGGAAAGGCGACTACGAACCAGCACTGCCCCTGTGGGCAAAAATCCCGCGGGGGGAGGGCGGAAAGTTCTTTGTCGGATCGCACAACGTTTGGACGCTCTTCGCCCTGCAAAGAACCAACGACGCCAGAGCCATCCTGGAGGAGTTTCGGAAGGCCTTCCCGGAGGATGATACCGGAGAGCTGGCTGGGGTGAACGCTCTGATGCTGGCCGCCGCAGGCGACATGACGAGGGCAGAAGATGAGATCCGAAATGCGTTAAGCAAGGAGACCCGCTATGGCGAATTCCACCACACGGCTTACTTCATCGCGTGCGCTTACACCCGCCTCGGCAAGCCGCGCGAGGCACTGGATGCGCTGAAGAAGGCGGCGGAGACCGGCTTTCCCTGCTACACCTTGTTCGAGAAGGATCCGAACTTGAACAATCTCCGGGACAATTCCGAGTTTCGCGAGTTCCTCAAGGAGCAGGAAAAGGATTGGAAGAGGCGCAAAAAAGAGTGGCCAAAGCTGGCCCGTTGATCGGAGGCGCGACCTCCCGTTAAATTGCCTGCCAGTCAAAACCGCCGCGAGTAACTGGCGAAGATCACAAAATCCGCGAAGGCCGCATAGCCGCCTAAAGGATGGTTCGTCCGGCGGTCGCTCATGCTCACGTCGCCATGGCGCTCCACGGCGACCGGGGCGGTCAGCCGAAGGAGGTTCCTGCCGCGTGAGAGGGATAAGCCAGGCTCGATGGCGATGGCGTAGCCAGGAATCCGCCAGCCCTCGCTTCCGCCGATGAGATCATGTACTGGCACGCCATCGATCCGCGCTCCGAGACTGACAGCCAGGCCTTGCTTTGGCCAAAGCTCGTATTCCACGCCGCCGCGGGCAAAGTACTGGTCCGGGACCGAGTTGACGCGGTAGCCGATGTCCTCATTGGGTGGCACCAAGTCGGCAAACACAGTCGGTGTGCCATTCATCTCGCGTGGATTGACCAGGTATGAACCTTGCAGGTAAGCCGTCGTTCCTTGGAAGATCTTCCTAAAGGTCTGAAGGCTCAGAACGACTCCCCAGCCTCCGTCGCCCAGTTGGATTGCTGGATCGACGGGGCGCAACACGGGGCCCGTGTCGCGGTAAGAATAATCCGTTGCCCGGCTGTCACCGGTCGGGCCCTTCACTCCAAATCCAAGCGCAATGTTCCCGTCGGCGCATCTGGCCGGATCAAGCAGCCAGACGTTGGCGATCATCGAGAGGTCGCCCATCCCGCCAGCTTGCATGGTGCGGCGCGTCAGGCCGTCGTGCTCGCCGTAGGTTTCGCGACTCCCGTGTTGGAAGGGCAGCGCCATGCTGATGCTCCATCGTTTCGTCGCCGCATACGTGAGGTTCAGGTCAAAGCCATGAACCTTCGTGTCCGCGTAGAGCAAGTCGTTCGGCGGCGGGAAAGGAATCTCGTCGCTGCCGTGAAAGTCACGAAACGAATGCAGGTAGCGATATGAGATCGACCCTGTCCATTCGTGGTCGTTCAAATAATAAGTGCCGGGCGCGCCCAAACTGAGCGCGGTGAGTCGAGCGGGTACTCAGCCCTGCGAGAGCGCATCAGGTGGCGAGCCGACCAGACCGAGGACGAGAGCCAGACAAGAGAACCAGGATCGAGCCGGCACGGAGGCTGACGCAGTGCGCATGGTGATGACTTTCATTCAAAGCGTCGTTGAGACTTTAACCCGCCCATCGACGGGCTGCACCGGATTTCGAGGCGAATGAATCATGGGTGGCGTGGGGTGTCAATGCAGACGGTTTGAGGCAAAAATCGAGTCGAACCGCACGCCGTTTCCGGCGGCACAGCCAGACCACCGGATCTTCGCGGGACGATCCCCCTGCGGCTGGTCGTGTGATCTGATCGAATTCAAAATCGCCTCGAGTAACCGGCGATGATTAGAAAATCATAGAAGCCGCCGAGAGGCTGTTGGCGGGTCGCCTTTTCATAAACGTTTTCCGTCCGGTTCCGGTACAACGCCACCGGTGTCGTGATGCTGAAAGAATTTTTCCCGCGAGAATAGTACATCCCCGGCTCGATGGCGATTGAGTAACCGGAGGTTCACCAGCCCTCGTCGCTGCCAACCAGATCATGCACGGGGATCCCTTGAATCCGGCCGCCGAGACTTGCAGACAGTCCTTGCTCCGGCCAGAGGTTGTAGAGCAGGCCCGCGCGCACGACAAACTGGTCGGGCACGGAGTTGGTCGTAATGATTCCGACCGGGTCGGGGACCGTAGCCAGCGTATCGTTCTGACCTCGTGGATTGATCACATACTGGCCGGTCAAATAGATATGGGCGCGATCGAAGACCTTTTGATACGCCTGCACTTCCAGCACGAGGCCCCAGCCTCCGTCACCGAGCTGGATGGAATCCGCGACGGGACGCTTGACCGGGCCGTTGGCCTGATACGAGATGTCCTGGGCATTGTCGTCCCCCGTCGGAAACTTCACGCCAGCGCTCAAAGCGATGTTCCCGTCGGTAAATTTTTCAGGATCGAGCAACCAAGCGTTGCCGAGGAGCCGGATGTCGCCCACGCCTGCCGCCGTCATGGTGTGGAATTGGACGCCGTCATGTTCCCAGGCGCTGGTGTGTTCCGCATGCAGGAACGGCAGGGTTAAGCTGGCGCTAAACCGCTTCGTGAAAGCATACGACGCGGTGAGATCGAACGAATGGATGTCAGAAACCGAAGAGTTTCTCAACGGCGCCTGCTCGTGCGATCTGCTGAAAACCCGGTCCGAATGGAGAAAACGATAGGAGAGAGTGGCGTCCCACTGCTTGCCTTCCAGATACGAGATGCCTTCGGCGCCCAAACTGAGCGCCATGTGCCGGGCTGGCACTCACCCTTGCGAGAATGCTTTCGGTTGTGAAATCAGCAGCGCAAAGACAAAAGCCCCGCCGCATAGCCAGAATCGGACCTGCCTGGACTCTGAAACAATTCGCATAAAGCTAACCTTTCGCTTAAACGGAACATGAACATTTGACTGGTTTCCTGGGAGGCTACCGACGTTTCACTGGTGCCATGAGCTACCGTTCGCATCATGCTGTCAATGAAATTGTCCGTTCTGTCACCAGCTCATTTTGTGGAGCGCGGCCGTGTCGTCCCAACCAGTCGCAGTACATCCAGGGACACCAAGCGGTTCTGTGGGTCCACATGCTGCGGCTGGTGCTGCGCACACGGCCATGCTCCACAAAGTGAGGAATTCAATGGGATGGTAGTAACACTTGAGTCTGTGCCTGATCAGGCACAAGACTGTGGACGACATCCGGGAATTACTATGATCAGGCAATCCATTTCGCATTTTCGCATCCTGCGCCGAATCGGGGCCGGGGGTATGGGCGAGGTGTTTGAAGCGGAAGACACCGACCTTCATCGCAAGGTCGCGCTCATTCCAGACACCATGAAAAACTGCCTGTTCATCCTCCTCGTTGCACTCCTGGCAGGCTGCGGCAAACCCGGGCAACAGCTCAATGTTTTCATCTGGAGCGAGTTCATTGATCCCGCGATCATCGTGGAGTTCGAGAGACGCTTCGATTGCAAGGTGAACGTGGATTTCTACGAAGATCCCGACAGCATGATTGCCAAGCTGGTGGCTGGCGGCTCGTCGATCTACGACATCGTGGTGCCAAGCGATACAACCCTGCCTCTGATGATTCAGCGCGGCTTGCTGGCACCCTTGCGTCAGGAGAATGTTCCGAACCTCACGCACATCGACCCACAATTCACGAACGCGGCTTTCGATCCTGGCAATCGATACAGCGCCCCGTTGAGTTGGGGAACCGCCGGCATTTACCTCCGCAAAACTTCGGACAATCCTGTCGAAGCTTCATGGAGCCTCATCTTCGACCCGGCAAGGCAACCCGGACCGTTCCTGCTCCTTGAAGACGCGCGTGTCGCCATCGGCGCCGCCCTGCGTTACCGGGGTTTCAGCATGAACAGCATCGATCCGGGAGAACTGGCGCAAGCACGGGATCTTCTCATCGCGGCAAAGAAGCGTTCAATTGGTTTCGAGGGCGGCACCGGCTGCAAGAATCGAGTTCTGTCCAAAGGCGCGGTTCTCGCCATGGCCTACAGCGGCGATTCCGCGCGCGGCACACGGGAAGACTCCGAGACGGCCTATGTTCTGCCGCGAGAGGGCAGCCAGATTTTTGTGGATGCCATCAGCATTCCCGCCAAAGCGCCGCATCGCGATCTGGCCGAAAAATTCATAAACTTCATGCTTGAGCCGAAGGTGGCCGCTCAATTCGCGGAGTGGAGTCAGGGCGCGACACCAAATAAAGCCGCGCTGGAATTCATCGCTCCCGCTGTTCTAAGCAATCCCACGATCTACCCGCCGCCTGAAATCATGCACGGACTCGAATATGCGAAAGACCTCGGCGACAAGAACAAGCTTTACGATGAGGTCTGGACGAAGATCAAATCGAAGTAGGAATTCCGCTGTCAGCTTTTCACCTACGCACGCTGGAGAGCCGGGAGCGGATCGACGTGTTGGAATTCCTCGATGGCACCGGGTGACGAGCCTTGAACTCAAGTTCGATTCCTTTCCGTCCGATGACCCACACACGAATGGACCGCTCTCAAAAAATTCTAATCGTGGACGACGAAGCCGCGGTCCTGCGGGCAATCACCATGGTGTTCGAGCACGCAGGCTTCGAAGTCGTCACCGCGCGCAATCCTGAGGAAGCCCTGGATCGATGGCGCTGTGAACGCGGGGAAATCCAGGTCGTGCTCGCGGACCTTGAACTCAACAGCTCCATCACCGGCGAACAGCTTTGTGAATTCATTCATTTCGAGGCTCCCGAGTTGCTGACGATTGTACTGACCGCGTATCCGGTGGATGGACGGCGTCTCGGACGGATTGACGGTGTGAATTTTTTCCAGAAGCCGTTCGACATCCATGCGTTGGTGGCCGCTGTCGGAGAATTCCTCCAGCTACCATCTGGCGCTTCCCCCGCGCTTCAGACAAGCCAGGGAGGTGTGCGCGGCGTGACAGGCCACCGCAGGCGCACTGACGGACCCAGAGCATCTCTCGATCTCATGCTCTCGGTTTCCAGATAATCCTCCGGGGGCAGCTCATCATCGGCGCGAGTTCATGTGGCGTTCGATGTCGTCGACCTCGATCGGGATGTCTTCCATCAGATTGACCGGCGCTCCGTCCGTCACAAGAACATCGTTTTCGAGCCTCACGGCGAAACCTTCCTCACGGATGTAGATCGCGGGCTCGCAAGTCATCACCCAGCCGGCCTGGATTGGTTCGGTGGTAATCCCTACATCATGCACGTCCAATCCAAGCGGGTGACCAACGCCATGCATGAAGTACTTTTTCAAGGCGGGCGCATCCGGATCCTGTTTCCGGATTTGTGACATCTTCAACAACCCGAGATTGACCAGCTCCCGTTCAACAAGACTCTCCGACTGTTTCTGCCAATCCTTCACCAACACGCCGGGCCTGAGAAGATCGGTGGCGGCCCGCAAAACGCGCAACACGGCCTGGTAAACCTGTTTCTGTCGGCGAGAAAACCGCCCGTTGACAGGAATGGTCCGGGTCATGTCTGACATGTAATTTGCATAACTCGCCCCGACGTCGAGCAACAGGAGATCTCCTCGACGGCAAGGAGCGCTGTTCTCAAGGTAATGCAGGGCGCAGGCATTGATTCCGCTGGCGATGATGGGAGGGTAGGCGAAACCCGCGCCTCTTCTGACGAATTCGTGGGCGAATTCCGCCTCGACATGGGTCTCCGTCACTCCCGGTTTTACAAAGCGCAGCACTCTCCTGAATCCCGCCTCCGTGATGCCACACGCCTGCCGGATCAAATCCAGTTCGATGGCCGACTTTTCCGCGCGCAGCCGGTGCATCAAGCGCGCGAGACGCTGGTAGTTGTGAAGTGGATAACGCTTCCGGCATTCTTGAACGAAGCGCGCCTCCCGGCTTTCGACGACAACCGCAGCGCGCTTGTGCTCGTTCGAGTTGAGGCAGAGGTGATCACACTCGCACGCCAGCCTGTGGAAGATCGGCCAGAAGTCACCGAGCCACTCGACACGCGCCACACCGGAAAGTTTCTTCGCCTCTTCCTTCGTCAGCTTGTGGCCTTCCCATGTTTCCATCAATGGGTTTGGTTCGCGCAGAAAGAGGATTTCGCGAAACTTTCCGTCATGCGCATCCGGGTAGAGCAACAACATGCTTTCCTCTTGCGTCACTCCCGAAAGGTAAAAGAGATCTGAATTGGGGTGCAGAATGAGGGACCCATCCGCGTTGGTCGGCGGAATGTCATTATTATTCAGCACCGCAACGGAGTTGGGCAGGAGCAGCTTTGCAAGGCGGGCGCGGTTTTCGGTGAAGAGCCGGGAATCAATCGCAGGATTACGCATAAATCAGATGAAAAATAACCGGGTTTCACATGCCAATCATGTATGGCGTGCTCGTCAGCAAACCCCATAACCCGGTGAGTTGGAACCGACGGACATTTGTGCCCACGTCCGCAAAATGAGAAGCGCCTTGTGTAGCTTGTTCAATCGGGCGGGCTCGTGGCTGAAGACATCGAACTTCCGTTTCTCCAGCTTCTTCAAGATCCGCCAGTAAACCGAGCCCATGAGTTCCGCCGTGGCCATTGATTTCCGTTCAGTGGCCGGCAAGCTTTCCCGAGCCGCCCGGTAGAAGCTTCGCGCGCGGTCCGCCACCAGCCGTGCCAGATCAAAGTATCGCTGAGTATAAGGGCCTTCCATGATCTCCCTCTCCGTGACTCCCGTTTTAGCCAGCTCGTCCAATGGCAGGTAAATCCTCCCGCGCGCGGCGTCGTTATGCACATCCCGCAGGATGTTGGTGAGTTGGAGGGCTTTTCCCAGATGAACGGCGTAATCGCGACACACGGGATCGCGGTAACCAAAGACCTCGATGCTCAACAGTCCAACCACCGACGCCACGCGATAGCAGTACTGCTCCAGTTCCGCGAACGTCCGGTAACGGATGATGTCCAGATCCATTTCCACCCCCCGGATGAGGTCATCAAAAAGCTCGAACGGCAGACGGTGAGCACCGATGAAGGGCCGCATTTCCCGGATGACCGGAAACCGGGCCTCACCTCCGGAACAAGCTTTCCTCACGTCTTCACGCCACGCGGCCAGTTGTTCCCGTCGCGCCGCAACCGGAACATTTTCCTCATCCGCGATGTCATCTACTTCCCGGCAAAATGCGTAGAGCGCCGTCATCGCGGAGCGTTTCTCCTTTGGAAGAAGGATGAAGGCGAGAGCGAGATTGGAGGCGCTCTTCCGGGTGATCGAGTCGCTGACCAGCGTGGAAGTCTCAGCCGGCATTTTGATCGGACTGATTGCGTGATTCGGGAAGCCCTCCAGTCTCGGCCAGCGTGTGGTTTCGATGCCTGTGTTCCCGCCTGCGCACACGTTTTTTGTAACGCCGCCGGACTTCCTCGGTCTCGTCCCCCTGTCCTCCAAGAACCTGACTTTGCCTGAACACCTTTTCGCCTCCAACGACCCGGCGTCTTCGTTTGCGAACGTAAAAGATGCACGCCACCGCCAGAGCGCACACGACGCCGCCAGCCACGAAGACCACCATGGTGTCCGTCGCAAACATCTTGGTCGTCTTCGCGAACGATTCCGCCCGTGCCGCCGGATCCAAAACTGCCAGTAGAACTGATTTCATCGCACTCTAACCAACGGTTTCCTTCTCTTCCGGCAGGGAGTCATCCCCCACCCCATGTTCACCACCAATGTTCAGCCTTTGCATGCGGTAGCGCAGGGCATGGCGGCTGATCTTGAGCTGCTCTGCCGTGTTCGTGAGATTGAAATGATTCTGCTCAAGAATGCCAGTGATAAGATCGCGCTCGAAGTTTGACATGGCCTCGTCGAGTGATCTCACGGAGTGAACGCCTGGGACATCCTTCTTTCGCAACCGCATTTCGAGGTGGAAGTCCGGCAGGCTTGCCGCCTGGATCTCCTCCGCCGTCTCGAGGATCACGGCCCTCTCTATGACGTTCCGCAGCTCCCGCACGTTCCCCGGCCAGTGGTGCGCGAGCATTGCCTGCTCCGCCGGCTTGGAGATGCGTTTGGCAGGGCGGTTCAACATCAAGCTGAAGTGCTTCAGGAAATGTTGCGCCAGCAGGAGAATATCGACACCGCGCTCGCGCAGTGGTGTGGGGCGAAACTGAACCACATTCAAGCGGTGGAACAAATCCTCGCGGAAGTCATTCGAGCGGATGGCATCAATGATGTCCCGGTTGGTGGCGGCGATCAGGCGCACATCCACGCGCAGTTCATTATTGCCACCGACCCGGGTGAAGGTGCCGTCCTCCAGGAATCTGAGCAGCTTTGCCTGGAGCGACCGGCTCATCTCGCCAATCTCATCGAGAAAAATCGTACCTCCGTCGGCCTCCTCGACCCTCCCATGCTTTTGCTTTAGCGCGCCTGTGAACGCTCCCTTCTCATGGCCGAACAATTCACTTTCCAGCAATTGCTCCGGGATGGCGGCACAATTGATCCTCACGTAATTGCCTCCCGAGCGGAGGCTTAATGAGTGGAGAGCCCCGGCGATCAACTCCTTGCCCGTCCCACTTTCGCCGAGGATCAAAACCGTCGCATGGGTCGGAGCCACCGTCTGGATCAATTGGCGAAGTTCCTGAACTTGCTGACATTCTCCGATGATCTGCTCCAGTCGATAGGACTCCCCCGCCCTGGCTTTGAGGGCTGCATTTTCCATCAGCAGTTTGTGTCGCTCCGCGCACCGGGCCACCGCATGGAGCAATTCCTCGGGCGCGAAGGGTTTGCCGAGATAATCTATCGCCCCCGCCTTGATTGCCTCGACCGCCAGCTTGGGGGTCGCATACGCCGTGATCATGAGCACGGGGAGATTGGGCCACTTCTGGCGGGCATGACCGAGGAATTCATAACCGCTCATGCCGCTAAGGCGCGCGTCCGTCACCACCATGAAAAACTGCTCCTGCGAAAGCAGACGAAGCGCCGCCTCGGCGGACTCCGCCGCTCGGAACTGGTAGCCTTCATGGGACAGTATCGCCTCGAGTGAAAGGCGCATGTTCTTCTCGTCATCAACGACGAGCAACGGAGGCAGGTTCATTTTCGGATTTTAACGAGTGTTCTGGACGGCAGTTTTATCGTGAAGCACGTTCCCTTTCCAAGCTCCGATTCCACTTCAACCGTTCCGCCGTAAATCTCGGTGTTGTGCTTGACGATGGCAAGGCCGAGTCCGCTGCCCTTCTCCTTTGTCGTGAAGTAGGGTTCAAAAATCTTCGGCAGCTTGTCCACGGGAATGCCTGGCCCCGAGTCCGCGATGCTGATCACCACTGAATGATCCTCTCCGGACTTTACAGAAAGCCTGATCGTGCCCCTCGCATTCATGGCGTCACGGGCGTTGCCGAGCAGATTCATGAAGACTTCCGAAAGATGACTCCGCTGCATCAAGAGCGCGGGTAGCACGCGTTGATAATCCCTTTCCACAACCACTTCGTATTTCGCGGCGTCCGGAAAGACCTGCCCAACGGCGTTGTTCAAAACATCGCACACGTCCAGCTTTTCAGCGCGTCCTTCAGTCAGCCGGGCGTAGCCCATCAACTCCGTGATGATGCGGTCGGAACGTTCCACCTCCTCACGAATCATCAGAATCTGCTGAGTGATCGTCTTGCCCTCGCGAACGGTGCGCTGGAGCGTGAATGCGGCATTGTTGATGATGCCAAGTGGATTCTTGAGTTGATGCGCAATCTCGGCGGCGAGTCTCCCCGTGGCCTCGAATTGTTGCTGGCGCAGCGCGAACTCCCTCGCCTCACCCTCCGCAAGCCGCTGCTTGCTCAGGAGCAATTCCACGCCGGCACAACAGAACGTCATCAATCCCAACAAAGCCGTCCGCAACAAAAACGGTTCCGTGCCCGCGCCCTCGGAAATCTGTCCGAGAGCCATAAGCACTTTTTCATCAAGCAACGGTCTCTCCCAGCTCAGGATCATCAGGTTTGCCAGCCCCGCAAGAAGGTAGCTCAAAGTGACGAACAGATTTGTCGCCACCTGTCTCGCGGCTTCGGGCGTGCTGATGGCATTTCTCACGATCATTCCAAGAAAGACCCAATAGAGAATGCTCTCGAAGCCCCCTGTCGCAATCGTCAGGGCCGCCAGAAACATCGCGTCGATCCACTCCATGACAAACACGATCCGCAGCAGCCACATGCTGGGGAGGTGCCTCATGCCCAGAAGCAGGCTGGCGAACCCTACATTGAGCACCAGGTAGCCCAGGAACACCCAGCGCACCCGATCCATCACCATTTCCCTTGGCGGAATGTCCGCTTCCACATTTCCCCCCACCTGGAGGCTCTCAAACCAATTCGACAAGAACAGATAGTAGAACAGGAGGCACATGACCACCACGCGCACGGGCAGTCCAAGATTCAACTCCATGCGCCGGATGCGCGTCCGCACCTCCTGCGGATCAGGTTCAATCGCGGTGACAAACCGTCCAAACTCGAGCAATTTTCGCCAGACTATCCTCATGGACTGATCAATGCGCCAGACTCCAGAGCCATCCAGAGAAAGCCCGGACTTTGGTGACCATCCGCATCATATTGGAGCACCATACGGCATACCGGCTCGTGCTATTGGGTTGTTGAACGCCACCATTGCCTGGGAACAAATGATTGAAGGCTGGCTCTCATGCGCGCAGCACTCATGCGCGGGCTAAACATCCAGCAACCTGCCCGCCCGCTCCGCAATTTGCTCGACTGGCCAGAGCCGTCCCACCCCTTCATAACCGCACGACAGGAGCCCTTCGTCGGGTCCGATAAACTCTACTCCGCGAGCCTTCAGCGTCGCGACATTTTGCCGGGTTGCAGGATGCTGCCACATTTTCCCATTCATGGCAGGCGCAACCAGCACTTTCGCCGCCGGATTCAGTGCGAGCGCGATGCACGTCAATGCGTCATCCGCGAGCCCATTGGCCATCTTCGCGAGCACATTGGCCGTGGCTGGAGCGATCAACAGAAGCTCCGCCTCGTCGGCCAGTTGAATGTGAGTCGGCTTCCAGCCTTCCTCCTCGTCATAAAGATTCGTCACCACTGGATGCCGGGACAGCGTTTTGAAAACGAGTGGTGTGATAAATTGAAGGGCATCGGAAGTCATGACAACCCGCACATCCCTGCCGGCCTTCGTCAGCAAGCTCGCCAGATCAGCGGCCTTGTGAGCTGCGATGGAACCAGTGACACCAAGAACTATCTTTCGAGCAGTCTGCATATCCTCTCAGTTAATGATGGACTATGCGCAGCGCCTCATTGCCAAGCCAACATTTTCTGACCTGCAGGCGATGGAGCGTGGGGCGGCCCTTCATCGGGCTGCTCCAAGTGTTGGATGAGAGCCGCTCCTGACGTGCTGTCGTGCCGGAGCCATACCACGGGGGCAAGGAGTGGAGACATGGGAATGAAGCCACCCAAGCCCTTTCAAAATTTATCCGATGAATCCCCTCTCACTGCCATCGACCCAGATCCCTCCATCAAGCCCTCCTCCAGCTACGTTCCTTTTACTGAGCAGACCGTGGGATAGCCTACGGTCTCCTCAGTACGCCAAATGCGAACCATTCAAAACCGACACCGATGACTAAAAATGATTTCCGCCAGACCAGATTGCGAGGCACACTCGCCGTGTGCTTGAGAAAACGACGCCATTATTTTCGATCTCCGCGCCCAGGCAAGAACCGGTGCCTTGCTGCCCGCGCGGCCTCGCATCACTGATGCGGCTGACGAGCCCTCCCATGGAGGCCGCATGACGAATCTGCAGCTTGCCGTCCAGTTCTTCCTTCAGATCGGATTGATCCTGCTGTTTTGTCGTGTCGTTGGCCTCATCGCCGGACGGCTCGGCCAACCACAGGTGGTGGCGGAGATGATCGCAGGCGTTCTGCTCGGGCCGTCATTGTTTGGATTGCTCTGGCCAGAAGCTTTCAAAGCCCTGTTCCCAGCGGACTCGTTGCGTGTGCTGTTTCCCATCTCCCAGCTTGGGCTGGCGCTTTATATGTTTATCGTCGGCCTCGAGTTCCGCGTGGACATCGTGAGACGACGATTGCGCAGCTCCGTCGCTGTTTCCGTCGCGGGAATGGCGGTGCCATTTGTCCTGGGGGCTGGGCTGGGTTGGTATTTCTTTCATCACACGGAGCTTTTCCCGAAGGCGACTTCCCTGACGGAAGCCACGCTCTTCCTCGGAGCCTCAATGTGCATCACAGCGTTCCCAATGCTGGCGCGCATCATTCATTTCAAAGGACTGGCTGGCACAACAATGGGAACGGTCGCCCTTGGTGCGGGAGCAATCGATGATGCGATGGCGTGGTGCCTTCTGGCGGTGGTGCTGGCAAGTTTTAGCGGAGATTTCACTTATGCCGCCTGGAACATCGGCGGAGGGATCGGTTATGTATCCCTGGTTCTTCTCCTGATCCGACCCATGCTGGCACGCTGGTCGCGGCAGATCGAAAAGAACGGGGATTTATCCGAAAGCCAGTTTGTGATTTGCCTTGCACTGTTGGCGTTGGGGTCGTGGTTCACGGACCTGATCGGACTGCACGCGGTGTTCGGAGCATTCGTGATGGGTATTGCGATGCCGCGAGGCGTGGTGGCAAAGGCACTCATTGATCGCATCCAGCCGTTGACCATTGCGTTGATTTTACCGCTGTTCTTCACCTACTCGGGACTCAACACCAAGATAGGCCTGCTCAATTCCGGCTACCTGTGGATGATGTCACTGGCTGTGCTCGCGGCTGCGATTGGTGGAAAGGGTGTTGCTTGCTGGCTGGCGGCCCGGTGGACCGGCATTTCCAATCGCGAGGCGATGGGGATTGGCACGCTCATGAACGCACGCGGCTTGATGGAACTCATCATCATCAACATCGGACTGCAAAAAGGGATCATCTCGCCCGCACTGTTCGCGATCCTCGTCATCATGGCTGTGATCACGACTCTGATGGCGTCCCCGATTTTTGAGCGACTGGTTGGGACCGGCACCTATGCGCCGGAAGCTGAGAAACCGGACAATCGATGATTCAAGAGTCTGGCTTGGACCATGTCAGAAGCGGTCAGTCAGACACCAGGAACATTGCCTCAATGTGATTCGTTCCATATACTGTGCGCCATGTTTCAAGTCATCATCACGGATCATGTGGAGCCTCCAGCTGCGCTGGAGGTGCGAGAATTGGCATCAATCGCGCAGGTCAATTGTCTGCTTGCACCAAACACCGCCGCGCTCGTCGGACGTGTGGAGGACGCGGATGCGCTGATCATTTTTCATGAAGTCACGATTACGAAGGAGATCATTGCCGGACTGCGCAAATGCCGGGTGATTGTCCGCGGCGGCGTGGGCTATGATAATGTGGACTTGAAGGCCGCCGGCGACCGGGGGATTTTTGTCTGTAACGTGCCGGATTATGGCGTGGATGAGGTTGCCGATCACGCGGTCATGCTGACGCTGGCGTGCAATCGCGGGATGGCCCGTTCGGAGCGAACGTTGCGTCGCTCGCTCGTTCCGTGGGGTTTTCAAGCGATCGAACCGGTCCAGCGGCTCGCCGGGAAGACGATGGGAATCGTGGGATTCGGCCGCATTGGATCTGCCACGGCACTTCGTGCGAAGGCGATGCGGATGCGTGTGATTGCTTATGACCCTTATTTGCGACCCGGTCTGGAGAAGAGCTTCGGCGTGGAGTTGGTGGATCTGGACACGCTGCTTGCCCAGAGCGATGTGGTTTCCTTGCACACGCCGTTGACGGACGAGACGAGGGGTTTGATCAACGCGCGGACTCTTTCTAAAATGAAGCGCACGGCTCTGCTGGTGAACACGGCGCGCGGCGCCATGGTGGATACGGCTGCGCTAGCCGAGGCATTGACCGCGGGAACGATCTCCGGTGCGGGTATTGATGTATTGCCACACGAGCCGGCGACCACGTCCGAGCCGCTCATCCGTCTCTGGCAGCAGGATGACCCGGTCATCAATCTGATCGTGACGCCGCACACGGCCTTCTTTTCGGACGCCGGGGCCGAGGAGATGCGGAGCAAGGCGGCGCAGGAGGTGGCGAGGGTGTTGCGCGGCGAAGCGCCGAAGAATTGCGTGAATCGCGAGTTTCTCAATCAAGCCCGTCAAATCGAGGCTTGAACAAGCGCGCCGCGATCATCCCAAGACCCAGTGTGGCGGCAAGGATCGCCGGCCCCATCCAGGCACTCAGATCCCAATAACCTTTCAACCCCAGGCCGAGGAACAGAGCGGCCCCGGCGAAATTGAGAATTATCAGGAGCGGATTCATCCGCTGGCCACTTTGCGAGAAACGCCAGTTGGTCCAAAGATTCAGGAGACTGACAATTCCGCACGCCATGACACCGGTGAACAGATTCGCGGGAGTCAGGAAGGCGACCAGCCGGAGTGGTTCCGTGTTTGGAGCGAGGAGGCGCTGGAGCAGGCTGCCGATGAGCAGAACAAGAGCGCCAAAACTGCACCAACGAACCGCCCATGTCCGGGCTCGCGGATCGCCGGCGGAAAAGTTTTTCCACCGAAACGCCCGCAGCAATTCATTGAGAATCGCCGGTGCCACTTCAATCGTGCCATAGAGCGTCCCACCGATCGCCAGAAGCGCCCCGGTAAAGTAGAGCGGTCTTAGCCAGGCACCCCCAGCGCTGACGAATTGGGATTGGAGTGTGAGGAGATCGGTTCCGGAGGGGACTTGATGTTGGGGAGCAAGGAGAATCACTCCGCACGCCACGAAGGCGCCCGTGAACAGCAGCACGGCCGTAAAACTGACGATGCTATCGACCAGGATCACGCGCCGCAGCCAGACACGAGCATCGGGTTCGGATTGGGCCCGGGCGAGGGTGCTCCCATGCTTTTCGCGAAGCCAGGTGATGTAGGCGAGGTAATCGTAGCCGCCGCCGCCAAGAACGCCCGCGTAAGTAGCCGCTTCAAGCCACACAGGGCGCCCCGCGAATTCCGGCAGACCTGCCGCCCATTCCGGGTATCGCAACGGACCCAGGTAGAACACGCCGCGAATCATCTCCGTCCACGACGGATTCAGGAGGGCCAGCGAAACCAGCATGCTCAACAGCATCAGCGCGACGATGGCGGTCTGGAGCTTTTCCATTCGCGCAAAGCTGCCCGTGAGAGCGAGGAGCACCGCGGCGACAAGCACGATGATTCCCCAGACAAGCGATCCGCTGCCACGCAACGATTGGGCGGTGCCTGTCAGGGATGCGAGCAGTGTGCCGACAGTGCTGGCGTGGAAGCTTACCCAAACGGGAAATGCCATCGCGGCCAGGATCAGAAAGGAGAAGAGAAGCCAGCCTCGTGGTCCGGGCAGGTCAATCCAGCGCTCGAAAGGGTGGCGGCCCGTTGCAATCCAATGCCGGGCACTGACGATGACCAGACTCCATTTCAGGAGAAGGACCAGCACAAACAAGCCGAGAATATGGTAGCCGAAGAGGGAGCCTCCGCGAGTCGAGAAGACGAGTTCACCGCTGCCGATTGTCAGCGATGCGACGATGGCGCCTGGGCCAAGTTGTGCGAGGATGCTCCCGAAACCGCGATCAAGCGTCGCGGGTTGATGGGCTGAGGATGAGGGCACCCGGTATTTCGACACCAACGGCACACCGCAGCGCAAGCTCGAATTGCTCTGGGTCCGGTTGAAAACAAAAATGCCAGCGGACTAAGGCCGCTGGCATTTTCAAACTGAATAAAGAGCTGCGTTAACCGGCGAGATCCTTCTTGATGCGGTTCTGGAGAGTGGTTCCAGCTTCACCATCCAGGCCGGTACCGGTCCACATGATCTTGTTGTCCTGCTGCGCATAGTAAATCGTACGGCTCACGCCTTCGACTTTGTAGGCCTTGTCCCAATCCTTCTTCACAGCCACAACGACAGGGAAGGTGATGCCATGTTTCTTGGCGGCTGCCTTGATGGCGGAGGTGTCCTTGGAGTCGATCACTTGCGCGAAGACGCCCAGTTTGGTGTAGCCGGCATGCAGCGCCTGGAGTTTCTTCAAGTCGGCCCAGAACGCATCGTCGTTCAGCTTGCCAAAGGCGATGACCTTGCCGGCCTTGGTGCCGTAGGCGCAGACCTGGCAGTACTCTTTGCCGGTCTCGACGTTTTTGATTTCGTAGGCACTCAGAGACTCGCCTGTTTTGAGCGCGGCATGAGCCGCCGTGGCGATCAAGAGTGAGGAAAGTAGGATTGTGATTTTCTTCATGGATTTTGAGTTGATGTAATTGACGGGCGAACCTAGCCCCCTTCGCTGGAAGCTCAAGAGGGAGTTTTTAAGTGATGTCAGCCTGCCGCGACCGGTTGCACGGCAGCGGGTGGAGGCAGAATCGCCGCGCTGACCTGGTCGATGCGATAATGCTTCTGGACGCCATCCATATCGAACGTCACTTCCTCACCCGCCCCTTTGTTGAGGAGCGCCTGCGCGAGCGGAGTAAGATAGCTGATGATGTTGTTTTCCACCTCGGAATCCCATGCTCCAAACACTGTGTAAGTCTCGGGTTGGCTGGAGTTGAGGTCCGTGACCTTGACGGTGGTGCCCAGGCTGACAACATCCGTGCGTGGATTGGAAAAGTCCGTTCCCCGCGCCCGGACGAGCTGTTGTTCGAGTTCCCCCTTCCGGCGCATGAGAATTTTTTGCATTTCCTTGGCGGCCTTATATTCGTGATTTTCGCGGAGGTCGCCGTAACTGCGGGCAATGGCGATCTCTTTCGAGTTCGCCGGGATCTTCTTCTGCACCATCTCGGCGTATTCGTTCTTGCGCCGTTCCAGACTGGGCCAGGAGACGATGTATGTGACTTCCTCCCGTTTGTGATCGCCCGAGATCAGAATCTGGATGGCCGGGTAACTCTTCACGATGCGCGCCAGCAAGGAGCGTTTGTCCATGTCATCGAAGCAGGGGGAAAGCTGGAGGGCGCGGGTCAAATCCTTGATGACCTCGAGATCCGCCGAGCCAATCAAATCAATCATCAGACTCGGGTCGCTGAGGATGAAATCACGGAGCTTGTTTGATCTCTTCTCATTGAATTGATCGCGTTCCATCGCGGTCAGCATCGCGCGGAAGACTTCCGGTCCGAGAATATCGGCGAATGTATCCGAGCGTTCCTTGCCGAGCCAGAAAAGCATTTCCGCGCTGGCCTGATGCTGGGCGATGAGGCGGAAGAAGTGATCCTTGACGGTCTGGAGGCTGCCCTCGTGTATCAGGAGTTCAGAGCACTCACCGCAGAGTTTCGATGAAGTCACATTGATCGCCGCCAGTACGGTTTCAGTCCAGGTGTCGGGGTAGGTATTCTTGAATGACTGGAGGGCGCGCCTTTGCTTGGAGGATGAGATGGCGTCCAAAACCTGCGCCGGCTTCAGGACTTGCGACCAGATGGTCGCTTCATCGATCTCCCCGGGGTGAACGCCCAGCCCGGCAGCGACGCGAAGCTCGTCCCTGAGAAAGATCGCTTCAAGAGCGAGCGAAGTCTGGGTGCGTTGATGGCTGATGATGTCGGAGTTCATCGTGGCGATGATTTCAGCCACTGTTCCCGCCTTGTTCGCCAGGTCTCCGATGTTCTTCAACGCTTCGTTTGCCGTGAGGAGTTTGCTCTTCAGTCCCTTGGCGGCCTTGAATTCCTGGAGCAGGCGCGAATCGAGCGATACCTCCTGGGCTTGATAGACGATTGGCGCGGTCTTCTTCAAAGGCATCTGAAAATGCCCGTCCTTCTTCATCTCAGCCTTGGCAACCTCCCACCATTTCTTCCAATCAGAGGTGATGACGTCCGGCACGAGAACCTGCTGAACCTGTTCAAGAGTGGCTTTGCCGCCATAGCTCTGGAGCACCATCTTGATCAAATCGAGGTGATGAAGCGCCGCAGTCTGACGAAGGCCTTGGAGATCGGAAAGCTTGCGGGCGAGGATGTGGTCCGCCGGGATGGGCTTGAGGGAATCCGCGGCGAAAGTCAGGCCCATCTGGTGGCCAGTCTTGCCAGGGAAATCGATGAGGAACCGGGCGAAGACCGTATCCACCGTCGTGATTTTTCCCACGCCCCAACTCCGGTGCAGACAGTAGCCATTGGTGGCGAGCGTCTCGAGCACAACCATGTGTTGCCTTCCGATTTTCCCGGCAATTGCCAGTTTCTCAAATTCTTCTCTCATAGTTGTGCATCAAATGTTTCTCGCGTCTTGACGAATAGGAAACATATTTACTCAGTGACGCATCAAAAACCAAGAGAAATTGCCGTCCGCGCGCTCATCGAACATGCGAATGGCAGGGAATATATCGAAGATATCGTGGCTGCCGCGCTCGGCAGATCGCCGGCCAGGCCCGAGGATCGAGGCCTGATTCTGGAACTGTCGTACGGGGCCGTCCGCTGGCAACGGACATTGGATTGGTTGATCGCCCGCAAGACCCAGGCCCGAACTCAGAAGCCTGCGTTGACGACGCTGCTGAGATTGGGGCTCTACCAGCTCTTCTGGCTTGATCGGATTCCAGATCACGCCGCAGTCCATGAATCCGTGGAACTTGCCAAACAGTTTGGATGCGGCCCCCAGTCGGGTTTTGTGAACGCGGTCCTCCGTGGATACCTCCGGGAAAAGGAATCCACAAAGAAGCTTCTGGCCGACTTGATCACTCAACATCCCGCCCTGGGTTTGTCGCATCCTGACTGGCTTTATGATCGTTGGAAGACGCGTCATGGCGCGGATGAGGCATCGCGGCTGATGGAGTGGAACAACACGCCGCCACGCACCTTCGTTCGCGTAAACACTCTGCGAACCGATGCGGCAAAGCTCGTGGAGCGCTGGCGTCAGCAGGAAAATGTTGATTTTGATTTCTTTCAACGGGACTGGACCGGCGAGAACCTCGTCTTCCAGCTCAAGTCCCATCCGCCATTGACCCAGTTGGGCAGCTTCAATGATGGCTGGTTTTACGCCCAGGATCCGAGCACGTTGCTGGCGGTGACACAATTGGATCCGAAACCCGGAGAATCGGTGCTGGATCTCTGCGCCGCACCAGGAGGGAAGACAGGGTTCATGGCCCAATTGATGAACAACGAGGGCACCATTCTGGCCCAGGATACGGGCGCCGACCGACTGGCGCTGATCAGGGAAAACTGCGCGCGGCTTGGCGTTTCCTGTGCGCGGACGGAAATGGCGTCTCAGGAAACTTCACACGTTCGCAAAGAAACCTTTGATCGAGTGCTGATCGATGCTCCGTGTTCCAATACGGGAGTGATGCGCCGCCGCGTGGATTTGCGATGGAGGATTCGTCCGGAAGAGATTGATCGCCTCCGCGCCGCTCAACTCAGACTGCTGGCCGCCGGGGCGGATCAATTGAAGTCTGGCGGCACGTTGATTTACAGCACCTGCAGCCTGGAACCGGAGGAGAACGGAGAAGTTGTGCGGAAGTTTATCGCCGCAAATCTCCAATTCAGCCTCGAATCAGAACGTGAGCTGTCACCGGTCCGGGATGGCGTCGATGGGGCCTACGTGGCGCGGCTTGTCAGGAAGCCGGTCGGTTGATCCCCCCAATTGGGCCAAACCATTTTGGAGTCAAAGGGTGTGGATGTCGGAGTTCCAAGTTTTTCAATTTCGACACTCGACACACCCGCCGTTAGAGTGTGAGTCGTGAGTGACGTCACGCGCATTCTCGATCGCGTTCAAGGTGGTGATCCGCAGGCCGCCGGGGAATTGCTCCCGCTCGTCTATGATGAATTGCGCCGGCTCGCGGCCTTGAAGATGGCCGCCGAGGCGCCCGGCCAGACTCTCCAACCCACCGCCCTCGTCCACGAAGCGTGGCTGCGGCTGGGAGCTGACCAGCAGCCCCAATGGCAAAACCGCGCACACTTCTTCGCTGCCGCCGGCGAGGCCATGCGGCGCATCCTGGTGGAAGCAGCCCGGCGAAAGAGCCGTCTCAAGCGTGGCGGTCAGATCGAGTTTCAACCACTGGAGGAATCCGCTCTGGGAATCCCGGTCGGTGCGCCCAGCGAGGAAATCCTCGCGGTCAGCGACGCGCTCGATCAGCTCGCGACGGACGACCCGGTTGCGGCCGAGGTGGTAAAGCTTCGCTATTTCGTTGGTCTGCCCATGACCGAAGTGGCGGAGGTGTTGCAAATCTCGCTGCGAACGGTGAACCGCCACTGGGCCTTCGCACGGGTTCGCCTCAAGCAGGTGATCCGAGGCGAGCGTGAGATCTGATCGGGTCGCGGTTTGGCCGGCAAAATCTTTGAATTTCATGGCACGATTGCCTCGTCGTTGGCGCATGTATAGATGAAGGCCATGTCATCTGGATCTCCAGTTCAAGCGGCGGCGCGCGCGCGGGAAATATTCCTCGACGCGCTTGACCTGCCCGACGCCACGGCCCGCGCCGGATTCGTCGCCACGGCCTGTGGCCATGACTCTGCCCTCCGTCGCCGCGTGGAACTGATGTTGAGCGATCATCTCACCCAAGATGGATTCATGGCGGCTCCCGCGGCGGCTGACCTTCCGGAAGTGGAGTCCCGCGATCAAATCGGCGGACGCATCGGCCGGTACAAGCTGCTGGAGAAACTCGGAGAAGGCGGCATGGGAGTGGTGTACCTGGCCAAGCAGGAGGATCCGGTGCGGCGTCAAGTCGCGCTCAAGCTGATCAAAGCCGGCATGGATACGCGCCAGGTCGTGGCACGCTTCGAGGCGGAGCGCCAGGCCCTCGCGCTCATGGATCATCCGAACATCGCGCGCGTGCTGGACGGCGGAACGACGGAAGCTCCGGGAGCGCCGGCATCAGTGCCGGCGAGCACCCCGCAGAACACATACACGCCGGCAAGGATGCCGGCGCTCCCAGGCCGACCCTATTTCGTCATGGAA
>SXMN01000044.1 GCA_005777315.1 Verrucomicrobiales bacterium
CAGACCACGCTGCTGGCCTCGTCCTGTACTACTACCTGTCCGTGCCCTTCGCGAATCAGCTCGCAACCACGCAGACCATCTTGACCCATGCCGGTCAGAATAACACCAAGCGTCGCCGGACCGTACGCGGATACCACGCTGCGGAAGAGGACATCCACCGCTGGACGACAGGAGTTTTCGGGCGGACCATCATGAAGGTGGAGGATTGTCGTCAGCCCATGTCGGCGCACTTCCATGTGTTTCCCTCCAGGAGCGATGTAGCCGCAGCCGGGCTGGATGACCTGCCCTTCGGAGCCTTCGCAAAACTTGACAGTGGAGTTGGCGGCAAGGCGTTCAGCCAGCATTGCCGTGAACATGGGAGGCATGTGTTGCACCAAAACAATCGGCACGGGGAAGTCCGCTGGAAAATTCCTGAACACTTCCGCCAGCGCATTCGGTCCGCCGGTGGATGTGCCGAGGCAGACGATCTCGACCGGCTTCGTGACGAGGGGCACTGACGGCGAGACAGGTCTGGTGCCTGAAGGAAGTTGTGTGGTCTTCGCAGCTTGGTTTTCAACGCACAAACTGCGGCAGAGGGCTTTGATCTTTGGAACCAGCTCGGATTCCAACCGGGCAATTCCCTCATTGATGCTGCCGACGTTGGCCGGCTTGGTCACGTAATCGGATGCCCCAAGTGCCAGGGCGTCCAGAGTGGCTCCCGCTCCCTTCGCAGTAAGGGTGCTGAACATGATGACCGGCAGCTTCTGATAAACTTTGCGAATTTCGCCCAGGGTCTCGAGTCCGTCCATCTCGGGCATCTCCACGTCCAGCGTGATGAGGTCAGGATTGATTTGAGGGATTTTCTGGAGCGCGATCTTTCCGTTCGCGGCGGTCCCAACAACTTCGATCTGGGGGTCGCGCGACAGCACTTCTGAAATCATCTTGCGCATCACCACCGCGTCGTCCACCACCAGAACTCTTATTTTTGCCATAGTGAATTATTCCACGTGTTACTGTTCGGTTAATCCGGTATCTGTCCGACTGGCTGCCAAAACCCAATGCGTCGTAACGCCGGAGGGCAGGTTGCTGGGGGAGGCGGCCTCGATCCACTCACTGCAACGACCATTGGAGCGGCGTGAACACCGTGCTCCTTTGTCGATGAATATGGAAGGCATGGTTGATCCCCTGCGCGACTTCATGGGATGAGTCCGAGAATCAGAAGCTTTTCCTCCAGCGCTTCCTTGGTCACGGGCTTCATCAGGTAATCGTTGGCTCCGGCTTCGAGCGCTTGCGAAACTTTCTCCTCGGTGTTGTTGGTCGTCACCATCATCAGTTTGAGAGAGTCATAGTCGTGGTTACGGCGGACGAACTGCACGAATTCCATTCCATTCATCCGGGGCATGTCCCAATCCACAAGTGCGACGTCGAACGGTTCTTGCGGGTCATTTTTGACAAGGGTCTCAAGCCCCGCGCGTCCGTCCTCGGCCAGGACCGGTTTAAATGAAAGATCCTGTGCCAAATACGCCAGAAAGGAGCGCATGGGCTTGGAATCATCGATGATCAGCATTTTCATGGGTTGAGTCAGATAAAAGAACTGTTCTGCGGGATGAACTGTCGTGGTCCAAAGTAGTCGATGTAGCGCGCCGACCAATGGCTCCATTGCCGGCTCTCGTCCGATTTCCACTCGTGATACTTCGCCACGCATCGCTGGTAGCATTCCTGCGCCAATCGCAGTTCATCCGCTGGCAGCACCGTGCGTTCGCACAGATGGAACGACCTGTCCGGCCCATAGGCGCTCCACGGACAGATATAAAGTCGAAGACGGTCCACCATTCCGTCCACCCGGCCATCTTCCCGTTCATCTTCCAGAATCAGATCCAGGCGGTCGCGCTTGGTCTTGTCATCCGTCACACGCCGTCCCAGTGAGAGGGTCAATCCCTCGTATTGCCGGCCGTTTTCAGCCGTGTTGATGTGGTAAAAGGTGAAAGCCATCCGTTCCGGGTCGGCGAGCAGGCCGGCGGCAAAATCCTGATAGCATGCGGGAGCGTCGGCCAGGAAACGCGTGACCATCGGCGACAGTGGAGCGAAATAATCAGCGTCCGTGGAGATGTCCTGGGTATGGGTTCGGAAGACGGTCAGTCCATATTTGTTCCATGCGCGAGACCAGCCCAGGCCCTTTGCCTGACGCTTCTTCTCAAGCGCGTTCATCAGTTTTGCGAGCAACCAGGAAGGCCGCTGCTGGAGGTTCAGTTCGCGCATCAGCGCTGGCAGGGAAAGATCTGACGGATCAAGCGAAGTTTCATCCAGTTCAAGCACCGGTGGAGTCGTATCGTGCGGTTTGGTCGGTAGTGCGATGTTCATAAAAATTTTGACCGCCAGAGTTTGAACGCGGGTTCAGGCCATGAACTGGCGAGACTGGCAACTTAGCCGACGAACGTGGCTGGGAGGCCAGGACTTGTCGGCAGGGATGCCGACGTTCCGATGAGCTGTTTATGAAAACTGAATGGCTCATTCAAGAACTCCCCACAGCGCTCGTCACCGGACTGGCATCCCTCTGGGCGTTCGGCGACCATTGTTCGACGACCCTCTTGAGGTCTTCGGCCCGGAGCGGCTTGGCGAGGTAATCATCCATCCCGGCGGCAAGGCATTGCTCACGATCGCCCGTCATGGCGTTCGCGGTCAGCGCGATGATCGGCACGCGTCGGCTCGCGGACAGGCCCGCAAATGATGTTTTTTCCTCCTGCCGAATGCACGCGGCTGCCTCGAAACCGTCCATTTCTGGCATCTGGCAATCCATAAAAATCATGTCGAAAGGTATTTGCCGGTTCAGCGCGACGGCTTCCCGCCCGTTGGAGACTATATCGACACAACAGCCCAGGTTCTTGAGCATTCTGTTCACAAGTCTCTGGTTGACATCGTTGTCCTCCGCCACAAGCACGCGACGGCAGGCTGTGATGGGACTCGATGTTTCATGACCAGCGCCTTCCGTAGCCGAGCCGGCTTGATCCGCCAACGACATCGGTACGACCGTCGAGGAGACCGGTTCCGGACGGGGCAGCGTAAACCAAAAGGTGGAACCTCGCCCCGGCTCGCTTTCGACGCCAATCTGGCCGCCCATCAACTCGATCAGCCGCTTGCTGATCGCGAGTCCCAGTCCTGTGCCGCCGAACTTGCGGGTGGTCGAGCTGTCCGCCTGGCTGAATTTCTGGAAGAGCAGCGGCTGTTTGTCCTTCGGAATTCCCATCCCGGTGTCGGTGACGCTGAACCGGATAAAACGCGGCTGTTTGGAACCAACTCCACCCAGATTCGACGATCCACTGGCCAAACATTCCATACCCTCCACTCGAATGGTCACTCCACCCTTCGCCGTGAATTTGACGGCATTGCCCACCAGGTTGAGGAGCACCTGCCGGACGCGGGTGGGATCGGTCAATAATTCCGAAGGCGCGTCCGGGGCGAAATCCCATTCCAGGTGGAGCTTCTTATCGAGGGCGCGAGGCCTCAGTATTTCCACGGCTTCGCGAGTCAGTTGCCGGACGTCAAACGCGATTTGTTCCAAGGTGATCCTGCCCGCCTCGATCTTCGAGAAATCCAGGATGTCATTGATGATCGTCAGCAAGGATTCTCCTGAGTTCTTGATGGTGTGGACGAATTCCTGTTGCTCCTGGTTCAAAGGCGTGCCCAGAAGAAGGTTTGTGAAGCCGAGCACTCCGTTCATCGGGGTGCGAATCTCGTGACTCATCGTCGCCAGGAAATCACTTTTGGCTCTGCTGGCGGCCTGGGCTTCCTCCACCGCCCGCTGGCGTTGGGCAATCTCGATTTGCAGCAGTTCGTTGGCGTTGGCGAGATTGATGCCGGCCTGTTCAGCCTGCTGGCGTGAGTTCTCCGAATCGCGCATCATGTTCAGAGCAGCCAGACGTGATTGGACCAGGTCGCGCGTCCTCTCAGCGACTGTCCGATCCTGCTCTCGTGTGAGGGTCAGCAGTTCCTCCGAACGACGGGTCAGGTTCTGGTTGACTTGGTGGAGCTCGGTCTCGACGCGCTTACGTTCAGCCAGGGCTGCCGCGAGCGCGTGAATGGTGATGGCGATGACGCAGACAAAGCCTTGAAGCAACAACAGGGATTCGTTCAATGAATTTCGAGTGAACGGTCCCACGCCATGAGCGGTTTGCCAGACGGCAAGAAGCGATACGCAGACAACCGCCCCAGCCGCCTCGCGTTGGCCCAGCCGGAACGCAGGCCACAGGAACACGGGAAATAGTAGAAACATCAGAGCCTGGTCCAGTCCGCGCGGCAGCCAGCCGCCAAATGGAATCGCCACCGCGAGCAGCAGCAGCAGCAGCAAGCCCAGCGATTCGGCGATGCGCCATGTGGATTGCAGCCGGATGCTCCCGCCGCGCAGCATCAGGAGGGCTGGAGCCAGTATGAGGACGCCCGCCACGTCCCCGATCCACCAGGTCAGTCCCACAGTGCTCCAGATGCCGTGGGGGATGACTCCTCCGGCAAGAAGGCTGGCCGATCCGAGGCCTGCGCTGACCAGGCACATGAGGATGGCAACCGCCACGAAGCGCAGGACAGCCCCCGCATGATTCAAGGCATTGCCGGTTCCGATCCAGCGGCGGAACAACCATGCGCCTGCCATCGCCTCAAGTGTATTGCCCGCGGCAATGCCTGCTGACACGACGCCGAGGGTGAGGGAGTGGACGGCGTGATTGCCTGCGAAGACCGCCATGTTTGCCGCAAAGGCACCCGCGAAGACACCGGGCCAGACCCGGCCGCCCAGGAGCAGCACTGCCGCGAGCGCCAGGCCCGACGGCGGCCAGACGGGCGAGGCGTTGGTTTTTTCAAAAGCCAGGAGCAAACCCAGGCGAGCTGCGGCGTAGTAAAGCAATGCCACCAGCGGCACGGCGGCCCATGAAGGCAAGGAATCAGCCCTCTCGTGGACGGATCCAGTTCCCGGGACGGCTGCGGTCGAAGATCCCGCCGACATGGCATTTACCGGAGGATTCGGCCCGCCGGACTCCCCCTCAACCAGGTGAGCCACATCCCGTCGCGTTGAGTAAAGCATTTCCTTGCTCATGCCGCTTTCTTCCTACTCGCATCCGATTCGGCGAACGAAATATCGTACCGAGCCTCGTATCCACACACGCTGGCCAATTCATTGATCTCGCGTTTGAGTTCGATCATGCGCAGCTCCCGGCCCACGGCCAGTTTGTTGAACTGTTCCATTTCAAGGTTTGTGGCAGCCATCGCAGCATGTATCCTCTCCCTTTCGGCCTCGAACCGGCGCCGTTCCGCCACTTCCTGCTGGAGACCATCATTGGCCCTGGTCAGCTGGCCGGTCATTTTTTCCGCGAGTGCAACCGCCTCCTTTCGCAAGTCCGACAACCGGCTGACAATAAAGAACAGGAGCAGATTCACCAGGAGCCCACCGCACCCCACGAGCAATGGCTGCGTGCTGGCGTTGGCCTTGTCGAAACCGGGAAGAGTCCGAAAACGCAACGCCCAGGTCTGGCCGGCGATGTTGAGAGTGGAGGTTGAGCTGAAGGACGGCTGGTAGTCTGCAGGGAGTGCCGAATGCCCGCCGCCACTGCTGAAAAGCAGCGCGCCCGGCGTCTCTTCTCTCCCATCGAAGAGTTCAAAGGCCAGCTCGGTGCCGGCCTGGCCCACGATGCCCTCCATCAAATCGTGCATCCGGAAGGCTGAGTAAACGAAACCGTGCAATGCGGCCTGCCGTTCGGCAACCGTCGTGGTTGGCAGGTTCTCACGATAGACCGGGTAAAACATGAGCACCCCAGGTTGCACTTGCTTGTCCGTTTCCTGCACCAGGGTCACCCGGCCAGTGAGGGCGGCCTGGGCAGTGTCGCGTGCGCGCGTCAGCGCTTCGTGCCGCACTCGCTCACTCCACATGTCGTAACCGAAGGCGCGCAGGTTCCGGCCTTCAAACGGTTCGAGGTAGATTATCGCGGTGTGCTCCGCCCGTTCTCCCGCAGGGGTGATTTCGAATTGAGGGAACCCTTCGGCACGGATGGAATGGATCAGGTTTGATTTCTGCAAGGGTGGAACCCAGAGCGAGAAACCGAAGACCTGGATGCCCGGGTCGAACTTGTGGAGTTCCAGGCTTTCAAAATAGGCGCGCCATCCGCGTCGCGAAACAGCTTCCGACGCCTTGAACAACCCCGCTCCTCCATGCAAGACCTGCTCGTAATCGATCATCCGGTTGTGGATGGCATGCTCGGTCTCCTTCACCATGTAGCTGAATCGCTCGGCGGAACGACGGCGCACGCTTTCGTCGGACAAACGCCAGCCGAGCACCGTGAGTAGGATTGAAATCGCCAGCACGGACCAACCGGTGACAGGACTGTGCATCCAGTTGACCGTTCTCCGCCGCATCGTCCCGGTGGGTTTGGCATCTGGCTGGAGGATCGAGGCTGGTTCCGTCCGGCTTGGTGAAATCGGAGCCTCACATGAATGCCTCCCCGAGATCACTTCAGTTGAATCCGCAGCAGAGACCTCAAGCCCGCATTCCGGTGATCCTCCCCGTCCTGTTCTGGCAATTGCATCTCTCATTCAAGAGGTGCCCACAGCAAGAGGCACAGGACTGGCTTCCGTTTGAACCTTCCGCCCCCATTGTTCGACGGCCCTCTTGAGATCAGCTCCTCGGACCGGCTTGGCGAGGTAATCATCCATCCCCGCGGCAAGGCATCGCTCGCGGTCTCCGGACATGGCGTTGGCGGTCAGTGCGATGATTGGGACGCGTCGGCCCGCAGGCCTGCCGGTCCTTGATGCCTGTTCGTCCTGCCGGATGCAGACAGTCGCCTCGAATCCGTCCAGTTCGGGCATCTGGCAATCCATGAAGATCATGTCGAAAGGTATCAGCCGGCTTAACTCAACGGCTTCCCGTCCGTTGGAAACAATATCGACGCAACAGTCCAGGTTCTTGAGCATACGCATGGCAAGCTTCTGGTTGACGAGGTTGTCCTCCGCCACCAGCACGCGGCGACAGGCGGTGATTTCACCTGATGCTGCGCGACCATCGGCCCCCGGAGCCGGGGCGACTTGATCTGCCGATTGCATTGGCACAACCGTCGCGGAAACCACCTCCGGACAAGGAAGAGTGAACCAGAAGATGGAACCCCGGCCCGGTTCGCTCTCAACGCCGATCTGTCCGCCCATCAACTCGATCAGCCTCTTGCTGATGGCGAGTCCCAGTCCTGTGCCGCCATATTTGCGCGTGGTCGAACTATCAGCCTGGAAGAATTTCTGGAATAACAGCGGCTGTTTGTCTTTCGGAATTCCCGTGCCGGTGTCGGTGATGCTGAAGCGGAGAAAACGCGACTGTATGGAACCACCCTCGTCCGGGATCAACGGTCCATTCGCCGATCCTTCCACGCTCTCAACCCGGATCGTCACTCCACCCTTCGCCGTAAATTTGACCTCATTGCCCACCAGGTTGAGCAGCACCTGCCGGACACGGGTGGGATCGGTCAGCAACGGGATGGGCGCATCCGAGGCAAGATGCAGTTCCAGATCGAGCCCTTTGGAGGCGGCGCGGGGTCGCAACAAGTCAGCGGCTTCCAGGGTCAGTTTCCGGGCGTCAAATGAGATCCGCTCCAATGTCAGCCTCCCGGATTCGATCTTTGAAAAATCCAGGATGTCATTGATGAGCGTCAGCAGGCTTTCTCCGGAAGTCTTGATGGTGCGGACGAATTCGAGTTGATGGGAATCAAGGTGCGAATCCAGGAGCAGATCCGTGAAGCCGATGACGCCGTTCATCTGAGTGCGGATTTCGTGGCTCATCGTGGCGAGGAATTCACTCTTGGCTTTGTTGGCGGCCTCGGCCGCCTCCTTGGCGGCGATCAACTGCGCCTCGAACTGCCGGCGCTCAGCCTCGTGCCTTTCCAACTGGAACCGCACTTTGAGCACCGGCGCGATCACATCCGAGATCGCGGCGAGCATCTCGATGTCCTCGGCGTTGTAATCGGTGTCGCGGTTCGCCAGATGGATGGAGCCAAGCAGCTCATCGTTGAGCAGGATCGGCGCGCCGATGGATCGATGCAGCGGCACGTGGCCTGATGGCGTCTGATGCGGCTCGTTCTTCAATAGTGCACGGCGTTCCAGGAGGATTTTTCCCCAGAGCCCGGTCCAGCCGGCGCGCGGAAAAACGATGCTCTTGGCTTCAACACTGCATTGCTACCATATATCACGAGTCAGTGAAGGAACCACCAGCGCGCCGTCTTCGGGGCGGATATAGCCGAAAAACCCGAAGCGGCTTCCGAAGAAACTGCGCAGCTCGTCCAGCACGTCGGCGTACATGGAATCACCAGCGCTGTTGAGGAGAACTTCCCGGATGCGATTTTCAGCGGTTTTCCTTCGCACGGAGCGTGTGAGTATCTCCACTGATAGCTTGCGTTCGCTGATGTCCGTGCGGATGGCTACGAATTGAGCCGGTTTTCCCATCGAGTCAAGAAACGGGACTATGGTGGTATCAACCCAGTAATAAGTTCCATCCTTCGCCCTGTTTTTGATCTCCCCCTTCCAGACCTGGCCGCTGCTGATCGTATTCCACATGTCCCCCATGAATTCACGGGTATGGTGGCCAGAATTGATCAGGCGATGATCCTGGCCAAGCAGTTCCTCCCGCGAGTACTTCGAGATGGCGCAAAATTTGTCGTTGGCGTACGTGATCCGGCCATGGTGATCGGTGACCGCCACGATGGAATGCTGGTCGAGCGCGAACTTTTGGTCCGACAACGCCCGCAACGCCTGCTCCGCGCGGTCGCGTGAGTCGGCCACTTCCGTGTTCATCACCCGCGCGCGCTGCTGGCCGACCACGATCGAGGTCACGTCAAACACAGTCAACGCCACGTGGCCGGGCGGATCTTTCAGGAGCGCAAGATGACACTCCTGCTGCATTTGGGAGAAACCGCTAAGGTGGTTCTCGGGCAGCGGCGCCGGGATCAGCCACTGGTGAAAGAATTGCGACAGCACCTGGGGCTGGCGGGTTGAGCGGAGTTTCGTGAGCGCCTTCGGAATTCCAGGCACGTCTGGAAAGATCTCCTCCAGTTTGCGCCCCTGGACTTCCGCCAACGAAAGGCCGGTCCAGCGCTCGAGGCTCAGATTCCAAAGTGAAACCCGATTCTCTTCATCAAATTGAGCGAAACCGCACGGCAGGGCGTTCAGGGATTCGTTAAGCGGGTTCATGGCTCAGACAAGGGCCAGCATGTGCTCCAGTTTCTCCATGAGCTCGGACAGATGCTCATCGCTCAGGACGAGCATCAGGTAGCCGCTGACATTCTCGCTTTCGAGCGAGAGAGTGGCCCTCATCAGGATCACTCGCATCCCTCGCGGATCGGCAAGGTCGGAAACCATATCGACCAGACCGGCACTGCCGCGTAGTTGCAGTTGGGGCAGCTCCCAGTTAACGGACTCGCCAATCTGGTTGACGAGCTGGCTGACCACTCCGCCGATGATGATGTTTCCCAGTTCAAGCAGCGCCGCCTGTTCGTTGTCGTCGAAGGCGTCGTGATTTCCAGTCCCGCCCAGCAGCAATTCCGCCACGCGGTGCGCTCCTTCCACGTTGAGGACAAACAGCGCGTGGCCGGTGATCCCGCCATCGAAGCTCTGCCGGACCCGGAGTGAGGCCCCCTGAAACTGGTCGCTCGGATGAGACTGCTCGAAGTCAAAAATCTCCAGCGTGGGCACGCTGATGCCGACCTCGCGCCCTGTCAGCTCGGACAGTCCGGCCGCGCCGCGGCCCACTCCGATGGTAACGAGTTCGAGCAGGGCATCGAGCACTTCAGGCGATGTCGCGTCGGAGGTGGTCATGCGGCGAGAAGTTTGGTGAAGGATGCCTGGAGTTTGTCGAACGTGATCGGTTTCTCGATGAAATCCGTCACGCCGAAGTCGGCGCATTTCTGTCTCACGGAATTCTGGACGTTCGCGGTGATGACAATAACGCGCGGGCGCAGCGCCGAGGTTTTGAGCGCTTCAAGCAGCGCGAGGCCATCCATCTTCGGCATGAGCATGTCGAGGGTGATGAGGTCGGGAGCCAGCTTTGGCAGTTGGGCGAGCGCCTCCTCCCCGTTGGTAAACTCGGTCAGCACGGCGTCAGGCTGGATTTGCTGGATCGCGCCTGTGATCAGCCGCCGCATGAAGATGGAATCATCGATGATGGCAATTTTCATTCTATGGTACGTGTAAGTGAGGATTGATGGTTGACTGGAAGTTCAGGAGAGCCACACGCGGACGGTTTTCCCGCCGTCTTCAAGGGTAAATACTTCACCGGCCGCATAATCGTTCTGCCGGGCACGGTCGGCGAGCGACGCAAGATCAATGGCCCGCGCCGCGAGCTTCGGTTTCAAATCATGCGGCACAAGATCCGGCAGATGGTCCACGGCACCGGCCCCAAACGCCAGGGCAACTCGCAGTTGACCGGCCTCGGTGACCTGAATGTGAAGAGTGTCGGAGAGCATGGGGTGTTTGGGAGTTGGATGTTCTTTCAAAAGCTGTTTGCTCCCGGATTTCACTCCCGCTCCTTCATCTAACGGAAGAAAGGATGCCTGCGGGCCGGGATATGAGTGGTGGCGAAGAGGTTCGTGGGCAACCTCCATCCGCAAGGCGGATGCGTTGAGCCCCCGATGCTCATTGGCTGTGGGATGCGTCCGTGCTTCAGCGCAGAGTTTTGGAGGACACAGAGGCTGAAGAGGGAAGGAAAGCAGTTTTTCTCTGTGTTCTCCAAATCTCTGTGCTGAAACTGGCGGTTCGCCGCAGCCGCATTCTCGCAGCGCTTCACGCCAGTCAACGGGCGCATCGAGCGCCCGGAGATATTGCAGAACGCCCTGAAATGAGCGCAGGAAATAAATCATCCCCGATGGCCCGGCCAGGCGGAAGGCCATCCGATGAGCGCCAAGCACCCTGGCGATCCGTTCCCCTGGATTCCACGCAGCCACGGAGCTGACGCCAGCGTCAACAAACGGTTCGCAAAGCACGCGCGCCACTTCGGGAAGCATCGAGCGCAGCGGATCAAGCGACTTTGTGTTGAAGCCCATTTCAACAAAACGTCCCCACACTCCCTCCGGCGACGCCGTCGTTGAAATGGCATCGTCGATCATTCCGCGCAGCCCTTTGGCAAAGCCCGGCTCGATCTCCTTTACGCAGCCGAAATCAAGCACGCCAAGCTTCACAGTTCCGTTGTTGCGGATGAAACGGTAATTGCCCGGATGTGGATCAGCGTGGATGCAGCCCCACTCGAAGACTCCGCTCAGGAAAAACTTCAGCACCTGCGTGGCCAGTTCAGCGCGCTCGACTTCGGGCCAATGCCGCGCTTCGGCAAGGCGTTCGCCGTCCAGCCAGGTTGTCGTGAGAAGTCGCGGGCCGCTCAGTTCATCGATCACTTTCGGAAGCTCAATGCCAGTCCAGCCGCAGGTCCAGTCCGAGAACTTCTTCAACCATCCGGCTTCACGGGTGTAATCCAGTTCGGCCTCCAGCATCGTGCCGATCTCGTGCCGGTAAGCTCCCATGTCGAAGCCTTTTCGCAGGTCACCGACCGGCGCTGTCATCCAGCCCAGGGCTCGCAAATCCCACGCGACATGTTGAGCGATGTCCGGGTACTGAATCTTCACCGCCACCTCGCGGCCATCCCGCAACGTGGCTCGATGAACCTGACCAATGGAGGCCGAGATGCCGCGCGGCTCGATGCTGTTGAAGCGATCGCTCAGTGACGGCGGGAGCTCGGAAGGGAGAATTCGAGCATTGAGTCCATGAAACTCCCCGCGACCACTCCTCTCCCGGCCTGCGGCCACCCTCTCCTCTCCTTCGGAAGGAGAATTCGCCGAAGTGGAATTTCGCGCTTTGAACCCATGAACCCAAAGCGCCTCCTCTCCCGGCCTTCGGCCACCCTCTCCTCCATTCGGAATGGAGGAGAGGGATGGGGAGAGGAGGCGTTCCGATTCATGTGGTGAATTGGCGGCGGCGGGCGGCATGTCGCCGAGCGCAGCCAGTTGCCGCTCGATCTCAGCGAACGCTTTCTTCGTTGTGAGTGACGGCTCGTTCTCGGTGAGTCGCATGAAGGCTGGATCGCTTTCATCGAGTTCGGAAAAAGCGAGCAACTGCCCGATTTTCTGTGGCAACCCATGCATGAGGCCCAGCCGGTCCACGATCCCGCGCACAGCACGATCGCGTGAAGGTCCGGCGCCGCGGCAACGTACGTCCGCCAGACCAGCTGCCAGAAGGCCCAGTTGTCCGGCGCGTTGGAAGGCGGCGATCATGTCGGCAATTCAGATTGAGGTAGTGTGTCGCGGTAGGGACGCCGGTTGCCCGGCGCCCCCCGCACAGATCCCGGCGGGCGGTTTTCCCGCACCGGGCTCTTCAGATCAACTCGCTCTCGCATGGGCCAGAGGGGACTTCGGGGGGGAACAGGAATCC
>SXMN01000045.1 GCA_005777315.1 Verrucomicrobiales bacterium
ACTGAGCCTCTCCCGCACACTGCCCCGCAACCGGTGCCCCTGGCGCCCATCCGCTCGCCCGCCTGAATACCGTCCCGTTCGCAGGGATTTCAACTCGCCATTGCTTTTTCAGTCCGCCCCATCTCATCTGAGGTCAGATGCTCTCGACATCATTATCGATTCTAGCAAGATTCAGCGTGTCGCCGAAACCGTCGTCTCTTGCGGATGCGACGTCCGAGCGAAGCGATTGATCCAGATTGAGCGATTGGGGAGGAAACTATGAAACGATTCGGGTTCAGTCTAATTACTCAAATTTCAGCCATTTATTTCGCAACCGCTGCGGTATTACAGGCCGCCGCCCCGCGAGTGATCGACGTGACACCACCACAAGGCAGCAGGGTGTCGTTGCTGACAGAAATCACAGTCGCCTTTGATCAACAAGTCAGTGGCGTGGATGCCAGGGATTTGCTCGTAAACGGCAGAGCTGCTGAAGCTGCGAACGGTTCAGGATCGGTGTTCGTATTTTTATTCCGGCAACCAACGGCGGGTCCGGTGGAGATTCGATTTGCACCGGACAGCGCGATTACGTCAGCCGCGTCCGTCAATGACTTGTTCGACGTTCAGACACCGCTGTGGACCTACAGCCTGCACGACGTCGCCCCCCCGAGAATAGTGCTGATTAATCCGCCGCAGGAATCGACAGTGCGTTCGCTCACCCAGGTGGAAATCACTTTCGACGAGCCGGTGATTGGTTTGAAGGCGTCAGACTTGATCGTCGCGGGCAAGGGAGCTTCGAGCGTTTCCGGAGCTTCGGCCGGTCCTTATGTGTTTCGACTGGCAGATCCCGCGACCGGGACGGCACAGGTCAGTTGGTCTCCCTCTCATGTAATCACCGATTTGGCGACGGATGGTAATCGATTTTTTGGAAATGAACGTTGGTCATATTTGGTGAATCCCACCTTCATTCAGCCGGACGTTGTGATCTCCGAAATACTTGCCGCCAACGCTTCGGGATTGCGTGACGAGAATGGTACGATCCAGGACTGGATCGAGCTCCACAATCGTGGGAGCCAGCCGGTGAAGTTGCTCGGATGGTCGCTGACGGACGAACCGAACGATCCCGGGCGCTGGGCCTTTCCGGATGTGTCGATCAGTCCTGGGGAATACCTGGTGGTGTTCGCTTCGGGATTGGATCGGCGTCCCACGGGTAGTGGAGCGAAATTGCACACAAACTTCAAATTGAGCAGGGCAGGGGAGTATCTCGGCTTGTTCGCTCCGGAGTCGCCAAGGAGAGTGGCAAGCGAATTTTCTCCGAAATATCCGCCGCAACGGAGCAATTATTCTTACGGCAAGGATAGCCGGCAGGAACCGCGTTATTTCGCATCACCGACTCCCGGCGGCGCAAATGGGTCAAGTTCCATGCAAGGCATCGTCGATTCGCCGCACTTCAGTGTGAAGCGCGGATTCTTTAGCAATCCGTTCAATCTCTCCCTAAGCTCAACGACTCCCCGCGCAACCATCCGCTACACGACTGATGGTTCTGAACCTACCGACACACACGGCGAAATCTACTCTGACCCACTGTTTGTCAAACAAACCACGATGGTTCGAGCCGCCGCATTCAAGGGCAACACGCTCCCGTCAGAAGTGGTGACGCATTCGTATTTCTTCAATCAGTCGCTTGTTGATAAATCCCTCAAACCATTTTTGCCTGGTGTTATTAAATCTCTTCCGGTCCTGTCGATCGTCACTGCTTCCAATAACCTGTATGGAGCAGCCGGTATCATGGAGTTCAAACCACGCAACACTCTCAACCGAGGTGTTGCATGGGAAAGACCCGTGTCAGTGGAGTTGATTCTGCCAGAGGACAACGGTGGTTTTCAGGTCGATGCTGGCTTCCGCGTTCATGGTGGCGACGTTGTTCGCGAACTCTATAATTACAACGCAGGTCCACCCAATGGGAAGTACGCCTTCGGATTGTACTTTCGTGGAGACTATGGAGCCAAGGCACTGAACTACCCCATGTTTGAAACCACGCTGCACGATGAGTTCGATGGAATCATTCTAAGGGCGGGTTTCAACGATCCACTGAACCCATTCATTGACGATGAACTGGTCCGGCGGCTCATGTTGGACATGGGGCACGTGGCTGTGCATGGCACGACAATGAACCTGTTTCTCAACGGAGTTTATCAAGGGTATTACAACCCCGTGGAACGCATCAGCGGAGAGTTCGCGCAACGCTGGCACGGGGGTGGCTTGGATTGGGACATCATCGAGGAGCTTGAAAGAGTCCGGGAAGGAACGATCGATGAGTGGGCTGCGTTTCGAACCTTTATGAAGAAGTCTGGCAACTTCTCGCTGCCGGCTCATTATCAGGAAGCGATTCGCCGCATGGATGTGACGAATTTTGCCGACTATCTACTCCTGAATATCTACGTCGGTATGGGCGACTGGCCAAACAACAATTGGCGGGCAGCACGAGAGCGGGTACCCGGAGCAAAGTGGCGCTTCTACAACTGGGATTCTGAATGGTCCTTTGGCTACAAGCGAAATCCCGTCACCCACAACACTCTCACGAACGAGCTGGCAAACACGGCCTTTGCTCCCGTAGGCGACATCTACCGCGCCCTGGTCAAGAGCCCGGAGTTCCGTCTGCTTTTTGCAGATCGGATTCAAAAGCACTTTTACGGCAATGGAGCGCTCACTGAGACGAATGTGTTGAATCGGTACGAGGAACTGCGGCTCCGGATGTCCAAAGTCATTCCAGCGATTGACCCCATCATCCCGAAAACTTGGGTGCCACAAAGGAAAGGAATAATCTTTGGCCACTTGGCCACCGCCGGCCTGCTGGCACAAGTGAGCGCTCCTTTATTCGACAAACCCGGAGGCAATGTTCCACCTGGCACTCAGGTAACTATCTCGAGTTCAGGCGGGCAGATCTACTACACCACCGACGGTGATGATCCGCGAGTGCCGTTCACCGAAATTCCTTCGCCTGCCGCGAAGCCGTTGACAAGCGGGCAGGGGATCCCTCTCAACTCGAGCACAACTCTCCGTGCGCGAGTTCTCGCCAACGGAAACTGGAGCGCCCTGGCCGAAGCCAGCTTTCAAGTGGCGGAGATTGGAATACCTCTTCGCATCACCGAGATCATGTACCATCCGCCGGGTGGCGAGGGGTTCGAGTTTGTCGAACTCCAAAACGTTGGTGCGGCTCCTGTTGACGCCTCGGGTTTCATGGTGGTGGGAACCGGCTACAGAATTCCAGATGGCACAATCATCTCACCGGGAGAGCGCTATCTGATCGCTTCTGGCACCAATCCGGCAGGATTTCAGGCGCGCTATCCAGATGCCGAAGTGCATGGGTATTTTGGAGGCTCCCTCTCGAACAGCGGTGAGCGGGTGAGCATTGAAGATCGCGTCGGGCGCATCATCACAGCAGTTGACTACCACGACTCTGATGGATGGCCTTTGGATGCAGACGGCCAGGGGGCGTCACTGGAAGTCATCGACCCAGGCGGTGATCCAAATGATCCAGCAAACTGGCGTGGAAGTTTGAATCCGGGTGGTTCTCCCGGCGCTGCCCCGGCGATCACTCTGCCTCCCGGAGTCAGGCTCAATGAAGTCATGTCAGCCAGCACTCCGCCCTCTGGAAAAGTGGGTTGGATCGAACTGAAGAACGAAAGTTCAACTCCGGCCCGGCTCGATGGTTGGAGTCTCAGCAATGACGGACTCCTCCGCAAATTCGTCTTCCCAGCCGGAACGATGATTCAGCCAGGTGCATTTCTAGTGGTGAGCTGCGATTCGGTGACTACAACATCAGGTGGCTTCCATTCGGGCTTCGTGCTGACTAACCAGATCGAGCGCATCTTTCTCTACAACGCATCGACTCAACGAGTGGACGCAGTAACTCTGGGGCGCCAGCTTCCGAATTTGACCGCTGGTAAAATCGATGGAGAATGGACACTGACGTCGCCAACAGAAGGCGGTGCCAATAGCCGGGCTCTCATTGCCCCGATTTCGGATCTATTGATAAACGAGTGGCTAGCGAATGCCCCGGCCGGGGGAGACGACTGGATCGAGCTCTACAATCGAAATCAAAACTTTCCGGTTTCCGTTCGTAGATTGTGGATTGCCGCCAATGGTGCCTCGCATCAAATCAATGCCATTTCATTCATTCCGCCGCTGGGGCATATCCAGTTCCACGCGGACGAGAACGATGGAATTCATCACCTTAACTTCAAGCTTCCGGCCGCAGGAACCACCATTCAACTGATTGCTCCGTCCGGGGCGCTCCTGGACCAGATTCAATTCCAAGCCCAGGCCGAGGGCATTTCAGAAGGACGCCTCCCCGATGGCAGTTCCAAGTTCGTTAGCTTTCCGGGATCTGCAAGTCCCAGCGCACAGAACTACGCGATCAACTACGCTGGACCGGTTCTCAACGAGATCATGGCGCGAAACCAGTCGAGCCTTCAGGATGCACAAGGCCGATACATCGATTGGGTCGAATTGTTCAATGCCTCCACTGTTCCATTCGATCTGGCCAGCATGAGTGTTAGCGTGGGACAGCCAGGATCAGGTGCCTGGAAGTTTCCTGCTGGCGCGATCATCCCCGCCAATGGCTACCTGATTCTTTGGTTTGACCCCAACCGTCCGGGATCCGTTGGGATGGAGAACGACTTGAACACAGGTTTCAGATTGGACGGCGATGGCGGTGAAATTTTCTTGTTAGGACCGAACGATCAGATTGCAGACCGTGTTGCTTTTGGATTTCAGTTGCCAAACCAAACCATCGGGCAATTCGGATCCGACTGGCGGCTGCTCGCGCAACCAACGCCGGGAGCCGCCAATGCAGGTCCGGCGACGCTGGGGCAGGGTGCTGAACTTCGTGTCAATGAATGGCTCGCCGTGCCGCTGCAAGGTTCTGGCTCGATTGAGATTTACAATCCCGAATCTTTGCCGGTTCTGCTGACCGGTTTTTTTGTTTCGGATGACCCTTCTGAAATTGGCACGAGGAAGCATCAGATTGGTCCTTTGAGTTTCATTGGGGCGAAAGGATGGGTGCGATTTGTGGCGGACGGGCATCCGAGCCAGGGCTCGAACCATCTTAATTTTAGCCTGGACCCGCAGGGTGAAACTCTGCGGATTTACGGGCCAGCGGAACAGTCCGTGGATTCAATTGATTACCTGGTACAAAATGCAGGCGTGTCCCAAGGCCGGTTTCCCGATGGAGTTGACGCCATCGTTGCATTTCCCGACAGTGTTTCTCTGGCGGAGAGCAACTATCAACCTCTCTCAAGTGTGGTGATAAATGAGGTGCTTCCTGGGGCGGCTGACCCGTTCGAGCAAGCCATCGAAATCTTCAACATTTCAACGAAACCCGTGGATCTAAGCAATTGGTTGCTAAGTGACGATGGTGCTGATCTTGAGAAATACAAAATTCCTTTTGGAACAATTATTCCTGCCGGTGGCTTCAAGGTGTTTTACGAATCCCAATTTGGCGGAAGCGCTGCGATCAAGCCATTTCACTTGAGTTCTGTTCGTGGTGGTTCAGTCCATCTGGCGGCGGTCGATCCAGTTGGAAAATCAACTGGATGGCAGGAAGTGGCCAAATTTGAGAGCATGGAGCAGGGGACATCGGCAGGCCGGAACCCTCTGACTGGTGATGGCTCGCAATTCATCGCAATGGCGAGCCGCACTTTTGGTGTGGATCAACCGATCTCCATTGATGCGTTCCGCAGTGGTGGTGGAGCCTCGAACGCTGCACCTTCCATCGGGCCGCTTGTAATCAACGAAATCATGTACCATCCCGTAAACGCTTCGGGTGACGAAAACGCTGACGAAGAGTTTATCGAAATCTACAACATCAGTGGCGGCAGTGTGCTCTTGTTCGATCCCGGCCTCACAGAGAATCGATGGGAGATTCGTGGTGACATCCAGTTCAAGCCTGCCTCGACATTCCTCGTCCGCCCCGTCGAGTACCTGCTTATTGTGGGCTTCAATCCTGATGCCAACCCAGAGAAAATCTCCGCATTCCGCGAAAAGTACAACGTTCCAAGTGAAGTGAGGATCTTCGGTCCTTTCTCCGGACGGTTATCCAATGAACGTGGTCCAGTGGAGCTTTATAGGCCCGGACGACCGGCAATTTCAGGGTCAGATGCCGGAATTCTGCCATATTATCTGGTGGACCGAATCGGATATGCCAGCACTTTGCCTTGGCCTTCCGCAGCCAATGGTTCGGGTTCTTCGCTTCAGCGTCAGCAGAAGGAAAGATTCGGGAATGATGCGGCAAACTGGCGTGGTCTGCCGCCGACCGCTGGTCGCGCCAACACCATCGCTCCCGCTGAAGAACCCAAATCCGATTCTGATGGAGATGGGCTGCCCGACGCGTGGGAACTCGCCGTTGGTTTGAATCCAAATAGCGCCGCCGATGCAGACGAAGATTCAGACGGCGATGCCCACACGAATATCGAGGAGTTCATCGCAGGCACGAACCCGCGCGATCCAAAGAGCCGGTTGAAATTCGAGTCCATCACGGCTGATCCATCGGGAGTTTTGATTTCCTTCACCGCTGCTGCGGATAAATCCTACTCGGTCCAGGCGGCGAGCGATCCCGCATCAGGAGTCTGGCAGACCTTGGAGAACATTGAACCCCAAACCACCACCCGAATGGTCGAAGTCGGGGACACCATATCCCGGAACAATTCAAAACGCTTCTATCGAATCGTCACGCCAAAGCAATGATCAGGCATTGGACATGTTTCCAAAACTGTAGCAGCGGACGTAAGTTCGCACCGACTTTCAAAATGTTTACGCCGACTCACTTCGGCTTCTACAGGGTTTTGAAAGAAGCTCATTGGGATGAGGTTATCTGGAGGAATCAAAATGGCCATACACTGTTGTTATTCGCACAATGTTAGTTATGCGACTTATAGCTTTGAGTGACCTCGACCTCTAAAACTCCAATCCCTTCACTGGTGGATGACCGATTCTAGAAATGTCAACGCCGCTCCTCACAACCATCCTTCCCACTGGCGATTTGTTTGAGGCTCTCTTCGTCGGAGGAATTTTACCCGCGTGCGAAGCAGCCTGCTTCCGAGTCGTACGATCCGTCCTCAAGCTGGAATCTCAAAGTGTTTTGAAAGAACTTCAGGAGTCGATCAGGAAGTCGGATCTCGTTATCGCAGATCTCACAGCGCGAAATCCTCATTCATTGTATGCCGTTGGTTTCGCTCACGCATTGGAGAAGCGTGTGATTATCTCTGCGCTTTATGCCGAAGATGTGGCGGTTGTCGATTCTGCTGGAACGCAAAATCCGCTGATCCATTCCGGCAGTCCGGCCTTGCTTGGAACGCTTCTGACAGCCGCGCTTAAGCAAGATTGCTTTGTGACGTCGAACCTGAGCTTGCCTCCGGCAGAACTGTTACGGGAGCCCTGCGATTCGCCTCACGAATTTCTAAAACTCTTCGGAGCGATCCTCGGCGAGGATGGACTAAGGAAGTTGGGCAGGGTGCGTGCGGAAGATGCGACGACGTTCGTTCTCGAAGGACAAGAGCTGGAGCTTGCTTTGGTTCAAGATCTGGCCCGCCACGCGCGAAGTCGTGGAATACGGTTGAAATTGCTCTAACGACTTGGTGAGTTGAGCCGTTGATTCTCTGCCGCGTAAAAGAATCTGAATCGACCACTCTCGACAGACTGGATTGTATCGTTCGGCTCTCGAACCACCCGCGCATGAACGCCGCGGTGGCTCTTGATGAAATCAAGACCTCGGACTGGTCCGAGCACGCCGACAACCTTGGCGAAGCTATCGGCGGTGATGGAATCCGCCGCGATGACCGTGACGAGACTGTGATCGGTCAATCCGATGCCGGTTCGAGGATCCAAAACATGGGAATAGCGGCGCCCGTTGATTTCAAGCCGTTGAGCTGAGTCGCCGGAAGTTGAGATCGCGCAGTTCTTCAACATGACCGCACGATTTGTCAGGAATCCCGGCCCATCGAAATCGACGATGGAAATTCGCCAACCGCGCTGGCCAGGCGGCGGAGCGCTCACGCTAATGTCTCCTACTCCACCGACCAACGCGTGCTTGATCCCGTGGTTCTTCAAAACCTCCATCGCCTCATCCACGGCGTAGCCCTTCGCAATGCCGCCAAGATCCAGCTTCATGCCTTCGCGTTTCAGGAGCACGGTTTGTCGGCGCGCGTTTAAGACCACTTTGTCATACCCAACGGCCTGGAGTGCCTCGGCCAATCGCACAGGGTCAGGCATTTCCTTCACGCGACGAGCCCGCCTCCACAAACTTACGCATGGTCCCACCGTGATGTCGAAAGCTCCACTGGATCGCTTCGCGAGTTCCTGTGATTTCTCAATGACGTGCCACAAGTCATCTGAAACGTGCACTTCCCTCCCCTGCCCGCTCGCTCGAGACAGCTCGTTCAATTCACTGTCGGTTTCGTAGTCGCTCATGATCGCATTGAGTCGCGCTATGCGATCAAAGGCTTCGCCAGCAGCCTTTGTGGCAGATTGCTCATCGACGGCATAGAGCACCATCCGAAACGGTACTCCCATTTGCGGTTGAGTGAATTCGTAACGATGCAGCTCCTTCGATTCTTCCCGCTTTGGTGCGGAAGCACAGGAGCAAAACAAGAGGAGCCCCAGCGCCAGCCAACGGTGAAGCATCCGCGTCGAGTTTGCTGCGGAGTTTTCCTTCATCGGATCAGACAGTTTTCAGCAATACGCTCAATTGTGGCACCGAAGCCGTGCCCGTGGTTCCGAGCTGATGAATCACTATGGATGCAGCAACCATGGCCAGTTCCATTGCTTCGCGCAGTGTTGCATCCGCGGCGAGCGCCGCAGTCAGATTGGCACTGACGGCGTCTCCGGCTCCGACGATGTCAATCTCCCCGCGCAATGGGAGCGCCGCCACATGGTCAACTTCTCCGTTTGCTGAGGCACCCACGATCCCCTGCTCTGCCATCGAGACAAAGACGAAACGACCTTGGCGTCCCGCGAGGGCTGCCGTCTGTTGTTTGATGCGTTGTATATCTGTCGCGACGGGTTGATCCAGGAGTCTCGCGAGTTCAACATGATTCATCTTGAAAATGACAGTTGGATAGCCATGCAGCCCGCGTCGGCTGTCAGCCAGGATTGGCAGTCGCGGATGCCGCATTGCGATCTCCGCAATCACCGGAAGCAATCCGGAATTTACAACGCCAGTGTCGGCGGCATCCACCTGATCCATCAAGATCATGGCGTGCGCTGATGCAGCGACATTCCGGGCAGCGGCGGCCACTCGTTCATTGAGCTCGGATGACGTTGGGGACCAGTGCTTGAAATCCAGGCGGTTCAATTCCTCGGGTGGCTTGCCCGGGCGGATCAGCAACGGTTTGGTATAGGTAAAAGTTCGCCGCTCGGGCGATGTGAAGAAATTCTCCAACTGAACTCCACGCCGCTCGCCCAAGACTCGTCGCAACTCATACCCTTCGCCGTCATCGCCGCAAAAGCCAATCGCGTCGATGGAGCCGATTCCCAGTGCAACGAGATTGTTCAAGATCGTTCCAGCGGCGCCTGGTTGGGATCTAACCCGAATCACATTGTGAACTGTCAGCCCCGTTTCGATGGAAATTTCGGATCGTGCTGGATCAATTTCCAGGTAACGGTCGAGGCAAAAATCCCCGAGTATTCCGATGCGAAGGCTCGGATAGCGGCTCGTAATCGTTTGAAACCTTGCCGGTGTCATTGCGTGGCAGCGGCTGGATCCTGAGAGCACGCTAGCAATCCGCGGTAGAGGCGATGGATGAACGCTGCGTTATCGCTTTGGCAGTAGTGCATAGCCCCCCCCATTCGTGAAAAGCTCTTGCAAAATCTCAAGTAGTAAGCCGCATTCGTCTTGGGTGGTTCGCCCTTGCTCCAGTCCCATCCTCCGCCGTCTTGCAAATCCACAACGTAAATTGTGTGATCGCTGACAGCCGGACGGCCTGATTGAAATCGGAGGTTATGCACGCAGCTCAAACTCTTCTCGAAGACCTGTGGTCCCATGATCGCGGAACCCACGGAGAGCACGACTCCACCGTCGAGTTTATCCACAGCGCCGCAGATCAACCGAAAGTCCTCGGTGGCTGCGCGGCCGATTACACCGCCATTGAACATCGGATGACACGAAATGATGTCGTAACCGATCCCCGGATGAACGGTTACAGGCACCCCAAGCCGCCACGCCTGGCCTAGAATCGATCCGTGCTTCCAGGCGTGAACCACTTCGTGACGACCGCTCATCAATCCGTGTCGCCTCATCGTGTGGAGAAGATCAGCGCAGGCGGCTGCCATTGGGTCAGTGGGGAATTCCCGGAGCATTGCGGTGAGATGGTCCTCATCCGGTAGAGATGTGCCGTCTTCCAAGATGAAGCGCCCCAGCGATCTTCCATAACCGAGCCCCTGAAGCGCGCCGGCCAGCAACGCGAGATGAATGTTGCGCCCTGTTTCGTCCCAGGCTCCAAAAGTCCCAGTGGCAACGTTATCCTCGACACTTTCAGTGGAACGACCGAGCCACGCGTATTCCCAATCGTGAATTGTACCGGCACCGTTGGTGGCGAGATGAGTGATCCAACCTCGATGCATCATTTCAGTCAGAATTCGAGCTGCGCCATTGCGAAGCAGATGCGCCCCATACATCAGAATCACACTGGCATCGCGTTGGCGCGCCTCGATGATATGGCTCACCGCTTCATCAATCGAATTCTGAACTACTTCGCTTACCTCTTTCGGCTCTGACTGCGGATCAAGAAGGATGTCCTCGACACGCGTGAGGCTGCGTCGATCCGCCAGTGGCAGCACTTTGAGTCTCGTCAGATCAATGGGCTGTGTGTTCACGCTGGAAACAGGTGGTCGAGCAGCGGTTGCAGATCGCGATAATCAGGGATGCAAATGTCCGCGCCTACACCGAGCAGGCGCTGTCGCTTCCACGCATCCATCTGGCCGGAACCATTGTTGGCTTCGTCGCTTGCAACGGCAACCGCGAGACCGCCCACACTCTTTGTGTTTTCGATCTCCACATAGCCATCGCCAAACGCGAGCAACTGAGCGCCTGAAATCTGGTTCTCGCTCAGGATTCGCTCAATGATCATCTTCTTGGAGAAGCTCTTGAAGTCATCCTTGGCTCCATAAATTCGATCCCCAAAATAGTGCGTAAGACCCAGCAGCTCCGCTTCGCGCTTCACAAAAGGCTCATCCGTGCCGCTGGCGAGATAAAGTTGCAGGCCCCGGCTCTTCAACTCATCCAACAGGGGCCGGGAGCCGAAAACCGTCAAATCGTCGCGCCCGATGGTGCCTTCTTCAAGGCCTTTGATCCGAGTGTGTATCCGCTCCTCCAATCGACGAAGGTACTCGTGCTTATACCAAAGCGGCTCCTTGGGAGTGCCTCCCCTTTCCTTCACACGCTGGGCAAATTGAATCATCTGGTAGATTGTCTGCTTGCCATTAAGGCTCATGATGTCGTCGTAGAGCATTCGATGCACATTTTCGTCCGTATCACCAGGCACGCGGGGAAGCATCTCCACCAACATAGGAATCATGATTTCCGGCCAGCCTTGCCGGACCAGCGAAAGCGTCCCATCAAAATCGAACAAGACGTGCCCGATGCCTCGTCGCGGTTGGAAAGCGTTGGAAAAATCCACCAAACCCTCAAATGTTTTCGGCTTCAGCATGGCGAGCTTGAATACGTGCGAGCTCTTCGAAAGTCAACGACTGCTCTCCCCGAACACGATCCCCAGCCACGCCACCGCTTGCTCATCGCTCGATACTGCCGTAACCTGCGCCCGATTTGAAAAAGTCCACTCGACCGGAAATTCCGCGCAAGGCGATTTATCGCCTGTCGCTCTACCTTCGATGCCTCATGCGATTGAAAGAAAACCGCATTCGCACGGTATCCAGTGAGGCATTGGCCAAGGCTGCCGGTGTGAAATCAACCCAGCTCCGGAAGGATCTCACCTATTTTGGCCAGTTCGGCACAAGGGGCCTCGGTTACGATGTGGAGCAATTGGCCAAGATGATTTCCGATCTTCTCGGCACAAACAGCCTTCAGCCGGTAATCCTTGTCGGAGTTGGAAACCTCGGCCTGGCGCTGCTATCCTATCGCGGGTTCGAGCAGGAAGGCTTTGAGATCGTCGCCGCATTCGATGCCGATGTGCAACGCCGCCGAGACAACGAGACCTCGACACCCGTTTATGGGATGGACCGGCTGCCAGAGTTTATCCACTCGCGAAACATCCGAATGGCCATCCTTACGGTGCCAGCGCCTTCTGCCCAGGAGGTGGCAAATACTCTCATAGAATGCGGTATCGCAGGCATTCTCAATTTTGCTCCCATCGTTCTTCACGTCCCGGAGGAGGTCATGGTCAACAACGTCAACGTCGCGATGGAGCTGGAGAACCTCAGTTATTTCATTCAGCAGTAAGAAAACGAACTGAAGTGAATTCTCGCTCGAACACGGGATCGCTATTCCGTAACTTCTTGAATCGCCTCGTGGTTTGCTTTCTGTCAACGGTGCCACCCATCCCAGTGGCAGGCACCGCTGCCGACAATCAAAAGTGATCGGTGACCATTATCGGTTTGGGATGATGGCGGCTGATGCATCCGAGACCGGCTGGTATCGTCCAGCCAGACATCGGGCTCAGTCGGTCATACCAGGGCGATTCCAATCTTTATCTTTGGCTCTCTTTGAGGAAGCTCGGCAGATAGGAGTCAGCCGCAGCCGGTGCGAGGAGGCTCGCTTTTCGCTCCTGTTCGCGCAGCGCTAAATAGGATCCGGAGGACATTCGATCTTCCTTGCCGTCACCCGCCTCGACGACGATGGCGGACGACGCGAGCAGGTGTTTGGTCTTCACATTGATCGAGTGGCAGCGAGTCTGGCACAGGCCGCAACCGACGCATTTATCAGCCAGGACCACGGGCGCGGAGAAACCGGAACCTTCGATCGGCTGGCCGGATTCATCGAGCTTCGGATGCGCGCGCATGAATTCGATCGCGTCGTAGCCGGCCGCCTTGCATTCGTCCACGCAGATCTGGCAGGCCTCCTGTCCCGCCAGTGGAAGGCAGGTGGATTCCACCTTTGCCAGGCCCATGCGCGCGACCCGTTTCTCCACCATCGGAAGCGCGCGGATGGCGCCGGTCGGACAGACCTGCCCACAGTTGTTGCAGGAGGATTCGCAACCGGCCCAGTCCGCGTTGACGCGCGGCGTCCACAACCCGGCCAACCCTTGCTCGAATCCGGTGGGTTGGAGGACGTCGTTGGGGCAGGCTTGAAAACATTCCCCGCACCGGATGCAGGCTTGCAGGAACTCTTCCTCCGGCAAACTTCCCGGAGGCCGCACGGGATGAATGTTCCTGGGAGCGGCGAAGACTCCGGACACGGCCGCTCCTGCGCCCGCGAGCGATCCCAGCAGGAACGCGCGCCGGGAGGGAAGCCGCTCCGTGGCGGTCTCGCCGGGCTTGAGCTGGAATTGATCCCAGCGGTCCACAAATTTGATCGAGTGTGTCGGACACACCCCGCCGCAGGTCTGGCACAGGGTGCATTCCGTGGTGCGCGTGGTGTAGTCCGGTTTGATGGCGTCGAACGGACAGATCTCAACGCACTTGTTGCACGAGATGCAGGAGGTCTCGACCTTGCGTTCGGTCACGCGGAAGAGGTTGCCGAGGGAAAAGATTGCGCCGCTGGGGCAGACGTACTGACACCAGAATCGCCGGCGAAACACGCCGAGGAACAAGATTCCCAGGAACAAAAGGACCGACACGATGTGCCCCGCGTTGAATCCCGTGTTCAGATACCAGCCTTTGGTCAGCCCCAACTCCAATGGCTTCACCAGAAAAAGAAAGGCCCGTGTCACCACCGGGATGGCCGCGACGAGTCCGGTTAACAAGACTCCGCCCAGCGCGGCCACCAGACAGCCGACGAGGAGATAGTATTTCAAATGAACCCACCACCCGCGGTGCTGGTCCGGCAGTTTCCAACGCTTGATCCGGCGTCCCAATGCCCAGTCGAACAGATTGATAACGGTTCCCAGTGGACAGACATAGCCGCAGAAACCACGCGGGATAAGGAGGCACACGGCGAGGATGATCCCAGCGGCACTGAGCGACCAGACCCAGTTTCTGGAGGCGATCGAAGTCGAAAGGCTGACCAGTGGATCGATCATCAGGAAGAACTCGGCCGCCACCTTCTCCTTCGACTCCCTATGCTGTGCGTAATCGGCACCGCCATAAGGCCACGCGACCCAAACGAAGAGCGTGATGAACCCGAGAAAGAACGAGGCTTGAACAACCCGCCGCCAGGGAGACGAGAGCCAGGTGTCGCCGACCCGGGCCAGCGCCTTCCGGAGGCGACCTTTGCGGCCGGTTTCAGGATCGGACAGCCAGGGAGCGAGCGGGCCGGTGATCGGGCCGCCTGCTGGCTCGCTCTTCTTCCGTTTCCTGAAAAAGGGCAAAAAGAAGTTCAGCCGGATCATGACGAGATGAAGTTCAACAGATCCGAGGTGGCGTGTGAACTAATTTCAGAATCCGTGTCCGTTCGACTGTACGAATCACCGCATTTCTCTTCAAAGGTAACTTAGCCGCGCATTTCGCCGCCGCTGCTTCATCGAGATGAACCCCTGGCATGCCGGGTCAAGGATCAAGAGCGCCACAATCCATGTCGCGTAAATGGCCGGCAAGCCGAAGCCGCGCCCGGGTACAGCGGAAGGCGGATGCGCGTCGTCGGAGAATCAGCCAAAGAGCCACCCGACCTCGCGGCCGGTCATCCAGGACGCCAGCAGAGCGAGCCCATGACGAAGCGGCAGATGCAGCAGGTAATAGAAAAGTGGGACACGCCCAAACGTGACCAAAGCACTGCGAAGTCCCGAGCGCAGACGCGTGCTGGTTTCCATCCATGGATCAAACAACGCCAGGGCAGCGATGGCCGGACCAAGTGTCACGAGGAGAATATCCAGCGAGGGTGGATATTTTTGCACGTTGAAGAACGAGAAGGCGGTCTCCAGCGGCGTGGCCTGAGCTGACCAAGTATGCAAGTCGCCGCAGATGATCGTGCATCGCAGGACGAAGAACAGGGCGAGCGCGCCGAGATTCATTTGCCATAAGCGGTGCCGCCGGAATTCATGCGGAGTCAGCATAATGGACCCGAGGAGATAGCCGAGAGTCATCACCACCCATCCATGGGATAATCGGATAATAGAGATCGATGCGAGTGGCTCCGAGTTTGAACCCGCCGTTCACATGGAGCACCTTCCAGAACCAGTCGCCGTGGCCAAACTGCTCCGGTTTCACCCGGTCCCGCCGCAGGTTGTGCCCAAAGACCTGCCCCAGCGCGCGAATCCGGCCATGGGGCCCAGCGCGGCAGCCAGAGGATTCCAGCCACCATCAGCATGCACACGCCGCTGGCGTAGATGACGCGCCCGCTTCGCGGGCCAAATGATGACCTGAAGTCAAAGGTATTTTTTGAACAGCAGGTTGAGCTGGGATTTCGCCCTGGCTGGCCAGTGATTTCTGTCGGTCATGATGGCAGTGGCGAGTGCCCGGTGGCACGAACACCCAGGCACAGCGGGGATATTTGGGATCGCATCCATCACTATTTGTCGGGCATTTTCAGCGTTACTCCGGAGGTTCTCAACCACCATTTCAACCGTGACATGGGCTTCGTCGGACTTCCAACAATCATAGTCCGTAACCATCGCCATCGTCGCGTACGCAATCTCCGCCTCTCGAGCGCATTTCGCTTCGCCCAAATTTGTCATCCCTATGACGTCGAATCCGGAACGATGATTAGCGAGAGACTCAGCCCTCGTGCTGAACGCTGGCCCCTCCATGTTCACGTAAGTTCCACCATTATGAACCTTTGCTCCGACCCTCATTGCCGACTGGTGCAAACAAGCGCGCAGTTCCCCGCAAACCGGCTCCGCGAAAGCAATGTGCGCCACGATTCCGCGGCCGAAGAATGTATGCTCTGTGGACCGCTTCGTGCGATCGAAGAACTGATCGGGTAACACGATGTCGCGTGGCTTGTACTGTTCCTGGAGAGAGCCAACTGCACTGACACTGATGATCCAGGAAACACCCAGTTTCTTCATCGCGAAGATATTGGCTCGGTGATTCAGTTCGGACGGCAAAATCCGGTGTCCGCGTCCGTGGCGAGGAAGAAAAACCACCTCACGTCCTCCCAATAGTCCTGTCAGCAGATCGTCGGATGGTTTGCCAAAGGGGGTCTGAACCTTCACCCACTTCTGACTGTTGAAGCCATCGATGTTATAAAGGCCACTGCCACCAATGATGCCGATTCTGTAGCTTTTCATGCCAGGTTGGTCGTTTTCTCCGGCGGTTCTATCGTTACCCAACAACCATGAGCAAGACCTTTGCTCTGGCGGATGGCTGTGTTTGCAAGAAATGTGCACTCATAGGCAAGGCTCGTGTGGTCCATCATGGATTCTTAAGCAACGGTAACGCGTGAGAACGGCACTACGTCATACAATGAACACGAGAGCATCACAACAAACCCGAGGATCAAGACGATCGAGTTTCGCAACTGAAAAACGTGGTCGGTTCGCAATCCGGCGGCAGATGAGCGAGGCAATCGAACTCATTCTTGGTGTCCTCAAATTTTAATGATCCGGTCGGAGCCAGCAGAAGGAAGTCGGCGAATCGAAAGGAACTCATATGAAAGTAAAGCCAGCACTAAAACGCGGTCACGTGATGGTGGACCTGGATTCCAAGGATGAAAAGCTATTGAGCAGCGGTAATCCGTCGGCAAAACCAGGCTTCGAATTGAAACGAATTCTCGTGCCCATCGATTTCTCGGACTGCTCCAAGAAGGCACTCCAGTACGCGATTCCGTTTGCTCGACAATTCGGGGCCGAACTCATCCTGCTACATGTGGTTCAGGTGAACTATTACGCGGGAGACTTCGGAACGGTGGACGTCGCCCTGCTGGAAGGTGAGATGCGCAAAAATGGGCAGCGCCAACTGGACAGCCTGGCCACGGAAATGGCGAGCAGAGATCTCAGTTTCAAGACTGAAGTCCGAACCGGGCGCACCACGAGTGAAATCGTGAATCTGGCGAATGAGACAAATACTGACCTCATCATCCTCGCGACGCATGGGCACACCGGCCTGAAGCACGTATTGCTCGGAAGCGTGGCGGAAAACGTTGTCAGGCACGCGCCGTGTCCGGTACTCATCGTCCGCGAAGTGGAACACGATTTTGTTCCGGCATAGGCATCGAATCTTTTTCACCCCTCCGCGTGCCATCTACAATCATGACCGTAGCAGCCCAAGATCAGGAACCTCCAAGTCCTGCGGCGGGTGCGCGCCGAATAGAATCAGCCGAGACCGCCTTCGGGTGCGCACGTGATTTTCTCGAAAATCGATTCGTTTACGTCGTGATCTCGCCTCGAGCACGAGGCCTGTCCATCGGCGTGAACATGAATCCAGATAAGCACTGCAGCTTCGATTGCCTGTATTGCGAGGTGAATCGAAATGAGCCGCCAGTCACAACGAAGCTGGATCTCGATGTTCTCGCCGATGAACTGGCACGAACGATCAGGCTGGTGCGGTCCGGCGAAATTCGATCTCGAACTCCGTATAAAGATCTGCCCGAGGAGCTTCTGCAGTTGCGCCATCTTGCCTTGAGCGGAGACGGAGAGCCGACGATGAGCCCCGTGTTTGTGGAGGCAGTTCAGACGGTCATGCACGTCCGAGCCCGGAGCACCCCACCGTTCTTCAAAATTGTCCTGATCACCAATACAACCGGAATGGATCGCCCGGAGGTGCAACGAGGACTCAAATACTTCACGCAACAGGATGAGGTCTGGGTCAAACTTGACGCAGGCACTCAGGCCTACATGGACAGAATCAACAAGGCAGGATCGGAGTGCGACATCCAAAGAATTCTTGCCAGCATCCTTTTTCTGGCAAAGCAACGCCCCGTCGTGGTGCAGAGTCTGTTTGCTTCCATTCGTGGCGAGAGTCCTTCGACGGAGGAAGTCGAGCAATACGCCCGGCGCCTGACTGAACTTCGAGACAAAGGCGCTCAGATCTCAATGGTTCAGATCTACTCCGCGACGCGACCCACACCGCATTCAGATTGCGGCCATCTTCCCCTCCGAACACTTTCCTTCATCGCTCAAACTGTCCGGAAAACCGGCCTGCGAGCGGAGGTATTCTGAATTTTCCAAGCGATCAGAAAAAGGAAGCTCAACCATTTCTCTTCGCTTAAAATTCCGAACAAAATTGTCCCTCAGAACCTGCCAAAGCCCCCCAAAACACCAGAGTTGTCCTTGTCAAACGTCACAGGCCGAGTAAATTCCCGCCTTAATAAGTGAATTTATGCATCGAAGCATGGGAGCCATCTCGAATATGAAACCAACCTTTATTGCCATCGCATTAGGTCTCGCAGCCGTTGCCAACGTCGCTTGGGGGCAGGCATTGCCGCCCGCCACCGGACCTAAGATAGAATTCGAAAGCAAGGTCTTCGACTTTGGGAAGACATCTCAAGTGGAGAGCATCAGCGGTGTGTTCAAATTCAAGAACGTGGGAACGGAAGTATTGAAAATCACCGGAACCAAGCCCACTTGCGGCTGCACGATCCCAGCCCTTAAGAAAGACACCCTTGAACCGGGGGAGTCGAGCGAAGTGGCATTCGTTTTGAACCTTGGAAAAACCAAGGCTCATATCGAGAAACAAATCAAAATCACTTCAAACGACGCCTCCGCATCCGAGGTCGCGCTCACGATCAAGGGCGATTTCACTCCATTATACGATACGACTCCGACGACACTTTCTCCCACTATCGCACTCGGAAGCAAGTCAACCAACTTGTTCGTGACGCTGGCGCGAACCGACGGAAAACCGTTACGCATAGCGCGGATTGATGGATCAAAACCGTGGATCAAGGCAAAGGTCGATCCCAGCGCGAAACAGGACGATACTTCTGCCAAGATTCTTGTAGAGGTGGAATCCGATGGTGTCCCGAGGCGGTTCAATGAGTACGTTCAAATCTACGCTGGCGACGCGACCAACAGTCCGGTTTCCACCATATATGTTTACGGACGGATGCTGGGTGAGGTCGTCCTCTCGCCCGAGGCGCTTTACTGGAGCATCACAGATGTCGCCAAGGTAAAGACAGACATGCCCGAAGCGCAGATCACTCGCCGCCTTAACGTCACTTCAAGCAACGGGAAGGAATTTACCATCACCAATGTGGTCTCCAGTCTGCCAGGCGTGAATGTCGAAGTAATTCCCAAAAACGGTGGGAAATCCTACGAAATAGTGGCGAAGCTCAAGGACATAACTGAAAAGACCCTTTCGGGCAGCTTATCCTTCCAAACTTCGGTTGCGTCTCAGCCCAAAGTGGATGTGCCGATCCAGATTTACGTGTATCAGGCTCCGGCAAAAACCGCACCACTGGCACGCCCCGCGACAAACGCAGTCCTGCGACCAACCGCCAATGTTCTTCAGCGCACCGCCTCCCCGGCTTCGACCGCCACGCCACCATTGCCGGTTGTCAAATGAGGAAGTCGATTGAACGGGGTCTGATCATCGTCCTTGCGGGTATGGCGCTGGGCACGGTGGGAAATCTGGTTTCGCCAAAAGGAATCCCGTTCTTCACGCCTCCCAAGCAGATTCCCAAAGCCGACGAGTTTCTGTCACTCGACAAGGCTAAAAATTTTTGGGAGAGCGGCAGCTCGGTCTTCCTGGATGCGCGCGAACCAGAGGATTACAAGGCCGGGCACATTGGGAATGCGCTCAACCTTCCTGCGATGGCGTTTGAAAGGCATTTCGGCGAAGTCGCCCCAATTCTTTCCCCTGAGTCAAAGATTGTGGTCTATTGTGACGGAACGGAATGTGAGCTGAGCCACCGGCTCGCCAGCCAGCTCAAGCAAACGGGCTATACCAACGTCCACATGCTCTTCAACGGGATGACTGCCTGGCGCGAAGCAGGCCTGCCCACTGCACAAGGAGGCACTCCATGAAACTGCCGCACTTCCTGCGCGACAGCCCGGCGAACTGGATTCTACGTATTTTGGTAGGCGGCGCTTTTATTGTGGCCGGGGTTTTGAAGATAGCATCCCCGGACAAGTTCGCTGGAGATATAAGCAATTATCGACTGGTTCCCCACATTTTCATCAATCTCGTCGCGATTCTTCTACCCTGGGTCGAAGTCATTGCCGGGTTGGTCGTATTAACCGGACCTTGGGTGCGGGCTGGCGCTGCCGTCATCCTGGCGATGACGGTGATGTTTTTCACTGCCATCACATCGGCTCTCGCCCGTGGGCTGAACATCGAGTGCGGATGCTTCGGGACGGTGGGAGGCAAACACATCGGCCTCGTAAACCTCGCAATCGACTCAGCCTTGCTCTGCCTGTCCGCGTTGCTTGTCAGACGAAGCAAGGATTGATGTATGACGGTCCTGTTTGGTTTGACGACTGCCGGGCAGTCACCGATTGATCAAGGGCTGGCTCGTAATTCAGCCACTACTGCATGGGCAGCATCAGCTCGACCCGTTCGTTGCCTCTAAGCACTGTGGCTTTAACCATCGCGCCCGGCTGGTACACCTTGAGCAAACGCCCGATCAATTCACTCTCGCTTTGACGCGCCGATGACCCGTCGATCTCGACAATCACATCCTCTTTCTTGAAACCGGCCTGTTTCGCGGCGGCATGTTCGCCGTACTCGCCAACATGCTTGGCAAACAAAGCAAGCTTGTCCTTCTTCAATCCACGCCGGGCACGTTCTTCATCAGAAAGTTCCTCAAGCAACAGACCGCCAAGAGCCATGGCGCGCATTCCCCATGTTCCAACTCGCCGTGAAATGTCTGATTGATACCGCCAACCTTCTGGAAGCGCGAGGGTCTTGGTCGATGATTTGCCACTCCGTCGGATGACAGCCTTGATGGCAGCGTTGTCAGGCGTTTGGTGCAAAGCCCAACTCACGTCAGCAATCGAGACGAGCGGTTGCCCATCCAGACTGACGATGTCGTCACCCGCACGCAGGCCTGCCTTGTAGGCGACAGTTCCTTTAGCCACAGCCTTGATTCTGGCGACGTGATCCAACGCAAGCTCCAACCCTATCGTTTCAGGCGGGGGAAAAGGATAAACAAGGTTCGATGGGATGCGTTCTTTGCGATCACGATGCACCGTGCGCATGGCGTCGCCGATCTGGTGACAATGTACACAGCTTGCGACGATCTTGCCTTCCCAGTCCAGATTTCGAGTGTATTTGCCCTGGATGGTCGGCATTTCCACAGGCGTCTTGAACGGTGTCGGGCGGGATTGTTTGCCCATCAGTGACGCTTTGTTAGCCGGATAGCTTTTGTGAATTGCCAGCGCAGTCTCCAGCGTCCTGCGAAACCCTTCCGTGGCTTCTTCCCTGGGATCTTTCTGGTGAGTCCATGAACCGTAACGTCCATAGAGCGTGCCATCGCCATTAAAGATCATCGTCGTGAACGAGAGGTCGAAATCAAATTGGAATCGCGACAAATCCAACGCATTGGCATTGATCACCCTCACACAAACGAACTTGTCCAGCACCGGAGATAACTCCGTATTCTCCAACAACACTTTCGCGTCTATGCCGGCACATGCCAGACACGGAATGCATCGCAACACGACCAACAACGGCTTGCCGCTTTTTTTGGCTTCTGCGAATCCACGTTCATAATCGTTGTAAATCCAGAAGCGCTTGGTATTGTCCACCTGATCGTATTCCTTCTTGCCCATCTTCTGAACGTGCAGATCCCCCATGATCAGATGCCCGCGGTTTCCGTGGCGCACGGCCATGGAACGAACAGCGACGGATGGCCCCACAACACCGGAATAATCATTGGTCGCCAGGTTCGCCTCCATGTAGAGCATCGTGCGGGATGGCTCCAAAAATTAGGATATATCCGTCGCATGGCAGATGCCGCAATTCATTGCGTAGCTGAAATCGCGCTTGCGATTGACGAACCCAAATCCACCCGTCTGCGCCGGCGTTCCTGGAGCGCGGCGTTTCGAGGAGAGCTGGATCTTGTCTGTCGGGCAAAGGTAAACATCCTTGTTGTGCAGGTATGGATACACCGTGCCAGATGTCAGCCCCAGGCCCGAGCGCGAGTAAAGCCAGTTGCGGAAGGATGGCAGATGCCCGTTGAAGTCCATCGAGTATGTCATCGAGGCGATCCCGAGCTGTCGGAGATTGCTCGTGCAGACGGCTGTGCGCCCCGATTCCCGAGCTTTGCTCAAAGCCGGGAGCAACATCCCGGCAAGGATCCCGATGATGGCAATCACCACCAATAATTCGATGAGCGTAAAGGCCCACACACTCGCAGCTCTCAATTTCTGTCCGTAATTGAATGTTTCGGTTTGCATAGTCTTGGGCTGCTGAAGTGGGAGCCATCGGCTTACCGATACATGGCATGTTGAGCGTCTCCGCGTGAGAGCAGGTATGCCAGCAGATCCTGGATCTCATCTTCATTGAGCGAGTTCAACAGCCCCTCCGGCATCATGGAAACTTTCGATGGCTCGATGGACTGGATGTCCGAACGACGCACGCTGGTCATGCGACCTGGATCAAACATGTCTTCGACGATTTGCACGTTGGCTCCGCTGAGATTGGCGACTCGGCCGCTGACGGTTTCGCCGTCCTTCTTGCGAACGTTGATCGCTTCGTACTGATCGCTGATGACCTTGCTGGGTTCGACAATGGATTCGAGCAGATCGCTCACGCTGAAACGTCCCACGACGCCCGTGAGTTCCGGCCCAACCGAGCCGCCTTCATTGACAAAGCGGTGACAGGCCGCGCAGGCCACCGCGCCGTAAAGCTGACGGCCACGTTCAAAATTGCGTTTGCCTTTCACGCCCGCTTCCACAGCGGGTACCAACTCGCCAAGCTTCCATTCTTTGACCATGGCGCGGGCGCTCAAAGCGTCGCGGGGTGATTTGCGATCGACACGCGCCTCCAGCACCGGCTTGAGCGCGGTCTTCTCATCATCGGTGAGCAATTCAACCGCATTGCCTTTCGCACGGCGCAACGAACTGGCAAACGTGTTCCCTCCGCGAAAATTCTCCGCCGTGATGAACCAGCGGAAGTACTCCTCGCGCAATGCTGGAGTCCAGCCGCTCTTGAGCGAACGCAACGCGACCGCCAGATCAATGTGCTCTTCCTGTGTCGGAGCAACGCGCAGGGCGGCGATGACCTTCATCGCCGCAGTCGGGGCTTCAAGATAGATGAGCAGGCGGGCCAGCAGGGCGTCCACTTCAGATCGCTTGGCCGGGAACAAACGGTCGAACTTTGCGATCAACTGCTGCCGTACCTCATCGTCCGGTTTGCCGAGCCGGATGAAAACCAGTGAATAAGCCCGCAGAAGATCGACGCGATCACTTTGGTTCAAACCCGCCCAGTCAATGTTGTCGAGTGCGGAGAGCATCCGTGTCCGCAAACCGGGATCCGGCGCGGGATCGGAATCTTTCCGATGAATCCCGTCTTTGCCGCTGACTCGAGCCAGCGCCACAATGGCGGCGATGGCTTTGCGTCCGTCCTTTTCAGCGAGTGCCTTGTCGCGCCACTGTGATGCGTCCTGCCACTCAATTGCAGTGCGCGCGGCGAAACGGATTGCCCGGTCCTGATCTGAGAGATACGGCCAGACAGTTTCAATCGCGGCGGGATCTTTCCTGCCGTGGAAAGCCTCGAGTTTGTGGCGCAAGTCGCGCCGGGCTTGAAGGCGAGTGTCCGGCTGGTTGGGCGCGATTGACTCATTGCCGGCGTACGTGACCCGGTAGAGTGCCGATTGAGCCCCACGTCCGCCGACCGCGAGGAGCATCGAACCATCGACAGGATTGATGATGAAGTCTGTGACCGGAAACGGCTGGCCGCCGATGAAGTCTTCCACTTCGCCGGTGTAGCTCGCACCGTCTGGCGAGAGATGGACTGCCCGGACTTTTCCAAAACTCCAGTCCGCCAGATAGAGCGCATCCTGATACTTCGCGGGAAACTTTGCTCCGTAGCCGAATGTAATGCCCGTTGGCGAACCCGGCCCGATGTTCACCACTGCACCGAAACTGTCGAGGTAGTGGTCCGGCCACTTTTGGTTGCCATTACGGAAACCGAATTCTGCCCCGCTAATGACATGATTGACGCGGGTCGGGCGATACCACGGCTCGCCAATGTCCCATTCCATGTCGGCGTCGTATGTGAAAAGTTCGCCGACATTGTTGAACGCAATGTCGAATTCGTTCCGCAACCCCATCGCGATCAGTTCCCACTTCTTGCCGTCAGGATCCATCCGCGAGATGTAGCCTTGGGGCGCGTACGATTCGTCCATGAAACCAGTCGGCAGGCGTGGCAACAATTCATCCTCACCCCAGACATAAGGCACGCGGGATGAATCCATCTCGGTCAACGAACTCGAATTACCGATGACCACGTAGATGGATTTGCCATCGGGCGACGGCACGAGCGAATGCAGGCCATGCTCGCCGCTGGCCTGGACCTGGCGCAGCAACTCAACCTTGTCGAGCTTGTCGTCTCCATTGGTGTCCCGCACACGATAGACGCCGTGCGGGCGACTGCCCTCGTTCACCGCCACGTAAAGGCTGTCAAACGCCCATAGCAAACCATGCGCGAAACCGATCTCGAGATCTATCTTCTCGGCCTTGACGGCTTCGCCGCTCGCCTGGGGCAGTGTGACACGATGCAGCGAGCCGTTTTGGTCGCACACAATCAAGCGGCCTTTGGGATCGAGGCACATCGCGACCCAGGAGCCTTCGGTCTCCTTTGGCACCGTGTAGAGCATCTCGATTTTGAAATCCTTCGCGACCTTGATGTTCGAGCCACCAACCACATCCGGCGTGCCGAGAAACTTGATGCGAATATTTTTGCACTGAACGGTCATTGGCTCGCCTGCGTGGAGTTGCAACGCGAGAATGCCGGACGCGAGCCGCTTGCCTTCGGTGTCGTCGATGACCCCGACCGTCTGCCTACCGTTGATGAAATGCTGGAGGCGGTTGCCCTGCGCGATGATGACGTATTCGTTCCAGTCGTTCGGTTTGATCTTCGCTTGAATGTCGGCGGACTTACCGAGTGAGCCGGTGACGGTCTTCTTGCCGTCCACACTCCAACTCACCAACTCACCGCGCTGCGCCAGGGTGCCGCGTCCGCCGGCGCCACCCGCTTCATCGTGAAGATTACCCGTGTGCGTGCCGCCCGTTTCGATGTCGGCCTGGTAACCCGCCACGACGAAATTGCCAAGATCCTTGCTGCGATACTGCATGCCGGAATTGGCGGAACCGGCGGTGTTATCCGCCACGATGCGATAGGAAAAACGCAATTCGAAATCGTCGACGATCAGGTTCGTCCCACCGGCTCTGGCAAAGAGAAAATTGTTTCCCTTCGCCGGATTGTCCTTGGTCGAGATGCCCGTGATCGCACCATCCTTGACCGACCAATGTTCCGGTCGTCCCGCCCAGCCGGTGAGATCCTGACCGTTGAACAGTTTTTTGAAACCCAGCTCGGGCACGAAGACGTTCGGTGTGCGACCCGCGACGAGTGCATCGACGATTTCCTTCGCGTCCGCCGGTAAGGCAACTTTGGTGGAGCCGATGTCCGCGATGACGGTCGTGGTGGTGCGACTCTGCTTCTCAGTGTTTCCAAACACCTCTCGTGTGCCAGTCACCGTGACGGCGTATTGCACAAGCACGCCGTCCTTGATGGCGAACGAGACGGTGCCTTTCGCATCCCTGAGCGCCGGTGCCCCATCGCCACGCCCACCGCGGCCTCCACGACCACCTCCGGGCCCTCCGGCATTCAGGAGTTCGGTCACTGCTTCAACGCTCAACTCCGCGGTCACAGTTTCGCCGTCTTGCTTGAAACTTGATGCCTTGCCAAGCAGCTCCTCAACTTGGGTGACGGGCATCTTGAAATCAGTGATCGCGCCGCGACTGAATCCACCGCCACCGCCCGGCCCGCCGCCTCGTCCACCCACCGGTGAGCGCTCCGCCGCCTGCTCCATCGTCATCCAGTTTCCGTCGAGGACTACCGCCGCTTCATCCGCCTTGCGGGCAAACTCGACGCTGCTGTTAGGCGAGGTGGACGACACCCAGATGTAGCCGTCCTTTTCGATCTGGCCGGACGTGGCTGTGTTGCCGCCGCCGAATGGTCCGCCGCCTTCCGTTCGTGCGGTGGTCTTCCACCGGAAACTGGACTGGCTGGCAAGTCTTTTGGCTGCATCTGATATGGAAGCTTTCAATTCGGCGTCGTCGGCGTGGATGGCGGCATTTCCGAACAACAGCCAACATAGAATGATGGAGATGGATTTCATGCGGTGAACGATTGGAGTGGACGGTTGCTTGATTTTCGAACTGCGGAACTGCGACTTCATGGACGACCCCGCAGGCAATGACAGCCAGCGACGGCGAATGGCGTGAATGGAGTTCATGGTTTGGTTCGTGCGGGATTCGCTGATTAGTAGTTGATTGTGACAGTGCGGCAACAGGTCATTCCCAGTTCGATCCGGTTTTGCTCCGAGGTGTTCTATGATGCGCAAGAGTCTTGTCGCGGGTGATTAACGCGACTATTGCGGTAGAGGCGCACCAGGTCCACCGCCGGGTCCGCGACCGCCAAAGCCTCTACCACCTCCGCCGCCACCGCCACGTCCACCGCGACCGCTCGCTGTGGCGACGAGCCGGGCAATTGCGTCCGCACTCAACTTTGTTTCTGACGCTTGAGTCCTGGCGAAAAGCGCTGACGCTTTCGTTGCCCATGCTTCACGCGCTTTCGCGAGAGTCTGGTTTGCTGCGCTGATTTTTGCATCGTCCTTGGGTGTGCTGAAGGCAGCCACGACCAGATTCGAGTTCGCCACCGTCACCGCCGTGTTTTCCGCCGCAAGTTCCGCGTTGATTTTCTCCACCAGCGCCTGTTGTTCCGGCGGCAAGGCTGGACCAAAGAATCCTCCTCTGCCACCGCCACCGGCGCGACCACCCGGGCCACCCGGTTCGCCAGGAGCCGGTTGAGCCAAAAGGGAAACGCTGGTCACCAACAGCAAGGCTGCTGCGGTCAATTTGATGGAATCTAGGTATTTCATTTTAGTTTTGAGTCTGAGGATTGTGAATTTGAGTTTTATCGGAGCAGGAGTGAGGAAACAGCGCCATACATCCGGTCTTGTCTGGCTTTTCGTCGTTGTCCACAGGTGGAATTTGCGGATGGCATTCTGCAAATGTCGGGCTACAGCTTTTTGAACATTACATTCCGGAATTGCAGCTTCATCGGCGGACCAGTGTGAATCTGCAAACCCATCACACCCTCCAGCGCGCGACCCTTCTCATCCTCATCAACCACCGCGCTCATGACATGACCGTTGATGCTTTGGATGAGCGTCCCACCGCGAGCGATGATGTGAAGCTGGTTCCAGTCGCCCTGCTTGATGAAAGCTTTCAGCGCGTCCGATTCACCGACCGTGCCAATCTGTCTGGTCTGGCCGCCGCTTGCAACCCGGGTGAACTGGCCCCGGGGCGCGAGGAAACCGCGTCCGCGTTCCTTGTAAATCATGCCGGTGAAGTTGTTCCCGAAATCAAAGTCTGCCTGATAGCCCTTGAGCGCCCACTTGCCGACCTCGGCAACCATCGAGCTCCGGTATTGCACGCCGCTGTTTGCGCCGTCGCTGAGTTTGAACTCGATCTTCAGTTCGAAATCCTTGGTGATGCCGCCTCGCCAGAGGAGGAAGGTGTTTTGCTCGACACGCTTCTCTTCCGTGCTTTCGCCGATGATCTCACCGTTCTCCGCGCGCCAGTAGCGCGGATCGCCGTCCCAGCCTTCGAGGCTCTTGCCGTCGAAGATCGCGGTGAAACCCGTGTTGTCGTCCGGCGCAGCCTGGCGTGGCCCGAAGCTGGGGCGAGGCAGGACGCTGTTCAACCCGGCCACCAATTTTGTTTGATCAAGCGCGCCGCTCTTGTCCTTGTCGAAGTCCGTCGCCCATTTCTCGAACGCGCCCGTGAATTCGGCGTGTGTCAGCGAGCCGTCTTTGTCCGCATCGGTTGCGGTGAACAAACCGCCGCCGATGAACCCGCCGAAGCCACCACGCCCGCCACCCGGCCCTCGACCGCCTCCAGGCGGGCCACCAGCGGCTGGACTCTGTGTTGGTAGTAACTCACCAAATTTGGCCGTGAACTGCTGTTGCGCGAGCTTGCCTGTCTTGTCGGCATCAAGCTTGTCGAACCAAACCCCGGCCAGCGTGCTCAACTCATTTTTCGTAAGCTTCTGATCGGCGTTCTTGTCGCCTTGCGTGATCATCTGCGTAGCGAGCATTCCGCCGGCACCGCCGCCGCGTCCGCCGCGACCTCCGGGGCCACCCTGACCTCCTCCTCCAGGAGACGGTTGGCCCACACCAGGGACGGTCGTTAACAACAAAAATGCCGTGACAGAGGCTGACTTAAGAAAGTGCGAGTGCTTCATGCTCTGGCGTTGAACTTTCATTTTGAAAAGAGCGATGCGTGATTATCGCAGTTAGAAGCATCCGTTACGAGTGGGTTTTCATGTCTGAGTATAGCGCCCCCGCATTGCAGGCTCACCTGGCCTGGCTGATCGTTCCCGCAATCGTGCCGCCGTGGTCTCGATTGGCCGTCTCCCACCATTTGCCGGCATAGACATTTTCATGAAACAGGATGCGGGCAGACCAGTTGGCCTTGTCTTTCCCGGCCTTGACATCATCCAGGATGAGCACTGCCGTGTCGCCCGCGAACTTCACCACGACGGGCATCGGAAATTCAATTTCCTTCCCCTGGTAGTTGACCAGCGAGAACAGCAGCCATTTGTCGCCCTCTTTCTTCTCCACCCGTGCGATGCGGTATCCGTCGTCTGTTCTCGCGGCCCCCAGTTGAGCCTGCTGTACTGGCGCCCAGGTTCCCTTGAGCGTCGCATTTTTGAGCATGGCGATGAACTTCGCCTCGACGATTGGATTATCTTGAGCCAGGGCGGGGAGCCCGGCAGCGACAGTAAAGGCGATCAGGAACAGGAAGTAGCGAATGGTTTTTATCATGGGGCTGTTGCGATTGTGAACGTGGGTGTTGTTGATGAATGGCTCAGTGAGTGTAATGGGACGGCTCCTGCGAATTGGTTCATGAAAAGTTCATTCGAATTGGCGCTGTCCTGGTTTGGTGGTGAATGCGGTATCAGAGTGAAAGCCTCCATCCCTTACGGTAGGTGGGCTTCACCCACTGATTGGCCTCCTTGATGTTGGTCACCACGCCCTTCGCAGCGTCATAGAGAAGCTTTCCTTCGAAGTGAACCGCCACCGCTCCGAGCACGAGCCACTCGGTGTACTTGGCGGAGATGCCGAAGTGCGAGCACGCGGGCGCGCCGCCTTTGCACGCGCGAACCCAGTCGCGGCAATGGGCACCGTGATTGTCGCCCGTGCTGGCTCCGGGCGAGCGTGCGAGGTAGGGCGTGGGGAGTTTGTATTCGGCCCAGCGAGAACCGGGAAGCAAGCCCACCCCTTCACCGCGGCCGCTGGTGCCGAGATAGCCTTTCGAGCCGGTGAAGATGCAATTGTAACCACTGCGCTGGACGCCTCCGGGGCCGCCGCCGCGGCCACCACCAAAACCACCGCGCCCCGGCGGCCCGACTTGTGGCCCCGTATACGGAATTTTCCGCGCTTCCTCAGCCGTCATCCCCGGCGGCGTGTAGGCATCGCCTCCCGCATGGTGGTGCCAATAGACCATGACTGGCGGCATGCCCGCGCGCGCGGCAAACTCATACTTGATGGTGAGTTCATCCGGAAACGTGAATGCCGGCAACGAATCCTTCTTGATGCACTCAACGCTGATCAGGGATTCAGGGCTCAGTTGCAGGGCCCAGTTCGCAGGGCCCAAAATATGCACTCCCCAATCGCCAATCAAACTGCTGCCGAAATCGTAGAAGCCGCGCCAGTTGAACGGCAGATAAAAGCCGGTGCTGCCAAAGCCCCCGCCACCACCCCTTCCACCGGGTCCGCCGCCTGGACCACCGGGAGCGCCACCTGCTTCGCTCCGCGCTCCTCCTCGTCCACCGCGTCCGCCCTGCCCTCCACCCCGTCCACCGCGCGCGTTTCGTTCGGCGACAAACGCCCGATACTCATCGTCGCCATTTGTGAATGGCCGGAACGCCGCGGTACCCAGCCACAGATCCCAATCCAACGATTCAGGAACGGGAGTGGGCGGTGGAATTTTCGTCATGCCTTGCGGCCAACTTGGCCGGCCCGTCCATGCATGCACTTCCCGCACTTCGCCGATTTCGCCCGACCAGATAATCTCAGAGGCCACGCGAGTGGCGTCGTGCGAATAACCCTGGTTGCCCATCTGTGTGGCCACTTTGTTGTACTTTATCGCCGCTTGAGTGAGCACGCGCGCTTCCCACGGTGTCCGTGTCAGTGGCTTCTCGGTATAGACGTGCTTGCCAAGTTGCATGCAGGCCAGCGTGCAGGCGGCATGCATGTGGTCTGGAGGACCGACGACGACGGCGTCGATGTCCTTCCCTGATTTGTCGAGCATCTGCCGGAAATCCTTATACTTCGCCGCGTTGGGAAACATGGCGAATCCCCCTGCCCCACGCTCCCAGTCAACGTCACACATGGCGACCACATTCTCGACGCCCGCCTGTGCAATGCGCAGATCGCTGAGAGGTTGTCCGCCCGCGCCAATGACGGCGAGATTCAGCTTTTCATTCGGCGACTTGTAACCCAGCGCCTTGAGCGAAGGGAATGTGCTGACCGCACCCACCGTCAGCGCGGATCGAGCCAGGAAACTGCGGCGGGAAAGGATGTTGGATTGGGATTTTGGTTTCATGAGCGAGGCGCGCGGCACAACGTCGTCACCTGACGAAGAAGGCCGCGAATGGAGTTCATGGTTGGTGGTGATTGACAGTTATTCGGCGTTGCTGGGTCGATACGACAAATGACCAGAAAGAGTTCCCGTTGGTTACGTGAATCCTAAGGGTCCACTCAAAAACAATTGGATTTTTGAGTGGATGTGCCCTCGCCCCGGCCCTCTCCCATCCGATGGGAGAGGGAGAGACGTTCGTGGTCTCCACTCGCTCTGGCAATGGCGAACGCGGCCTTGGTGGTTCCCTCTCCCGTCGGACGGGAGAGGGTCAGGGTGAGGGCTGTTTTGCTAGAATCACGCCTCGCGAGCGGATTTCGTTTTTTCGCAGACCCTAAGTCAGCGACCTTCGGCTTCGGCGGATGTTACTGACTGGTGGGATTGGCAGCGTGAGAGGCACGAGCTGTTCACGTCGCAGGTTGTTCTTGACGAAATCGCGTTCGGCGAAACAGCGATGGCTCAACTCCGTCTGCAAACCCTGCAAGCCATTCCGTTGCTTCAAGTGACCGACGAAGTGAAGAAACTCGCTCGAAAAATTCTGACCTTGGGACTGCTACCAGCCACCTCAGACCGTGACGCCACCCACATTGCCCTCGCCAGCGCTTACGAAATGGACCTGCTTTTGAGTTGGAATTGCCGGCACATCGCCAATGCCGCCATCCAGACGCGCCTGCGGCGTTTGGTCGAGGCAGCCGACTTTAACCTTCCGGTGATTTGCACGCCTGAAGAACTGATGGAAAACGACCATGAGCAAGACAACTGACATTCAGCCTGCGAAGGCGACCGGTGACTTGGTGCTCCAGGAAGTGTGGCGTGCGAAAGACACCCTTTCCGCGCAATACGGCCACGACTTGGACAAGCTATTTGCCGAGACGCGCCAGCGAGAGAAACTATCCGGCCATCCTCCCGTTAGTCTGCAAGCCAAGCGCCGCAAGGCGTAAAAATCACCTGACATCCGGATCGGTTCAACACTCGGAATTCGAAATCCGATGACTACATCGCTCGTAACCCGGACATCACAGGTGGACAGAAAACCACTTTAGTTCTCTAATTCGAATTACTGGAAAAGTTTCGAGGCAAACTCGTTGAGATACTCGCGCCACTTGTCCCACGTGTGCGCGCCGTCGGTCTCTTTGTAGATCACGTCGAACTTGTGGCTTTTGAACATCTCAACGGTCTTCCTCGAAGTCTCGACGAGAAAGTCATCCTTGCCGGTGGCGAACCAGAAAAGTTTCAGCCCGTCTTTCAGCTTTGCATCGTCCAGGATGGAATTTTGCTTTTCCTCGAAGCTGGGTCCCTGCGGCGCGTTTCCGCCCGGGCCGCCGCCCGAAATCCCGAAGATGCCGGAACTGTAAACACCCAGGTAAGCGAACTTGTCCAGGTGGGGGATGCCGATGTTCAACGTGTGCGCGCCCCCCATCGAGAGCCCGGCCATCGCGCGGTTCGCGCGGTCGGTGTGGACACGGTAGCGCTTCTCCATTTGCGGCATGATGTCAGCGGCGAACTCCGCCTCGAACTCGCCAAAGATCGAACCGCCGCCGCTTCCAAAACGGAACGGCCCGGTGTGCCCGTGCGGCATGACGACAACCATCGGCTTCGCTTTCCCGGCGGCGATCAGGTTGTCGAGGATGAAACCGGCGCGGCCAACCGTGCTCCACGAATTGTCAGAGTCGAACGCTCCATGGAGAAGGTAGAAAATCGGATACTTCGCGTCACCCGATTCGTAGCCCGGCGGCGTATAGACGTGCAGCCGGCGGAATCTCTTGAGCGACGACGACCAGTAAGCGACTTGAGCAACAGCGCCATGTGCCACGTCCTTTGTGTCCATCCAGTCCGCGCCCGGCACCTGCACGAGGCTCCAGGTGTTTTCATTGGACTCGCTGGTTTTGGGGTTCCGCGGGTCAATGGTCGCCACGCCATCGACGTTGAAGTTGTAACGATAGGCGCCTGGCGGGATCGGTCCGACGGTGATTTCCCAAACGCCGTTGGTGCCCTTGCTGAGCGGCGAGGTTTGGCCGAAACCTGTGCCGGGAATGTCGCCACTGCCGCTGAGTTGCACCGCCTCTGCCTTCGACGCATGAATGCGGAAGGTGATCTTGCGCTCGGTGGATACTTCAGGAGAGGTGACTTGCGGCGGTTGCTGGCGCGGTTGGGCTTGGAGAACCGCTGTGGACAGCACAAAGGCGAACAATGAGCCGGCAACGATAGGGAAGAAGGCCAGGCGAGTTTTCATGAGTTCGTATCTGTTGATGATCGACATGATGACCAGGCCGGTTTGCGAAACGCCCTGCCGCATCTCTCAAGTCAAGGCGTTCTTGCAGAACTGAACGCATTTCGCCAATTCGGCCATCACGGTCGAACCTTGGGGCGTGTTGTATTCGAGCTCAATCGTCGCGGGGTAAGTGCGCTTGTCGCGCTTCATCATCTGGAGCACTTCCTTGATCGGTGTGTCGCCCTGGCCCCACGGCATGTTTGGACCTTCGTTAAACTTCCGATCTTTGAGGTGTAGGCTGGTGATGCGCGCGTGGTGCTTTTCGATGAACGGAATCGGGCTGCCGCTCGCGCCGGCGGTGTAATGGCCGATGTCGATGTTCGCACCGTTGTATTCGGACTGGCTGAACGCGGTGTCCCAAAAAGTCAGGTGCGCTTGCGTGTGAGCGTGGTAGCCGGCCCAGAGCTTTCGCTTGGCGGCGTATTCGCCAATCCGCTTGGTGGTCGCAGGGTCGTTGGGCAATTCCATCGTGAGCTGGTTGGCTCCGAGCGCTTCAACCACATTAAAGGCGTATTCGTATTCCGATTCCGGCGAGTCGAGCCGGAGATCCAATTTGAATCCGTAGATGCTCACGCCAGCCTCATTGTAGAGCTTGCGCAGCGACTTGAACTTGTCCATCGACACGCTGGCACGCCACCTGGTCAGCTCGGGATTGCTCCCGCCACCGGGACCTCCTCGTCCCCCACGGCCGCCGCCAGTGGCTTGTGTAACGAGCGCCTCAATCTGCTGGGCGTTCAAACGTTCAGACGTGCCCTGCAATTTGGCGAACGCCTCGGCGCGGGTCTTCGCCAGTTCCAGTTCCGCCGCACTGACCGCTGCCAGCCGCGCGGGAATGGCTGGAGGATCGGAGAATGAAGCCTGGGCAAGCGCGGTTCTGGCGCTGGTCAACGCCTGAGACTGCGCACCAACCGCCTGGTTCAGATCCCCCACGGCGGTCTGCTGCGCAGGTGTGAGGCCGGGGATGGCACCCGGTCCTCCGGGGCCTCCACCACGACCGCCTCCTCCCGGGGCTCCGGCAAACGCCTCAGCTGGGCCGTTCTGTAATTCCACCGCGCTGATGCCCAGCTCCACCATGTTGCGGAGGATGTCCTCCGCGGTGCTCGGCAAACCGCGGAAGGAGTAAGGCGCGATCACTCCAATCTGCACGCCATTGAACTTGGAGTTCGGCTTCGCGGCGGCGGAAGCGGCCGCAAACAGCGAAGTCCGTTGAGTGATGAGATACGTCAGGGGGGTAATCCCAAGACCGAGCTTCAGCAGTTCGCGCCTGGTTCCGAGCATAATCTTCTCCTGGCTTTGGGCTTTTGAGTCTGTGTGATGAAATTTACGACCGATTCAAGGCAGAGCCGGTTACTTCAATCTTCGCAAGTCGATCCTGATTTCAATCCATTCGACAGGGGAGTGTTCAGGGCGCACTCGATTCAGACCAATTCAGCAGGAACGCCCGCCGCTGGTCGAAGAAGCTCCGCAGGCTGCCAGGGCCGGGCTCATCTGAAGTCCCAGCCAGGAATTGCTCGGTGCTGAAGAGTTTGCGGGTGTCGCGTGCGACATCGTCGCTGATCAGGTCACGATACTGTTTCACCACAGGCCCCAGGGTTTTCCAGTCGAACGATTTCTCCGCGATCTCGCGGACGTAGCCGAGGTATTTTGCGCGCAGTGAAGGCACGGCCAGGATCTGCGAAATGATCGGCTTGCTGGCGTCGCCCTGGGCTACCAGCGGATTGAGCGAGGTTCCCCCTCCTCCAAAACCACCGCCCCCTGGTCCACCACCGCCCGGACCTCCTCCCCGGCCCCCGCCGCCCCCGGAGCTGAACATTTCGTTGACATCATAGAACATCAGATGAAACCGGCCGTTCGGATCGAGGTAGAGCGAATAGTCAGCGGCTCGGGTGTAGAATCCATCCCCGTTGACCATCGCGTTGTCGAGCGCCAGGAAGCGCAGGTAACCGTCAATATCGAACACCGGCGCGAGCGTGGCTTCCAATCGTTCGGTCGGGGTCCGCTCGAACGTTCTGGCCAGTTCAATCAACGCAGTCCAAGCCTCTGGCCGATCCTTGGATTTGAGCTTCTTCAGGCATGAAGCGGTAGTTTTTCATTGAGCGGGATAAAGATCCAATCCACCCAAATGGAAGAAGATGTCCGACTTGAAACGCTCTTTGTTCCGATAGCCAAAGGCTTTTTTGATCAGACCTTGGATTTTATTG
>SXMN01000046.1 GCA_005777315.1 Verrucomicrobiales bacterium
GATGGCGCGGCCGGCGGCGACTTCGGCGCGGACGAATTCGGGGGTGATCTCGGCGGGAATGCGTTGGGGGAAGCGGCGGAAGACGGAGGGGGTAAATTGTTGATTGTTGATTGTTGATTGTTGATTGTTGCTCGCCAATTGGGCGGAGCCGGCGTGTTGCTTGTTCAGGTCGTTGCGGACGAGGTCGCGCGAAAGATCGGCAATGCGGGTCGCATCGCCGGACAGGCGGGTCGCCTGTTCCACCCGGCCCATATTCTCGCGGATCGCGATGAACTCCATCTCGGGTGTAATGATGCCTGCGCGGGCGTAGGCAAGTTGCGTGACGACTTTGCCGGCCTTCGCGTGCAGCGGGCGGCGGCGCTGCGAGGTCAGGCCGGGAAATTCGACGAGGCGATTCTTCTCCGCCTTGCTCGCGTATTCCGCGTGTTTGCCGGAGAGGTAACCGTTGTCCTGCGGCTTCACCTCGCGCCCATCAATCTCCTCCACGTCGCCGCGTTCGCGAATCCACTTGGCGCGCAACGCTGGCAGCCCTTGCTCCGACGTGCCGGTGAATGCAGGGTCGCCCCACGGCCCGGAGCAATCATAGACGCGCACGGGATCGTTCGGCGTGATCGCGCCGGTATAGGACTTCGTGGGCGTGACCGCGATCTCGCGCATCGGCACGCGGACGTCCTGGTGCAGCGTGCCTTGGACGTAAATTTTCTGGCTGGCGGGAAGTTGTTCGCTGCTGTGCGGTTCGAAGGAGGATTTTGGATCGGCGATCATAAATTTCGGGCTCGTGTCTGGTGTCCGGTGTCCGGGTTCCAGGGAACTCAAGGCACCATGCCGATCCGGAAATGCGGGAGAAGGACATGCTTCCCTACGCCAGCATTACCTGGATCAGGTTCTTTGGGTCGGCGTCGCTCCCGCGGCACCCTCTCAGCCTTGAACCGACGCACAGCGCCGGTCTGGTTGGCTCCCCGATTCGAGTCGAAGCTAGTTTTCTAAGCAGGACGCGTCAAGCAACCGCACGCATGCACTTCAAATTGCAGCCCAGACTCGGAATGGAAGATTCACACGAAACCTGTTTGGTTCAGTCAATCGCCGGGGCTGGGATAGAAATCCGTCCGAAGTCGCATGTTCAGCTCATGCACCGCGAGTGTCAGCCCTGCATAAACATCGGCGATCTCCTCGTTGACCGGGTGCGACTCGAAATGACGGCGCACTTTCCGGAAGCGAAGGCTGACGGATCGAGTCTCGTTGGTATCTCCCAGTTCACGCAGCAGCCGTCGGACTTTGTCCGCGAGCTGGCGTGCCTGCCGAATCGTTTTTCCTGCCGCTTCGACGGGCAAAGCCCCTTTTGCGACCGATTTGAAAAGCGCGCACTCGAACTCCCGGCATCGCTTTGGACGATCCAGGTAGATGCGGCAATTCTTATCCTGGCAGAGCGCAGAGCAAGGTTGCGGAAACTTCCCGAGCTTCGCCGGCTTGGTTGGAAGACTTCGTTCACTGGAGGTGGAGGTTTGAGATCGGATGGAGATTCCGAGCGTCTGCAACCTTCGCGCATTGTCTCTGGGCTGAAGCTCCACGTCCTTGAAGAGCGTGCCGTCACAGCAAAGACCGCAACTCAGGCAGAGACCCTGGAGAACTTTCTCGCCAACCACTCGCGTTTCGCTGGTGTTCACCAGATCTTCGCACGGAGTTCCATCGGGCGCCACTGTGCCGCGCCTTCCTTGATGCCAAAGGCATCGAAAAACTCCTGAACATTCACGTGCGGCCCGATTCCGCGGAATTGTCCGGGAGAGTGCGGGCCAACAGTCACCTGCCGGCGCAGGGCGGCTTCACGCCAATTGATGCGCCAGATTTGTGATGCGGACAGAAAGAAACGTTGCTCGGGAGTGAAGCCGTCAATCTTCCGGCGCTTCGAGGGATCCTTCGCCAGCGCGCGCTGGAGGGCTTCATAGGCTACGGTAATTCCACCCAGGTCACCGATGTTTTCTCCGAGTGAAAGGCGTCCGTTTACCTTCACTCCGGGCAGCGCCTCATAGCTTCCGTATTGGTCAACGGTCTTTTGCGCGCGAGCTTCAAATGCTTTCGCGTCGGCTTCCGTCCACCACTCGTTGAGGTTTCCTTCGGCGTCGAACTTCCGGCCCTGATCATCGAAGTGATGTGTGATTTCATGCCCGATCACAAAACCAATGCCACCGTAATTGACGGCATCATCCATCTCCGTGTCGAAGAAAGGTGGCTGCAGAATCGCAGCCGGGAACACGATCTCATTTTGCGTTGGGTTGGCATAGGCGTTGACCGTTTGCGGTGTCATTCGCCATTCCGTTTTGTCCACGGGTTTGCCGATCCGGCCGAGGTCGCGGTTCGATTCGAAGATTGCCGCGCGCTTCACGTTCCCGACGAAATCATCGCGGCGGATCTCGACGCTGGAGTAATCGCGAAACTTCTCTGGGTGTCCAATCTTTTGCGTGAACCGGTCGAACTTCGCCAATGCCTTGGCGCGTGTGGCATCCGTCATCCATTCCAGCTTTTGCAGGCGCTCCCGGAAGACGACTTTCAGGTTGTCGATCAACTCCGTCATCCTCGCCTTCGCTTCGGGTGGATAATGTTTCTGCACGTAAAGCTTCCCAAGCGCCTCGCCGATGGAGCCGTTGATCATCGTGGATGCCCGACGCCAGCGAGGTTCCTGTTCAGGCTGGCCGTTCAAGACCGTGCCGTAAAAGGCAAAGGACTCCTTCTCCGCCGCCCCGTGCAAGAGCGGCGCCGCGCTCCGCAGGACATGCCAGCGAATGTATGTCTTCCAATCGTCGAGCGGTCGTTCTTTCACCAGTGTTTCCAGCGCGGCAAAGAATTCAGGCTGGCGCACCACCATGGCCGGCAGGTTGTGTACGCCGGACGCGGTGAAGAATGCGCGCAACGGGAGCGCCGGGTGTTTGGCGATCAGTTCGGCGGTGTTGAACTTGTGGTAATTCTTTTCGGCATCGCGCAAATCCGTACGTGATTTGCTCGCCCTGGCCAGGGCGGTTTCGAGATCGAAGATGGACTTCGCTTTCGATTTGGCCTCGGCCTCGCTGTCGCCGAGCATGGCCAGCATCTTCGCCACGTGTTCCACATACGCCTCACGCTGTTTCGCAAAACCCTCGGCGAGGTAGTAGTCGCGATCCGGGAGACCCAGCCCGCCCTGGCTGAGGTAGAACGCATAGACGGTGCTGTTCTTCAGGTCCGCATAAACCGACTCGCCAAACATGGCGTTGATCCCGCTCAGATGCAGTTCCGCGAGCAAGCGCATCAGTTCCTCGATCGACCGGGTGGCGGCGACGCGTTCCAAATCCGCCTCAATCGGCTTGAACGCGAGCCGTTCGATAAGATTGGTGTCCATCGCGGACATGTAGAAATCACCCACCTGCCGTTGTGGTGTGGTGGGCGCGGCTGACGACGTTGACGCCTCCTCCAACAGGGCGCGGATCAAGTGATGATTGCGTTCCGTCAGTTCATCAAAACCACCCCAGCGTGCTTTGTCCGCCGGCACGGGATTGTTCTTTTTCCAGTTGCCAACGGCGTAATGGTAGAAATCAACCGCCGGTTCCACCGACTTGTCCATGTGCTCCGTTGAAAAACGTGGGACTTTGGGCGTGGCTTGCACATCCGCCGCTGAAGCGCTGGTGAAAATCTGCAACCCGAGTGCTGCGGTAAGAATGCTTGAAAGTGAAAAACGGAACATCATGGGCCGAAGCTAGCCAATCCAACCACGGATGTCATACGAATTTCTCTTCAGCGTTTGCCATTCGACAAGCCGACCACTGGATTACTACTGGACTGTTTCCAGGGATCGCAGCGACTCGGAAGCGCGCTCGATGATGACTTCGGCAAGGAGCGGTTCGCTCCCGACGCTTTGCGCGTACCAGATGAGCTTTCCATTTCGCTCCGTCGGGTTGCGCCATGTGGGCTGACCAACGCGGAGGCGTTCCTGGACGGCAGCGTGCGTTTCGCCCAACAGCACTGGAATATCCTCCGTGGCATGTAGGCCATCGCTGATGAAGAATGGCACCACGACGATGTTCCTCGTTGTCGCAAGCAAATGACATTCTGCGATGCGGGGCTCCTCCTCCATGTAGATTGCACGAACCATCCGGAACAGAGCCTGTGAATGGATGACATCAGCTTGGTGTTCAATCGCGCGCCGCGAATTCGAGTTCCGATCCGTACCATGTCCGGCGATGAACAAAGTCGTTTCCATCATCCGCGTTTTCCGCGGGAAAGGGAACTGTTCGAGAATACCAGTGGCCCGCGCGAGGATTACTTTGGTCATTGACTCATGAGTGCCCACGGGACGGCTGTAATAAAGTGTTTGTTCCCCCCGTCGCTGAACTCTCGAGAAACCATCCTCTCCCTGTCTTTTGAAACCGAGTGCTTCCGGGATCACTTCCTCGGTGAAATAACCTTCACTGACGAACATTGGCACAACGACAATCCGTGGCGTCGAAGCCTCCGCCGCCACGGATGTCACCAACGGCTGCTGCTTCCAAAATGCCTCCCGGACCGCGCCAAAGATGCCACGCCGACGCACTTCCGCCGCGTGTTGGAAGACCGGACGCTCCGAGTCGGGATTGGACGTGGCACCGTGCCCGACAACGATCAGGGTGACGTTGGAGCAGTCATCATTTTGCACGTAAGAATCGTTAGGTTGGGATTGTCGTGAGGGCAAGAGGCGGAGTCAGGATATGGTTCACAATTTTTGGAGATCCCCTTTGAATTCGAACCGCTGGGATCATGCGGGATTCAGCCCGAACAAATGTGCCAACGTAAGGCTAAAGCCCGGCAGGAGGGTTTCCGTGAGGGTTTCGCGCTGCGCAAAGATGTGTTTCAGGGCCAGCCCGTACTCTGTGACGTGATAGACTTCAAGGTTGTCATAACGTGGGTCGATCATCCAAAGGCGCGGGAGTTTCATGTCCTCGTAGATGGATTTCTTACGAACGGTATCGATTCTGTGATCACCGGCGCTGACGATTTCCACGGCGAGCCAGAGCTTGCCTGTCGCCGAGGTGACGAGAGCGAGATCAGGCCGCAGCATGGTTCCTGTTGCGATCTGAACAATCGATCGAGGATCAAGCAACCGTGTGCTGGACAATTCCGACGTGCAGCGGGCCATGCAATCGTGCAATCGAGCGCAGATCGCCTCGTGCCGCCCATCGGGTGCCTGGCGCAACAGAGCTTCACCTTCGATGATTTCTTCGTACGGATTCATGCGTGGCTGCGGGCGCTCGAACGGCTCGTAATCCTGGGGCCAGAAGATGGAATTACTCTCTGCAAGTCGAGGAAGATTCGAGCTAGACGCCGCGAAAGCTCCTCAGCAGTATCGCGCCCCTGAATGAAACAGAAAGCCTACGCCGCCGCCGGAGTGGACATCGATCTCGGCAACCGTGTCAAAGCCACATTGCCCCAGTTGCTCGCGTCAACACATCGCCGCGAAGTGATGGGGAAAGTGGGCGGCTTCGGTGGATTGTTCGCGCTGGACCTGAAGCGCCATCGACAGCCGGTGCTTGTCAGTTCAGTCGATGGAGTTGGCACAAAGCTCAAAATCGCCTTCGCGATGGACCGACACGACACCATCGGCGCGGACCTGGTCAATCATTGCGTCAACGACATCGCGGTGCTGGGGGCGGAACCACTTTTCTTCCTGGACTACCTGGGAACCGGCAAGCTTGAACCGCACGTGTTCACGGAGATCATCCAGGGCTTTGCCCGGGCCTGTTCCGAGAACGGTTGCGCGCTCATTGGCGGCGAAACGGCGCAGATGCCGGGCTTTTACCAGAAGGGCGAATATGACCTGAGCGGAACAATCGTTGGCGTCGTCGAGAAATCCCGGATGCTCAATGGCCAACGGACGGTTCGGCGCGGGGATGTGGTGATCGGCATCGCGTCGAGCGGCCTTCATACGAACGGCTATTCCCTGGCGCGCAAAATCTTCTTCGACAAACTGAAACTCAAGCCTTCGAGCCGCGTGCCGGAACTGGGCAACACCCTCGGCGACGAATTGCTCAAGGTGCATGTGAGTTATGGACCGCTCGTGCAGGCGTTGCTCAAACGATTCAACGCGAAGCACGATGCCCGGAGCGCAGGGCTGCCGGTCAAAGCGTTCGCTCACATCACAGGTGGTGGGTTTATCGACAACATCCCTCGCGTTCTGCCATCCCGCTGTGACGTTCTGATCCGGAAAGGCTCGTGGGAGATGCTGCCGATCTTCGAGATGCTGCAACGGCGTGGCGGTGTTGAAGAATCGGAGCTCTACCAGGTGTTCAACATGGGCATCGGCATGGTTGCTATCGTGAACCCCGGGCAAGCCGATGCCGTGCTGCGCTTCATTCGGGCAGCAAAGCACCCCGCGTGGATCATTGGCGAAGTGCTGAAAGGCAAAGGCGAAGCCCGCGTTGAGTAAGTGCCTTCAGCGGGCGCCCGTTCAGTTGGCGGCTGGCTTCGCATGGGGCGTCGCATCAGCAGGCTGGTTCTGCAATTCCAACAGGAGTTTCAGCGCCTCCCTGTAACGTGGCGCATCCTCGAGAGACTGGAGGACATGCCGCTTTGCCGCAGGATCTCCGACCTGATGTTGCAATCGAGCAAGTCTGAAGTGAACGTCCGCCGGATCTGCCGGGTCCAGCTTCAGCAACGTTTCGTAGGCGGCGATGGCGGCTTTGGGTTGCTTGAGTTCTTCGCTGGCGCGGCCAAGGTGTTGATGAGGCGCGGGCAGCAATGGATTGACGGCCAGAAACCTTTCGGCGTTGAGTGAAACGGCGTCCCAATCCTTGTTTTGAACGCCCATGTCCATGAGCCGGGCGTAAGCGTCCGTCGCCGTCGGATCGATCACAGCCAGCCGCGACAAGATTTCGTTCTCCCGGGCGGTTTCCTTCAGGCCCCTATGCGCCACGGCGAGCAATGAGTAGGCGTTGTCGGCACCGGTTGAATCCGGATAATTGTCGAGCAGTGTTTGCAGAGGCACTTTCGCCTCCTCCCATTTCTTCGCTGTCAGGAGTTTCTTCGCTTCGCCCGTGAGGCGGTAGAAATTCTTTGGATGCAATTCGAGGCTGAATTCAGCTCCGGCAGCCGCTCTGCCCTGTGTCTTGGTCCAATCCAGTTCTCCACCGAACTTCTCCGCGCGTTCCCGGGCAAACGCGGCAAATTCCTTTTCAATCTGATCGATGGGCGCGGTGTTTTTGGTGATCGCGGCGTTGATGTCGATGCCGTCGCCAAGATCACGCAGGATTTGCTTCAATGGCGCCAGCCCGAACTTTTGCACCAGATACTCGACGACGAGTGAAGATTGGTAGTAGGCGAACTGGACGTGCATGGGCGTCTTGGCGGTCAGGAACGCGGCGCTCAATTTGCCCACGGGAGTCAGTTCACCGCCGAGGATCATCTCGCGATACTTGGGAGTCATGCTCTGCCCCCACGCGGGATTAGCCTGCCGCTCCTCGAACACCGAGATGCCCTCGCTCAACCATCGGGGCATCTTGTTTTTCGTGATGCCCAGCGTCACCACGTGACAGAACTCGTGCCAGAGAACGGCCTGCCAGTTGGCGTTGCCATTGAGTGAAGCTGGGCTGTTGGCCGTGATAACGTCGCCAAAGCAGACCGCAAGAAATCCATCGCCTCCCGGCATTGTGAAAGTGCGGATCGCAAAATCCTTCTGTTCCGGGAAAATCTCGACCTGGGTGCGTTTGTCGAGTTTGTGCTCGTACTTGGCCAGAAGCGTCCCACGGGCTCGCCCGAGCAGGTCCAATGCACGCGCCCCGTACACACCAGCTTCGTGCGCCGTCATGTGTAGCGAGAAGGTTTCATTCGTCACGAACTGGTACTTCGCGACCGTGTCCCGAAGGGTGACCAGGTTGTAGGCCACCACGTCGTAGGCGTCCGCCTGATGCACCGCTTCCGCCAGAGCCCATCCTTCCGATTCCTCTCCCAAGCGCAGGAGATCCTGGGCCAGTTGAATCCGTGAGGAATTGTGCTCCGGGTTTGATGCCAGGGCGCGGCGCTGGTAGGCGGCGCCTTCCTTGAAACGGTATTTCTGCGAGAGCTTGAGGCCGATCAGGTAATCCACCTGAGGATTAGACTTCCAATGCTTCAATCCCTTGCCGCGAGCTACCTGTTCTTCATCCGGCTTGCTCCGTACGTGTGCTAGCACGGCCCGGTATGCCCACCCTTCGGGATGGTCCGGATTCACTGCGAAAACTTCGTCGAGCAGTTTGTCCGCAATTTCGTACTGCTCTGCATCGATCATGTGATCGACCTTGAGCAGCAGACTCGGCGTGTGGCGCTTGTTTTGGGCAAGGGCGGACTCAATGGCTTCAACCATCTTCGTCCGATCCCCCGAGGCGAGCCCCCTGGCCAGGCCATGCTGGATATCAGGATCATCTTTGAGGGTCTTGGCCGCTTCCTGAAAGGTCTTTGCCGCCAGTGCATCATCGTATTTGGCAAGCGCCAGGTTCCCGATGGCGAGGTGGGCTTCACGGTACTGCGGATCGGCCGTTCGGGCGCGATTGAAAAAATTCTCCAGCACCAGCTTCGGGTCGGCCCCCATGAGCAACGCGGCGCTTCCCAGCGCAACAAGTCCCTTGGGATCGGTATATGACCAGCTCCGTGCGCTTCCTAATTGGTTGATCTCGTCGAGCATCTCCTTGGCCCGATTCACCCGTCCATTCTGTAGAAACACTTCGCGAGCCAGGAGACGCAATCGCAGGCTTACCGGTTGCGCATCCAGCGCATTGGTGGTCACTGTGAGAGCTTCCGGGTATCTGCCGATGGCAAGCAATGCCTGGATCTGCAGGAGCGGCCATTCTTCACTCCGCAACTTTTTTCCAATGGCCTGCCCAGCCTTGCTCGCACACTCGGTGTAATCGCCGGACAGATAAAGTTTCTGCGCATCCTCAAGCTCTCCAGCCTTCGCCGTCTCGATACTTAAGGTGCCAATCACTAGAAGGCTGAACCAGATGCTGATCATCGCCGGGCAGTTCTGAACGGTGAAAACGGACGGACGGGCTCCGTGACTCGCTGGTAAAAAAGCGGGAGTGGTTGTCCTGGAGCCACGTTGGATGCGGAAGAGCATGGAGACATTTAGCCGCGCTTCAGTGATTCTGCAACAGGAGGATTGATTTCCCATCCAAGCAAAATGCCCCGGTGCCTTGACAGCGGATGTCGCTCCAGTAGCCTCGCTGCATTCAGCCGGCGCGATATGAGTTTGGATGATTGCCCCGGAAGCCCCATTTCACGATGAAGTCTTCCTGGAGAAAGTTCGAAAGCTCGCAGCCCGGCGAGAAGCGGCGGGAAGTGAGATCGGCGCAGAACCCCAATGACCAACAAGACGGCTCCTGTTTAATGTCCGCGAGCATGGGGGAAGGGAGCCTCTCACCAATCCGGAATCCCTTTGGCAACGAAGCACCAAAATGAACACTTTGAAGGATGCTCAGACGATTTTTGACTACATAGTCGTTGGGTCGGGCGCGGGTGGCGGTCCGCTTGCGGCCAACCTGGCCCTGGCTGGACATTCCGTGCTGCTGCTGGAAGCGGGCGGGGACCACGAGGGCTTGAGCTATTCGGTGCCCGCGTTTCATCCGATCGCCTCCGAGGATCCGGAAATGTCGTGGAGTTTCTTCGTCAAGCATTACGCGGACAAGGCACGCCAGCAAAAAGACAGCAAGTACGACGAGGCGCACGATGGAATTTTTTATCCCCGCGCGGGCACTCTTGGCGGATGCACGGCGCATAATGCAATGATCACGGTTTACCCCGGCAACAGCGGTTGGGACCACATTGCCGAGATTACTGGCGACTCATCCTGGCGCAGCGGAGTGATGCGCGGATTTTTTGAACGCCTGGAATCCTGCGGCTATGTCCTGCCGCCGGGTGGCTACCCCAGGAACTGGCTGCGGGCGATGCTGCTATGGTTGATCCGTTTGCTCGCTCCCTTGACGCCGGGCCGTTCGAGCCGGCACGGTTTCGAGGGATGGCTCGCCACTACCGGGCCTGATCCGTCGCTGGGCTTAAATGACTTCAAGCTTTTACGAATGATCGCGGCGGCATTTCGCGCGGCCCGTTCAGACGGCCTGTTCAACTTCCGTCAGATCGCCAGAGATCTGGCGCAGTTGATTCAGCGGCTGGTGTTTTATGGTGAGAGCGCGATCGATGGACTGATGGGCCACCTGGATCCCAACGACTGGCGGATGGCTCAAAGTGGCAGGGAAGGTGTTTTCTTCATCCCCATTTCCGTGAAGAACGGCAAGCGTGCGGGCGCACGCGAACGTGTCCGGGCGGTACAGCAGGATGCCCGCTGCAAATTGACGGTCCGGACAAATGCCCTCGCCACACGGGTGCTTCTGGACGAACACAACCGCGCCACGGGTGTCGAGTACCTGGAAGGTGCGCATCTTTATCGAGCTGATCCGCAAGCCGGCCCGGCGGGGGCGCCGGGCGTCCTTCGCACCGTGTCAGCCCGGCGGGAGGTCATCCTGTGCGGCGGCGCGTTCAACACGCCTCAATTGCTGATGCTTTCGGGCATAGGACCAAAGGAACAGTTGGAGAAGTTCAACATCCCGGTTCGCGTGCCCCTGCCCGGTGTGGGGCGAAATCTTCAAGACCGCTACGAAGTCTGCGTGGTGAGTGAAATGCAGGCGGATTTTCCGACCTTGCTCGAAGGAAATTTCAAAGTACCGGAGCCGAGCGATCCGCCGGACCCATCGATGGCACAATGGCTGGAAAGCAAGAAAGGCCTGTACACCAGCAATGGCGGAAGCATCGGCATCGTGAAACGCTCCAAGCAGGATGGCCGCGAGCCGGATCTTTTCATCTTCGGGATTCCTGGATTCTTCAAAGGCTACTTTCCCGGTTACTCGCACTGGTCGGTCCGCAAGAAGAGTTTGTTCACCTGGGCCATCCTCAAGGCACACACACGCAACACCGGAGGAAGCGTCACGCTGCGTTCGCCGGACCCACGCGATGTCCCGGAGATCAATTTCCACTACTTTGAGGAAGGGAATGATGCCTCTGGCGACGACCTGGAGGCGGTGGTTGAAGGAGTGAAATTTGTCCGGCGCATCACGAGCCACGCAAGGTTCATCACGCGCAATGAAGTCCTGCCCGGTCGCGAACATGCAACGGACGAGGCGCTGCGCACCTGGATCAAGAATGAAGCCTGGGGCCACCATGCCTGCGGGACTTGCAAGATCGGCAGCGAGAAGGATGAGATGGCGGTGCTGGACGGGAAATTTCGAGTGCGCGGCACGAAGAACCTGCGCGTCGTGGATGCATCGGTATTCCCCCGCATCCCCGGCTACTTCATCGTCACTCCCATCTACATGATCAGTGAGAAAGCCAGCGACGTTATTCTCGAGGACGCCGGAGAAGCTTCGAGTGATGCGCCTGGCAGATGACCCGGACTTTCCAAACCGAGCGTTGGACCGCGGGGATTTGCGATCCGACGAGTGCGATGTCTCCCGAAGTTGTCAGCGACGGGCAGACCTCATGACTGGGCGTGGTCGAGCCTGGTACCGGAGCGCGGGATTTATTCTGCAGAGAGGTGAGAGTCCTCGTTAACCCTGATGAGAACACGGCGTGCATGATTGGCAGGAGAAGACGGAGTCAGAGGCGCGCAGGCCAATGACCGTCGTTCTCCTGCCTGCTCTACCGATTCTCCCAATTCGCGTTGACTAATGTTTGCTCCCAAAATGACAAACCACGGCAGGAGGCCGTGGTTTGTCGAAGGACTGGCGGATGATTAGTGATCAGGAGCAACCAAGGCTCTCACCACAATTGAGGCACTTGAAGCAGGCGCCGTTACGCACGGCAATGTGACCGCACGTCGGACATGTCGGCGCATCGCTCTGGTTTTGAAACGCGCTGGGAAACACTTTATAGTCAGTCCTGATGCTGATCGGAGCTGAGTTTGTCGCCTTCGATGGAGCGGGTTTGGCCGCACCGACCACCATGGCGCTCTCGGCTTCCTCCGACAGCGCGAGGTCAGAGACTGGCCGGTTCATTTTTTTTTTGAGTTCGTCGATGAGACCGGGAATGGCGAGTTCCGGCTGGCCGGCGTTGGGAGAGTTGGCTTCCCGGTAGCCTGGAATAAACTGGTTGGCCATCCAACGGAAGACGTAATCCGTGATCGAGGAAGCGCTGCGGATATCTGGATTCTTGGTGAAACCGCTTGGCTCAAATCGCTGGTGTGCGAACTTCTTTAGCAGTGCTTCCAGAGGCACGCCGTACTGCAGAGCCATCGAAGTCAGCGCTCCGATGCTGTCCATCAAGCCGCCAATCGTGGAACCCTCCTTGGCCATGGTGACGAAGAGTTCGCCAGGTCGGCTGTCCTCGAACAAACCCACGGTGAGATAGCCTTCGTGCCCGGCGATGTCGAACTTGTGTGTGAGCGCCGTGCGCGTCTCGGGCAGTCGGCGGCGAAGGGGTTTGCCTGCCTCGGCGCGCAGATGCTCGACATCGAGGTTGAGTTCGGCGATCTGGGTTTCCAGCTCCTTGACATGCGCCTCCTGGGCCTGAATCTCCGTCTTGGCATCAACTCCTTCGTTGGTTCGCTTGGTGTTGAGGGGCTGGGAGCGCTTGGAGCCATCGCGATAGATGGCTACGCATTTCAGCCCCATCTTCCACGCTTCGATGTAGGCGGTGCGGATATCGCCAATCGAAGCTTCATTTGGCAGGTTCACTGTCTTGGAGATGGCACCGCTGATGAATGGTTGCGCGGCGGCCATCATTTTCAGATGCGCCATGTAATGGATGCTTCGGCGGCCTCGGTGCGCTTTGAAGGCGCAGTCGAACACGCTGATGTGTTCGGGTTTGAGGCCGCTCTTGACCCAGTTGCCGTCCTCTTCGGTGATGTCCTCGATGGTTTCGTACTTCTCGATATGGGCAACGATGCGGCCGATCTCCGCTTGCGAATAGCCGAGGTTCTCCAAGGCTTCCGGCACCGTGCGATTGACGATTTTCAACATTCCGCCGCCGGCGAGGAGTTTGTACTTCACCAGCGCAATGTCAGGTTCCACGCCGGTGGTGTCGCAATCCATCAGGAAGGCGATTGTCCCGGTGGGAGCGAGCACGGTTACCTGTGCATTGCGGTAGCCGTGCTTCTGGCCCAAAGTGAGCGCGCCATTCCAGCTCTGACGAGCTTCGTCCTTGAGGTAATTGAAGTCCTTGCTGGGTTGGATCTGCTCAACGGCGGCGCGGTGCTGCCTGATCACACCAAACGTGGATTCAACATTGTCAGGGGCGACCGTCTTCTTGACTCCCGAGCAACGCGAGTTGGCGTAGCCGGGGAACGCAGACATAATGCCGGCGATGTTCGCGGATTGCTCATAAGCGTGGCCCGTCATGATGGCCGTGATTGCACCCGCAAGGGCACGCCCCTCGTCGCTGTCGTAGGAAAGGCCGTAGCTCATGATCAATGAGCCGAGATTTGCGTAACCGAGTCCAAGGGTCCGGAACACATGGGAGTTCTCCGCGATGTCTTTCGTGGGATAGCTGGCGTTGTCCACGAGAATCTCCTGCGCGGTGATGTAGATGCGGACGGCTGCCTTGAATCGCTCCACGTCGAAGACGCCATCCTCGCGCTTGAACTTCATCAGGTTCAACGAAGCCAGGTTGCACGCGGTGTTGTTGAGGAACACGTACTCGCTGCATGGATTGGTGGAGTGAATCGGCTCGGTGCCCTTGCAAGTGTGCCATTTTTGAATGGCTCCATCGTACTGCAGTCCCGGGTCGCCGCAAATCCATGTGCCTTCCGCAATGCGGTCCAGAAGCGTGCTTGCATCTTTCTTTTGCAACGGCTTTCCAGACGTGGTGGAACGGGTCCACCACTCACGACCGTCCACAGCGGCTTGCATGAATTCGTCACTGACGCGAACGGAGAGGTTTTCGTTCTGGTACATCACACTGCCGTAGGCCTCGCCGTTGAACGAGCCGTCGTAGCCCTGCTCTATGAGCGCCCATGCCTTCTTCTCTTCCTTTTGTTTGCTGTCGATGAATTCCTCGATGTCACCATGCCAGTCGCGCAGCGTATTCATCTTGGCGGCACGGCGTGTCTTGCCCCCGGACTTCACCACGTTGGCGACCTGATCATAAACTTTGAGGAAGGAAAGAGGACCACTGGGGCGACCGCCTCCACTGAGTTTCTCCTTGCTGGACCGGATGGGCGAAAGGTCTGTACCAGTGCCCGATCCATACTTGAAGAGCATGGCCTCCGAGTAGGCCAGATGCATGATGGACTCCATGTTGTCTTCGACCGATTGAATGAAGCAGGCGCTGCCCTGCGGGTATTCGTACTGAGTCTGGGCGCGCTGCGCCTCCTCGGTCTTGCGATTGAAGTACCAATTGCCTTTCGCAGAATCCTTGCCCACACCGTACTGGTGGTACAACCCGACATTGAACCACACGGGTGAGTTAAATGCGCCATACTGATTGACGCAAAGCCACGTCAGCTCATCGTAGAAAACCTCCCCCTGCTCTTTCGTGAAGTAACCATCGGCGACACCCCAATCAGCAATCGTGCGGGTGACGCGGTGAATCAACTGCCGGACGCTGGTCTCGCGCTCGGGAGTGTTCTGTTCGCCGTAAAAATACTTCGAGACGACAACCTTGGTGGCCAGCACGGACCACGACTTTGGAACTTCAACGTTTTCCTGCTTGAAAATCACCTTGCCCGAATCGTCGGTGATCTCAGCGGTGCGACGGTCCCATTCAATCTGATCGAACGGATCCTTGGTGGCGTCACTGAATACGCGTTTGAGTTGGAGCGTTTTTCGGGCGGTGGCGGGCACTGGACGAGCGCTGGTCCGACGGGCGGGGACTTTGCCTGAGCCACGAGAGGTTTTGGGGGTGCGTGCTGGCATGACTTGATCGGCGGCGTCAATCATACTTGTCCTGGATTAAATGGCGAATATCGCTTTGGGGTTGATGTGGCGGGCTTCGGTCCAAAGGCTAAGTCTTTAACGAAACAGACAGAATCTCTTTTGGCTTGGATACCCAATTAGTTGTTGGTTCAAAAGTGGTAAGCACTATATGTTGTGCCTGCTTCCGAGTTGTTAGGTTAAAAGTTGAGGTGTTTCCGGCAAGCTTTTTTTCAGAAATTTTGCACAATCGCGTCATCGCCGCGATTCCCAAGGGTTCCGTGAGGATGGTGCTTCAGATGTGACATGTTTCATCGGGATATTTCCATCAACCCTGTCGATGCTCGGCTGCTTGAAGCGCAGAATCTGGGCTCAGAGCGTCCCTGAAATTCACGGGAATACTCGCGTCATTATCGCAATATGGCGGATAAGCCTTCAGTGGCCAGCCCAGTTCCTTAGCGCAACCTAAGCGCCCGGTTCGCGGCGGCGGCCAGGTGCATGGTCGCTGCTTCGCAGACCACTCGCCCATCAACTACTTTTCCGCTTTCACCAAGCACAAATCAGCAAGTGTCAGCTTCGATTCGTGTCGATCCAGGGTGCGGACTATTCGGCGTGGTAGCCTCGCCAGATCCAGATCAACGAGTCGGCCATGGTTTGCTCGAAAACGCGAGCATCGCAGTGACGGGTCGCGAGGCTGAACACATAGCGGTAATCATAGCCCTTGCCTTCAAGAGCGGCGGCGGTGCGTTCGCCCGCCATCACCCAGTTGTGAAAGGTGCTCTCGGGATCTTTGGCGCGCAGATCATTTTCGGAGACGTGCGTGAAAATGCGGAGCGGCTGCTTCTCTCTCGTTTGGATAAGTTTCATACTCGAGTGATATTCCCAGGCACCGAGCGGGTATTTCGACTCCTCGGGTGCGTCGTCATCCTGCTGATCGACGAACGTGCCGGAATAGGCGAGCACGCGACGGAACAGATCAGGTCGAAACCACGCCATGCTCAATGCCGCAGCGCCGCCCGAACTGCACCCGAGCACAGCCCGGCCCCATGGATTTGAGGTGAATGCCAGCTTTGGATAGGCAGCCTTGATGTCTGCATTCGCCAGCACAGCCGGAAAGACTTCGTCATTGATGAAACGGGCGAGCCGGTCGGACATGGTGTCGTATTCGAGACCGCGCTCGCTGTTCTTGCCGTCATTGCCTCCGTTCTCCACGGCGATGGCAACGAACGGTGGAAGCTTACGGTTCGGGTCTTTCGAAATCGTGAGGTTGTCGAGTGCGTTGCGGACAAGTTTCATCTGCCCGGGGCCGTCATGGATCACGAGAACGGGCGCAGCCGTGCCGTTCTTGTAGGCTGCCGGCACATAAACGAAAATCTTTCGTTCTTTTCTCACAGCCTTCTTCGCCGGCTCCAACGTCTTGTCATCGCCGCGGAAAATTTTGCTGTCAGCAAGCCTCATGGAGAACTCAAAGTGTTTGCCCTTCGGATTTCCGAGGGCGGTGAGATCGCGGTCGATCTTGTATTCCGGCCCAATGGTGAATTTGCCATTGCCCTCCCGTCCGGGATTTTCCCTGTCGGCGCGAGGATCTATTGTCACGCAGCCAGGAAGCCCCAGCAGCCCGATGAGACAAAAACAGAGCGAGATTGATTTCCTGCGGGTGATGTTCATGGACGATTCCTATTTCAAAAGCTGAAATGATGAAAGCTGAAACGCTGAGCGTGAAGTTTCTCGGTGTCATCGATCCAAGGCCGACAGAATCCGTATCCATGCATGCATTTCTCATCCCTCTTCAAGAAGCCATCCGCATCTTGCTCCATTGCCAGGACTGACGCATGATCAACCACGTGTTTGCAGCCCCGCATCTGGCCTTCGCAGGAGGAGTGCTCGACGCCTCGTTCATCTTCCTCGGAATTGCAGCGGCGGGCTGGCTTGCCTTCTGGTTCAATCACCGAAGGCAAGCTCACTCACCTTACGAGTTGAAGCTGATGATCTGGCTGACGGGCTATGCCGTTCTGGCGAGTTTCTTCGGGCATTACTTCGGTCCATTCATGCCTTTCCTAATCGGCCTGGAGGCGTTCGGCGTTGCGCCGGTACTTTCCAACACCATCAGCCATGCCTCGACCTCATTCTTGACGGCATTCAACTCATTGGGTTCGCCTCATCCGGATCTTTCCGGTGCGCGGCATGCACGAAAGGTCGGACGCATGGACGAAGCCATTGAGATGGCGTTGACCGAACTGGAGAAAGACCCGGGGCATTACGAAGGGAACTACCTGCTGTCGGAGATCTATTGGGAACGTCGCGAAACTTACGCTGCATTCTTCTGTCTGGTGCGGATTCTTGATAATCCAAAATGCACCTCAGATCAGCGGCACCGCATTCGACAGGAGTTCGATAACGCACTGTCACTCGCCAGGCAGCAGGGTTGGGTTCCTCCAAACGCGACTGAAGTCCAGATCAGGAGGTCACTGCCGACAAAGCTCAAGAGACGAGAGAAATGACTCATCGCGGTTGGACAGACAGCTCTCCGATTCCTGCCCTGCCACGATCTGGAGATTGCGATTCCGAAAACAAAAAGGGCGCACTGACTCCACAAGCCAATGCGCCCGCAGACCGGTCATCGTCCGACTATTTTACTTCCCAGCAGCTGCGTAATTCTTGGCAGCCTCGGCCCAGTTCACCACATTCCACCATGCCTTGAGGTAATTCGCGCGCAAGTTCTGGTACTTGAGATAGTAGGCATGCTCCCACACATCGCAACCGATGACAGGTTTACCCTCGCAGCCAGCGATGGCTTTGCCCATGAGCGGATTGTCTTGGTTCGGCGTGGAGACAATTTCGAGCTTGCCGCCATTGACAACGAGCCACGCCCAACCACTGCCAAACCGCCCGATGCCCGCTGACTCGAACTTTTCCTTGAACGCATCGAAGCTTCCGAACGTGGCGTTGATATCGTCCGCCAGCGTGCCGGTCGGAGCGCCGCCCGCGTTTGGCGCCATGAGCTTCCAGAAAAAAGTGTGGTTCCAATGACCTCCACCGTTGTTGCGCACGGGACCGCGAATACCTTCCGGAACTGAAGAGAGATCAGCGATGAGCGCGTCAATGGACTTGGCTTCAAGGGCTGCGTTGCCGGCGATGGCCTTGTTCAGGTTGGTGACGTAGGCATTGTGATGTTTGCCGTGATGAATCTCCATCGTCTGCGCGTCGATGTGAGGTTCCAAAGCTTCTTTCGGATACGGTAGATGGGCTAGTTCGTGAGCCATAATGTTCAGAATTGGTATTTGATGTTGTCCAAGCCGCCGGAAGTTTGCGTCTCCAGCAGCGATGAAACCTAGCAAACACTCCGGATCGGGACAAGCGAGCCTTTTCCGGTTCCACAACGATATCATCCATTGCAACCGTGCTTTGACGCTGCGCTCCGTTTTCCCTATGGTCCGGGAAACGTCCCTTGAAACAACTATCCAAATGAATCCCTTACTCCCACTCCTCTTCGTCTCGGCCTGCTGCCTTTCTCAATTCGTTCGAGCCGCAGATCACAAGAGCATCATCGCTTCCGGTGCCACTGTTCAGAAAATCGCCAGCACATTCGAATTCACGGAAGGCCCCGCCGTGGACCGGCGCGGCAATGTCTTTTTCACCGATCAACCCAATGACCGCATCATGAAATGGAATGCCACGGATGGCACGATCACGACCTTCAAGCAACCCGCCGGACGCGCGAACGGAATGTACTTCGACCGGAAAGACAATCTGCTCGCCTGTGCTGACGAAAAGAACGAGCTGTGGTCCATCACGCCGGATGGGAAAGCCACGGTCCTCGTCGAGAACTACCAGGGCAAACTGCTCAATGGCCCGAACGATGTCTGGGTGCGGCCCGATAACGCTCTTTACTTCACCGACCCGTTCTACAAACGGCCCTACTGGAAGCGCGGCCCGACGGAGCAGAGTGGCGAGCACGTCTATTTCCTGTCGCGTGATCGCAAGACCCTCACCCGGGTGGCGGACGACTTGAAGCAACCGAATGGAATCATCGGGACGCCGAATGGAAAGACTCTCTACGTATCGGACATTGGCGCGCGCAAGACATACGCCTACGACATCCGCAAGGACGGCTCCTTGGAAAACAAGCGGCTTTTCTGTGAGCTGGGTTCGGACGGAATGACCATCGACAACAAGGGCAATGTTTACCTTACCGGCAAAGGCGTGACTGTCTTCGACCGCAAGGGAACGAAGATTGAACAGATCGCGATTCCGGAACCATGGACCGCGAATGTCGCCTTTGGTGGCACGGATCGCCAGACGCTGTTCGTCACCGCGAGCAAGAGTGTTTACACCCTGCGGATGCAGGTCAAAGGAATCACAAAGTGAGCGGCCCTATGAAAGAGCACCAACGCCTCGTCTTCGGTGGATGGCATGGACGTGCGCAGGACGTGGAGCACCGAGCATTGCTCGGCCTTTGCTTCTCACCTCGTTTTCGGGCCGAGCGATGCTCGGTGTTCCAAGCTATAGTGCGAGTCGTTATGACATTGTGTCTGATGGCCGGCAGCCTGACATGTCACGGCCAGCAAATGATCAATGGCCGCAAGTCGCTGGTGTTCGAGAATTCCTCCGCTCGCGTGGTGGTCGATCTTTCCGGAGGCGCCATCGGCGATTTTCGTTTCAAAGGCGAAGATACGAATCCGCTGAATTGGGCTACTCCAAAGGCCGGCGACACCGCCGTTCGCGGTTTCGGACATTTCCTCTGCCTGGACCGATGGGGACCGCCTTCCGAAGCGGAAGGCAGCCGTGGAATGCCTTATCATGGTGAAGCAGCGAACGTCGAATGGCGGCTGCTGCGCGACGCCACGACTCGCGAAAGTTTTGTCGAAGGCGAAATGGCCGCAAAACTTCCGATGGCCGGCTTGTCGATCCGCAGAACTGTTCGCATGTCTGCAACCTCTCCAGTCTTCAGTATTCGTGAAGAGATCAAGAACGAAGGTGCTCTCGGCAGGATCTACAACGCCGTTCAACACCCGACCGTTGGGCCGCCATTCCTGACCGAGGATACCCTGGTCGATTGCAACGGTCGTCGCGGGTTTGCCCAGGGAGGAACGTTGCCGACTCCAGAAGAACCCTCATCCTTCTGGCCGCAAGCATTGAACCTCGATGGTCAGGCGGTGAACCTGCGCCATTTGACGAGCGACCCGAATCCGAATGTCGTTTCATACGCCATCGACGACAGCATTGGCTGGGTAACGGCTGCCACGCCCTCGCTGGGACTGCTGATTGGATATGTCTGGAAAACTTCCGATTATCCGTGGGTCAGTCTCTGGCGCGATGTCCGCGACGACAAGCCCGCTGCTCGGGGACTCGAATTTGGAACCACCGGTTTGCACCAACCCTTTCCGATCCTCGTCAAGAAAGGCCGGATCTGGGATCGACAATTGTTCGAGCATCTCGACGCTGGAGAAACAATCTCCAAAAGTTACACTGCGTTTCTGCTAAAGATTCCCAAAGACTTCACGGGGGTCGGCTCGATCAAGGCCGCTGGGGGGCGATTGCTCATCCGCGAACGAACCAGCGGCGAAGGACGCCTGTGGAGCATGGATGCCACCGGTCTGCTGCCGGATTGAGAGGTGCGTCGTGCTGGCTGCCCTCGGAATTTCGTTCAAGATTGCTCGCCACATCCAAAGCAATGACAATAGCCCGATTACCATGGCCCTCGACAAGGAGGGTGGAATGAAGTTTGAGGGCAAGGAGATGGAATGAATTTGGTGGCGCGCCGCTGTGGACTCTGATTGGATTGGCGCATGTCCATCGCGCATGCGGATCAAATGTTGGCAGGATTGCCC
>SXMN01000047.1 GCA_005777315.1 Verrucomicrobiales bacterium
ATGGCCAGCTTGGAAGGCTGGAACTTTACCACTAAGCTACACCCGCAACCGGGGCCAAATGTGACTTGCCATACTTGCGTTGTCAACACAGCTGCGTAGTATCGCCCGCCACATGAGTTCTCTGCTGCTCAGCCACGGCCGCGTGATCGACCCAGCCAACAAGTTCGATATCAATGCCGATGTTTTCGTTCGTGACGGCAAGATCGCGGCCATCGGTGGAGACGCCGGACGCGCTGTAGGAGCGGATACAATCCGCATCAACGTTTCCGGACAGATCGTATGCCCTGGGTTGATCGACTCGCATATTCACTTGCGTGAGCCCGGCCAGTCAGCGAAGGAAACGATCGCGACGGGCACGGCTGCGGCGGCGTTTGGTGGGTTTACATCCGTGGTGTGCATGCCCAACACGTCCCCATCAATCGACAATGTCGGCACCGTGGCCCTCATTCACGAAAGGGCCGCGCGCGAGGGCCTGGTAAATGTTTTCATCACCGGAGCCATCACGAAAGGAATTGGGGGCGAGGAACTGGCTCCCATCGGATCGCTCAGACAGGCGGGCGTGGTCGCCATCACGGATGATGGCCACTGCATTCAGAGCAATGAACTCATGCGAAGGGCGCTGGAGTACGTGCGAATGTGGGATCTGCCCGTGCTGGATCATTGTCAGGATTACTCGCTGGTCAGCGACGGAGTGGCCCACGAGGGCTATTGGAGCACAGTGCTCGGATTGCGCGGCTGGCCCGCGATCGGTGAGGAAGCCATCGTTGCCCGCAACGTCCTGCTCTCTGAACTGACCGGTGCGCATGTCCACTGCCAGCATTTGAGCTCGGCCGGCAGCGTGCATATTCTGCGCGAAGCAAGACGGCGCGGCATCCGGATTTCTGGAGAAGCCTGTCCTCATCATTTCACCCTGACCGATGCCACGCTCGCAGGAAGCGACGAGTTTTGGAACAACGACGGTAAAGGACTGCTGAATCCGATGCCTTCCCTGGAGAAGCTCCCGAAGTGGCCAAGCTACGACACGAACTTCAAGATGAATCCCCCGCTCCGTTCAGCCGCCGACCGGGACGCCATCCTTGAAGGGATCGTGGATGGCACGATCGAAATCATCGGAAGCGACCATGCGCCGCACTGCGATTTCGAAAAGGAGGTCGAGTTTGATTACGCGCCGTTCGGCATCACCGGCCTGGAGACAGAGCTGGCGTTGTGCCTCATGCAGCTTGTTCACACTCGCCGCATGACTTTGCCAGATTTGATCTCGCGTCTGACCGTCGCCCCCGCGCGACTCCTCCGGCTGCCCAAAGGCACATTGAGCGTCGGCGCCGACGCTGACATCACGGTCTTTGATCCGGCAAAGGAGTGGACGTTCTTGCCGGAAAACACCAAAAGCAAATCCCGCAACAGCCCGTTCTACCACTGGCCGCTGAAGGGCAAAGCCACACTGACGATCGTTGGAGGCCAAATCGTCTGGCGTGAAGAAACCAACGCCCTCTGAAGTCGAAGAACACGCGGCGAGATGCCGCCATTGAAAATCGCCATTATGAAAAAACACATTTTTACGTTGATGATCGGTTTGATCGCATTGCAAACAGCGCTGGCAGCCTCGGCAAAGAAGGATGAAGCAGAATGGCTGACCAGTTTGCCAAAGGCGCTCGAACAGGCGAAGGCGGACAACAAGGTGGTGATGCTCGACTTCACAGGTTCCGACTGGTGCCCACCCTGCATGAAGTTGAAGAAGGAAGTTTTCACCAAACCGGAGTTCGCTGAGTACGCGACGAAGAACCTGATCCTCGTTGAAGTTGATTTCCCCCAGCGCAAGCGCCTCAGCAAAGCGCAACAGGAAGCCAACGATGCACTCGCCGAAAAGTACAACACGAGCGGAATGATCCCGACCATTGTGTTGATGAACAAGGATCAGAAAGTGTTGGGGAGCGTTGGATACACCCCCGGCGGACCAAAGGCTTTCATCGCAGAGTTGGAGAAGATTCTACGGAGGAAGTAGCCGGGAACCACCTGGTATTCTCCAACCACTCCGCGTGGTGTGCGCCAGAAGAAGTGTTGTCGGCCGGGCCACCTTCAAAATTCCAATGGCCCGCCAGCGTTTCGGTCCTGGCTACGGCTGGGAATTTGCGGGTGCGGGCGGATTCTGCTTCGACTGCTTCCCCTGACGCGAAGCAGGAGCTGGATTCTTGAAGATCCGTGACCATGCGGAATTGGGCAGCACGGCCAAGGCTGCCAGCAACAAACCCAGCACCACAAGGATCAGGAGGACTGCGTAGGCAAGGTTCTTGAAGAGTTTGGCCTTCCGTATCAAGTGCTCACTATTTTCGCGCTGCGCCCGGGTGAAGAGCTGGAATTCCTGATCCAAGGAAGCAGAGACGGGCGCTTCGTCCCGAAGCTTGAGCACGAACCACGGTCCGGCCTCGCGTGAAGCCGAAGGGCATTTTGACATCTCCACTTCGCCAGGAGTCTGGAACCCTTCCGATTTCCAAAACGTCGAGGTGTTCGTGGTCCACAAACGAAGAAGTCCATGGTTTCGCACGACAGACTGAACGCGCTCCCAAATCCGTGAGCGGAGTTCCGCTTCGAATTCCGGGTGCGAATAGGTTTCGCTGTGCAAAATTCCCTGCTGTCCTTCGATGCACAAACCGACGGCCCCAAGAAGTTCACCATTCGGAGTCTCGAGAATCTGGAACTCGCGCAGTCGCTTCTCAAGCGCATCAATGGGCAATCCCCCCACATGCCACAGTTTGCGAAGTGCGGTGAGGTCATCCACCGTGGCCCTTCTTGCCTGCACGTTTGCCGGAGTCATTAGCCAAACCCTAGCTGTGGCGGCGTGGACGGTAAAGATTTTGGTGACAATCCGCCCCCCTCCCTTGAACCTCACTTAAACACTGATATTGGCCCAATGACGAATTCTCCCCTGCAAAAGCATCACGAACTCTGCGAAGAAATCCGCTGCCACGATCACGCCTACTACGTCCTCGCCCAACCGAAGATCAGCGACTACGAGTATGACCGGCTCTACCAGGAACTGATCGATTTCGAGAAACTGCATCCGGAACTGGTCACGCCTGAATCACCCAGTCAACGTGTCGGCGGAGAGCCAAGCGATGGCTTCACGCGAGTGAAGCATCTTCAACCGATGCTCTCGCTTGAAAAGATCGAGGGCGCGGAACAACCGGATGAAAAGGCGGAGCCAGACTGGTTCCGCCGGAGTTGCCGGCAGGATGAGAACACGCTTTCCAAGCTGCTCAGTTTTGATGCCACCATTCGCAAACATCTTGGACGAGACCATGTCCAGTACTTGATGGAACCGAAAGTGGATGGGGTTTCGATCAGTGTTCATTACCGGCACGGGAAACTCGCGCTCGGCGTGACGCGTGGCGACGGTCAGTTCGGCGATGACGTCACCGCCAACCTACGGACCGTGCGCGCGATTCCGCTGGAGTTGAAAATGAAGGATCCGCCCGCGCTGCTGGAAGTTCGCGGCGAAGCTTGCATGACGATCAAGGATTTCGAGGCTTTGAACGCAAGGCTTAAAGCCGACGGTGAAAAATCCCTTCCCAACGCCCGCAACGCAACTTCCGGCACTCTCAAGCAGCTCGATCCGCGCATCGTGGCGCAGCGCCCAGTCAGCGCGGTGTTTTACGCTGTTGGCGCTTGCGAAGGCATCGAGTTTCAGACGCACGCTGAAATGCTTGAGACATTATCGAAGCTTGGCTTTCCCACGCAGCGGCATTGGTGGCTTTGCCAGGACGTTGATGAGGTTATTCGCTGCTACCGCAAGAATGTGGTTTGCGATTACGTCGAGTTGCACGACCTGAGGCGCCAGTTGCCCTACGAGATTGATGGCATCGTTCTCAAGGTGAACCGGATCGCAGACTGGGCCCGTATCCCGGCCAAATCCCGTGCGCCCGGCTATGCCGTCGTCCATAAGCCGATCCACTGGATTACTCCCGCCGAGACCATCCTCAAAGCGATCACCGTGCAAGTAGGCCGCACCGGTGTGCTCACACCCGTGGCCGAGCTCGAACCTGTCTTCGTGCAAGGTTCCACCGTCTCTCGCGCCACGTTGCACAACGAGGATGAAATCCGCCGAAAGGACATCCGCATTGGTGACACAGTTGTGATTCGCAAAGCGGGCATGGTGATTCCCGAAGTGTTCGAGGTGGTGAAGGCGAAACGACCGGAAGGCGCTGAAGTCTTCGATCTAGCCAGACATATCGGCGGCAAGTGCCCGGCATGCGGCGGGCCGATTTCGAAGGAGAAGGTATCAAGCGGTGATAAAGAAGAAGTCGCCTTGCGCTGCCAGAACGTCGCAGGCTGTCCCGCTCAATTAACCCGCCGCATCGAATACTTCGCCCAACGCAAGGCGATGGATATAGAATCCTTGGGCGGCATCGTGGCGGAAAAACTTGTCGAGCGCGGGCTGGTGAAGGAGCCGCTAGATCTCTTCGATCTCACCAGGGAACAACTCTCCAGGCTGAATCTCGGCACGGAAGAAGAGCCGCGAATCTTTGGCGAGAAACACGCGGTAAAGGTCATTGAAGCACTGGAGCGCGCCAAACAGGCGCCTTTCCACCGCTGGATTCAGGCGATGGCAATCCCGGAAGTGGGCGAACAGACCGCTTACGACCTGGCGCGATTTCATGAGACCATGAACGAACTTGCGCAATCAAATCTGTTGCGAGGCGTGCTGAAGTTGCATGACCTCCGCGAAGACAAGCGCAAAGACGAAGCCGATCACGAGGGACAAATGCTCATCAATGCAGGCTTCGCCCAGCCGTCCAGGAAGAAAGATGCCGCGCCACGCGATGCGATAGCCGTCGCAGGACCTGTCGCAGCGCGAGCCGTGCTGGACTGGTTTACCAGCGAGCCTGGACGCACTGTGCTTGCACGGCTGCACCAACTCGGCATCAAACCCGGCAACCCTGACGTGAGCAAGACTCCCTTAAGCCCCTTGTTCTCTGGAAAGACTTTCGTGCTCACCGGCACCCTGCCCACGCTTTCGCGCGACGAAGCTTCCGCGATGATCCGGAAGGCAGGGGGCAATGTCTCCAGCTCCGTGAGCAAGAAGACCGATTATGTTCTGGCAGGCGATGAGGCTGGTTCGAAAATTGACAGGGCGAGAGAGCTTGGAATCGCCGTTTTGGACGAGAATGAGTTCTTGAAAATGCTGGAACCGAAGCCTTCCCTCCCGGTCTGATTTTCCATGAAACAAACGCGCTGGGTGATCATCGACGCAGAAACCGACGGCCTCACCGAGCCTATTCACATCGTTGAGCTTGCTGGTCAATCGATGGGAGTGGGAACCGGTGGGTGAGCCGTTTCAGCTCGTCTCTCCTGGCCTTGGCTTTTTTCGCGCGAGTGCGTGTCCTTGAAATCGCAGCTCCAGCACCGCAGAGGAGGGACAGGCGCAGCGCGGAGGAGCCGCACCCAAGGAGCACGGACTTTAGCCCGCGGGATTACTTGAACCGGGAAAGCGCGTTGAACAGCTCGGCGAGTGGCGCGGGGAGGAAGCATCCTGCCGGATGCATTCCGCGCTCCGAATTCGTCTCAGCACACGAGGGTCCGGATGAATTGCTGTGCAGGTAAAGACTCCATTGGTGCGAGTTGAAGCCTCTGAAGATCAGTTCCTGGAAAGATCTTCTGGTGATTGTGCCAGCAACTCGTACTTCCAGCCCTTCAGCCGCAGTATCTGCTGCCAGAGCTGCGCTGGGTCTCTCTCAAAAACCAGCTCAAGCGAAGCCGGGTGTGTCAGCCAGGCTTTGCGCTTCATTTCTTCTTCGAGTTGTCCTCCGGTCCATCCCGAGTAGCCGGCGAAGACACGCACCTTTCGCGTCGGGGAGAAGGATTCTCCCAGCTCGATCAATCCTTTGATGGAATGCCCCAGATGAAGACCGGGGATGACGTTCGCTTCGAGGATGAATTGATCCGTATGCAGATAACTCAGGGCCTCCGATTGAACGGGTCCGCCAATCAGCAAAGGTTCTTCCCACAGCGACTCCGGCAGTTCGCGCCCCATCGATTCTTCCACCTTGCTGTTGGCCGGCTTGTTCAAGACGAGCCCGAAGGCTCCGTCCTCGTCATGCTGGCAGACAAGGATCACCGTGCGGTGAAAGAATGAGCCGTGCAGCATACCCCCATCCAGCAGGAGCTGACCACGCAGGGACTTGAACTTGTCGGGCATACGTTCGGGGGCAGTGTCCTGATCCTGATCCTGATCTTATTCTTCCTCGCTCTCTTGATCCTATTCGCAGCGAGATTTTGATTAAGGGGATGAGCAGCATCAGGACATTGCCCGTTTCGGGGCAAACTTGCAGCAAGCTTGCCGGGCTGACAACCTCGTTTACAATCACCTCCATGTTACGAGTCTGCCTTTTACTACTGGCCGCTTTTCTTCTGACCGGCAGCGCCGGCTGCAAATCTTCCGGCAGCCGCGAGTTCA